>NZ_CP012403.1:322500-622500 GCF_001305595.1 Azospirillum thiophilum
GCCGGGCCAGGTGACGACCCACGGCGCCCGCTGGAGGAACTGCAGCGAGGAGGCCAGCATCGTGCCCCATTCCGGCGTCGGCGGCTGGGCGCCGAGCCCGAGGAAGCCCAGCGCGGCGGCGTCCAGGATGGCGGTGGAGAAGCCGAGCGTCGCCTGCACGATCAGCGGCGCCATGCAGTTCGGCAGCACCACGATCAGCATCAGGCGCATCGGCCCGGCCCCGGCGACGCGCGAGGCGACGACATAATCCTTGTTCACCTCCGCCAGCACGGCGGCGCGGGTCAGGCGGGCATAGTGCGGGATCACCACCACCGACACTGCCAGCATGGCGTTCACCAGCCCCGGCCCGAGGATGGCGGCGACCACCACCGCCAGCAGCAGCGAGGGCAGCGCCAGCAGGATGTCCATGCCGCGCATGATCAGCACGTCGGCCATGCCGCCGAAGAAGCCGGCGGCCAGCCCCAGACCCAGCCCGACGGCCAGCGACAGGGTGACGACGATCAGGCCGATCATCATCGACAGCCGCGCGCCATACATCAGGCGCGACAGCATGTCGCGGCCGATGTCGTCGGTGCCGAGCATGTAGGTCCAGGTGCCGCCCTCCTGCCAGACCGGCGGCGTCAGGATGGCGTCGCGGTACTGGATGTCGGGATCGTGCGGCGCGATCACGCCGGCGAAGACGGCGATCAGCGCGATCAGCAGGATCACCACCAGGCCGGCCAGCGCGCCCTTGTTCTGCCGGAAGTGATACCAGAATTCGGCCAGCGGGTGCGGCGGACGCGATGCGGCGACCGGTTCCGGGGTGGCCGGCTCTGTCTTGGCGGAAAGTTCAGTGGACATGGTTCAGCCTCACCGCGCGTGACGGATGCGGGGGTTGAGGACGCCGTAGAGCACGTCCACCAGAAGATTGACCAGGATCACCGAGGTGGCGATCAGCAGGACGCCGCCCTGCAGGGCCGGATAGTCGCGGCGGTTGATCGATTCGATCAGCCATTTGCCGACGCCCGGCCAGGAGAAGATGGTCTCGGTCAGGATGGCGCCGCCCAGCAGCGTGCCGACCTGCAAACCGATGACGGTCACCACCGGGATCAGCGCGTTGCGCAGCGCATGCATGCCGATGACCCGGCCACTGTCCAGCCCCTTGGCGCGGGCGGTGCGGATGTAATCCTCGCCCAGCACCTCCAGCATCGCCGAGCGCGTCATGCGTGCCACCACCGCCAGCGGCACGGTGCCCAACACGATCGTCGGCAGCACCAGATGGCCGAGCGCCGAGCGGAAGGCCTCGTATTCGCCGGCCATCAGCGTGTCGATCAGCATGAAGCCGGTCACCGGCTCGATATAATGGACCAGATCCAGGCGCCCCGACACCGGGGTCCAGCCCAGGCCGACCGAGAAGAACAGGATCAGCAGCAGGCCCCACCAGAAGATCGGCATCGAATAGCCGGTCAGGCTGAGGCCCATCACGCCATGGTCGAACAGCGACCCGCGCTTCACCGCCGCCAGGATGCCGGCCGGCAGGCCGATCAGCGTCGCGAACAGCATGGCGCACAGCGCCAGTTCCAGCGTCGCCGGGAACAGCGTCAGGAACTCGCTCAGCACCGAATTGTGGGTGATCAGCGACAGGCCGAAATCGCCGGACAGCACGTTGCCGACATAATCGAGGAACTGCTGCCACAGCGGGCGGTCGAGGCCGAGCTCGTGGCGGAGCACGGCCAGCCGTTCGGGCGCGATGCCCCGTTCGCCGACGCGCACCTCGATGGGGTCGCCGGGAACCAGCCGGATCAGGATGAAGGTCAGAAAGGTGATGCCGAGAAAGGTCGGAATCACCAAGCTCACCCGCGTCAGGATGAAGCGAAGCATCGAAGGGTACTCATATTTTAAAACTGCGATAAAAACTGGAACGGAGCGCTGTCTTGACAACGCCCCGTTCCGCTGGGGGAACTCCCCCGTTCCGAACCCGCCCCCGCTCACGCCGGGACGGGACACTCATGCACCGGGAACGCACCGACGCCCGGCAGCGCGCCCCGGATCACGTCCGGATCGCGCCAAGCTCACTTCAGGTCGACGCCTTCGAAGCGATGGATGCCGAACGGATCCATCTTGTAGCCGACGACATTCTTGGCGAGCCCCATGTAGACCACCGAATGGGCGATGGTGTACCAGGGCGCCTCTTCCTTGAAGATGACCTGGGACTGTTCGTAAAGCTTGGTGCGCGCGGCGATGTCGGTGGTGCGCTTGGCCTGGACGACGAGGTCGTCGAACTCCTTGTTGCACCATTTGGACAGGTTGTTGCCGCCCGGACGCGCCGCCTCGCAGCCCAGCAGGGTGTAGAGGAAGTTGTCGGGGTCGCCGTTGTCGCCGGTCCAGCCGAGCATGCCCATCTGGTGCTCGCCCTGCTGCATCCGCTTGCGGTATTCACCCCACTCGTACTGCACGATCTTCGCCTTGACGCCGACCTTGGCCAGATCGGCCTGCATCATCTCGGCGATGCGCTTGGCGTTGGGGTTGTAGGGACGCTGCACCGGCATCGCCCACAGGTCGGTCTCGAAGCCGTTGGGATATCCCGCATCGGCCAGCAGCTTCTTCGCCCGCTCGACGTCGTACGGATAATCCTCGATCGCGGTGTTGTACGACCACATGGTCGGCGGGATCGGGTTCTTGGCCGGGACGCCGGCGGCCTGATAGACCGCGGCGACCATCGCCTTCTTGTCCATCGCCATGCTGACGGCGCGGCGGACGCGCACGTCGTCGAACGGCTTCTTGGTCACGTTGAAGGAGACGTAGCCGACGTTCAGGCCTTCCTGCTCCTGCACGACGATCGAGCCGTCCTTCTTCATCGAGTCGATGTCGGCCGGGTTCGGATAGGGCATGACCTGGCATTCGCCGGCCTTCAGCTTGGCCAGCCGGACCGCCGCGTCGGGCGTGATCGCGAAGACGAGGTTGTCGAGCGGCTGCTTGCCGCCCCAATACTGCTCGAATGCCTTGTAGCGGACGACGGCGTCCTTCTGGTAGGCGACGAACTGGAAGGGGCCGGTGCCGACCGGCACCTGGTCGATCTTCTCGGGCGTGCCCTTCTTCAGCAGCATCGCGCCGTATTCGGCCGACATGATCGGCGCGAACGGCATGGCGAGGTTGGCCAGGAACGGCGCCTCGACCGCGTTCAACGTGAACCTGACCGTCAGGTCGTCCACCTTCTCGATCGACTTCAACAGCTTGGGCATCGCCATGTCGTTGAAGTAGTCGTAGGCGCCGCCGGAGATCTTGTGGAAGGGATTGTCCTGCTTCCACTGGCGCTCGAACGAGAAGATGACGTCATCGGCGTTGGCGTCGCGCGTCGGCTTGAAGTCGCCGACGCTGTGCCACTTGGCACCGGCACGCAGCTTGAAGGTGTAGACCAGCCCGTCGTCGGAGATGGTCCAGGATTCCGCCAGGCCTGGAATGACCTTGGTTCCGCCATGCTCGAACTGGACGAGGTTGTTGTAGACCGGGAGAGCCACGTCGAAGCTGGTGCCGGTCGTATTCAACATCGGGTTGAAGTTTTCGGGGCTTCCCTCGGAGCAATAAACAAGGGTCTTCGCCGCCTGGGCCGGCGCCGACAGCGCCAGCGCCGCGGCCATACCAAGCCCGGCACCCAGCAGGATGCGCTTCATTCGTCTTGCCTCCCGATTTCGGTTGAGCGTAGAGAAAATTTGCCAGAACGCCTTTGGAAATAGCGTCGTCATTTGGCGCGTGCCGATGGCACCTGTCAACGCCTACATGCATACGTGGCTATACCGTAGCGCAGAGCATCTTTTGGCGCGCCGATCCGTTTGCAGGACGGCTTTTCAGCGCCGGAAAACGAAACAGTTGCAAATCCAACCATCCGGTTGACCGAACCGGCAGCTTGCTTACCTTGCGAATCAGGACGCCGGACGGCTGCCATGCACACCCGCCATGAAGGCCGGTCGCCGGCCGCATGCTAGGCTGGGTTGCAGCCTTTGCGGAACCACCCTTTCGGACACCGATCCAGCGATGCCGCTTCCCACATTGCCGCTTTCCCTGCGTTCCGGTCCGCTGGCCGCCTACGGCCTCTATCTGGTCGGATCGGCGCTGATGGCTGCGAATCCGGTGATCGGCCGGGCGGTCGCGCATGTGGTGCCGCCGATCGGAATGGCCTTCTGGCGCTGGCTGGTCGCCTTCCTGATCGTCCTGCCCTTCGCCCTGCCCGGCCTGCTGGCCCATCGCCACCGGTTGAGGCGGCAGTGGCGGCATTACCTGCTGCTCGGCGTGCTGGGCCAGGGGATTTCCGGCGCCATCGTCTATTACGGGCTGGAGCGCACCAGCGCCACCAATGCCAGCCTGATCTACGCCACCAGCCCGGCGATGATCCTGGCGCTCGCCGCCGTCTGGCTGGGCGACGCCATCCGGCCGCGGCAGGTGATCGGACTCCTGCTGGCGATGGCCGGCGTGCTGGCGATCCTGACCCGCGGCGACGTCGAGGCGCTGCTGCACCTGTCCTTCAATGTCGGCGACCTGCTGGTGCTGGCCGGGGCGGTGTCCTGGGCGGTCTACACCATCCTGCTGCGGCAATCGGGCACGCCCCTGCCGGTGGTCACCGCCTTCGCCGCCAACGCGTTCGCCGGAGTCCTGGTGCTGGCGCCCTTCTATGCCTGGGAGACCATCGCGGTGCGGCCGGTCCCCGTCTCGGCCTCCACCATCCTGTCGATCGTCGCGGTCGCGCTGTTCGCCTCGGTCCTGGCGCTGCTCACCTACCAGAAGACCATCGCCATGATGGGCGCCGCGCGCGCCTCCACCGCGCTGTACGTGTCGCCGCTGTGGGCCGCGCTGGCCTCCTGGCTGCTGCTGGCCGAGCCGTTGCAGGGCTTCCACCTGATCGGCGTGCTGCTGGTCCTGCCGGGGGTGATGCTGGCCACGCTGCCCGCCCGCAAGCCGGCGGCGGTAGCCGCGGCGGAAACCGCCTGACCGGCCGCCCGGCCCGCGGTTCGCGCAAGGCGTCGTCTTGATCGGAACCGCCGGCCGGCCCATCTTGGCCCAACCCATGGTGCCGGTGCGAATTCACGAATGACCGAGACGTCCCCCACCCGACTTGTTCTCTGTGCCGACGATTACGGGCTGGCACCCGGAGTCGATGCCGCCATCCGCGACCTGATCGCCGCCGGCCGGCTGACCGCGACGTCGGTCATGAGCCTCTGCCCGCACTGGCGCCCCGACGCGGCGGCGTTGCGCGAGCTGAAGGACAAGGCCGATGTCGGGTTGCATTTCACCCTGACCGACCAGCCACCGCTGGGGCCGATGCCGCTCCTCGCCCCCAACGGGCGGTTGCCGCCGTTGGGGCGGCTGATGGGCTGGGCCTATCGCGGGAAACTGAACGGCGCCGCCGTCCGCGCCGAAATCCGTGCCGAACTGTCGCGCCAGCTCGACGCCTTCACCCAGTCCTGGGGCGGACCGCCGGACCACATCGACGGCCACCAGCATGTCCACCAGCTGCCCGGAATCCGCGAGGCGGTGGTGGACGCGCTTGCCGCCCTGAACAGCGCATTGCCCGGCGCCCCGGCCGGCGCCTATGTCCGGCTGTGCGGCGAGCCGGTGGCCGCGATCCTGCGGCGTGGCGTCGCGGTGCCGAAGACGCTGCTGATCGGCGGGCTCGGCGGCGGATTGACCCGCATGGCGCGGGCGCGCGGCATTCCCGCAAACAGCCGCTTCGCCGGGGTCTACGACTTCGCCGGCAAGCGTCCCTTCGCCGAACTGATGCCGCGCTTCCTCGACGGGCTGGATGGCGGATCGGGCAGCCGTCCCCTGATCATGGTCCACCCCGGCCTTCCCGACGCCGAACTGCGCCGCGTCGACAGCCTGGTCGAGCCACGGCGGGCGGAATACGATTATCTGCGCGGACCGGAGTTCGCCGCCCTGCTGGAGCGGCGCGCCATCCGGCTGACCCGCTTCGCCGGCTTCGCCCTGTAACGCTTATCCGGCGTTATCCAACCTCGTCCGGCTGCCACGCGCGGCGGCGCAGCTTGAAGCGCTGGACCTTGCCGGTTTCCGTCCGCGGCAGGGCATCGAGGAACTCGATCGCGCGCGGGTACTTGTAGGGAGCGATGTGCTCCTTGACGTAGCTCTGGAGCTCTTCCGCCAGACGCTCGTCGGGGTACAGCCCGTCGCGCAGCACGACGAACGCCTTGGGAATCGTCCCGCGCACGGGATCGGGAGCGGCGATCACCGCGCATTCCTGCACCGCCTCGTGCGCCAGCAGGATGTTCTCGACCTCCAGCCCGGAGATCTTGTAGCCGGCCGAGACGATCAGGTCGTCGGTGCGGGCGTGGTACCAGAAGAAGCCGTCCTCATCGACGTGGAAGGCGTCGCCGGTCAGGTTCCAGCCCTGCTGGACATAGCTTTCCTGCCGCGGGTCGTCGAGATAGAGGCAGCCGGTCGCGCCGCGCACCGCCAGCCGGCCGACCTGCCCCGGCGGCAGCTTGCGGAACTGGTCGTCGACCACCATCGCCTCGTAGCCCGGCACCGGCTTGCCGGTGGAGCCGGGACGGACGTCGCCGGGCACCGCATGCAGCACGGCGTTCAACAGTTCGGTGGTGCCCAGGCTGTCGAGGATCTCCAGCCCGGTGGCGTCGCGCCAGCCCTCGAAGGTCTGCTGCGGCAGCGGCTCGCCGGCAGACACGCACAGCCGCAGGGAGCGCAGTCCGTCCGCCAGCACCGGATCCGCGGCCATCCGGCCGATCATGCCGCGATAGACGGTGGGCACGGTGAACATCACCGTCGCCCTGTGCCGGGCCGCCGCCTCCAGCAGCCGGTCGGCGGTCCCGCGCTCCAGCAGGATGACCGAGGCGCCGATGCGCAGCGGGAACAGCAGCAGCCCGCCCAGCCCATAGGCGAAGGCCAGCGTCGGCGAGCCGCAGAACACGTCGTCCGCCTGCGTTCCCAGCGCCGAGCGCGGCGACAGATCGGCGATCGCCAGCAGGTGGCGATGCAGATGGGCCGCCGCCTTGGGCGTGCCGGTGGTGCCGGAGGTGAAGGCGATCAGCGCCACGTCGTCGGCCGCGGTGTCCGCCGCCTCGAATCCGGCCGGCTTGGTGGCGATGCGGTGCTCCAGCTCGCCGTCGCGGAAGCCGACGATGCGCAGCGAGGGCAGCGCCGCCTCCTCCAGATCGTCGAGGAAATGGGTGTCGCACAGCGCCATGTCGATCCGGGCGCGCGTCAGCACGTCGGCCAGCTCCGGCGCGCGCAGCAGCGGCATGGTCGGCACCAGCACGCCGCCGGCCTTGATCACCGCCAGCCAGCAGGCGGCCAGCATCGGGGTGTTCGGCCCGCGCAGCAGCACGCGGTTCCCGGTGACCAGCCCGTAATCCTCGGTCAGCACACGGGCGATGCGGTCGACGGTGTCGCGCATCCGGCCATAGCTCCACACCGTGCCGTCGCCGCCGATCAGACAGGGGCTGTCGTCCCGGCCGCGGTCGCGCCAGCCGTCGATCAGGGCGGAGACGGCGTTGAGGCGTTCGGGATACCGGAGTTCGGGGCGGTCGAGAATGAGGTCGGGGCGCTGCGACGGGGCCGGCAGCCGGTCGCGGGTGAAGCTGTCCAGATGTCCGGATCGTGCCCCGGCTGTCGTCATGCGCTGCGATGCCTCCCCCCGTTGCAGGACGGGAAGAGCGGGGCCGGCGTGATCGGTGGGCGGCCCGGGCCGCCACACGCGCGGTTCAGACACGGCCATGCCATCGGCCGGCGCGAATGCGCAACCTTTCATGGGCAATGCTCCATTTCCCCCCGCAGAGGACGCAAGACCACGCCTCCGTCTTATTTTTTATGATCCGACTATAGTGCCGGGGAGCGCCTGTGAGCCATGCAACGAACGAATGGTTGGCACACCATCAATCGCCATTTCTGCCGGGACAAGTGACTGAAAACGCCTGTTTTTCGTTGGTAAGACGCACGATTTGGAACGAAAGTATGGGGCCCCTCGCCCGGCTACTGCCCGTTTTGCAGATACAGGTCGATCTCGCCCTGTTCCATCACATGGGCGGTGCCGTGGATGATGCCGTTGGCCACCTGGATGATGCGGTGGATCATGGCGACGGAGGTCTGGCAATCCAGCCGCAGCTTGTCCGGGTCGCCGCTGTCGATGTCGGTTCCGATCCGCTCCAGCGTGTGGGCGATCACCTGATGGGCCTGGACGATGGTGTCCTCGAACGGCCGGCGGAATTTCGACGGCACATGCCCATAGGCCTCGATCGCCAGTTCCTTGTCGGAGAAGCCGCTGTCGCGGAAATGCTCGGCATAGCTCTTGGGCTGCCAGATGCGGCATTCCTCCAGCATGTCCGGCATGTCCGGGATCATCTCGATCAGCATCACGATTTCGTTGAAGTGATTGAGATAATCGGTGGCGAGCAGAGTCTTTTCGGAGATGTTCGTGCCGCGCACGCGCTCCCGCCACCGGCCATAGTCGGCCAGTTCATCCGGCGGAACGCCATCCATCAGGGACCGATCCAACTCTTGGTCTTCCATGCGCGAACCCGGTCACGATGCGGCAATCGGCGTCAAGCCCGAAAGGTTGGACCGGCAGGGGCCGGCCAGCCTTCCATAACCGACGACACGGTCCAACCGTGAGCCGATGTCCTTAACGTCGGATTAAGCGCGATGCAAGGGGCGCACGCAGCCACGGGGGCAGATTTGCCCGAACACGGATGGCCGGCCGGACCGGCACCGTCGTTCGACCGGACTTCCGTCGGGCCGAGCTGCGTCTGCGCACCATCGCCGACCCCGGGTGGGAGAGGTTCGGACGCAATGCCGGACAAGAAAATGCGCGCCGGCATGGGGGATAGCCGGCGCGCATGAGGATCGGGAACACTCGCCTCGCCCTCGCACAGTCATCGGCACAGCCAATGGCCGGAGGGCAATGTCAGAGTAGGTTTGTAAGTCTTTCCGAAGGGTTAAGAATACCCTTCCGGCATCCCCTATGCCAGGATGGTCATAGGCCGGGCCTCGGCAGTCCGGGGGATGGTCCGGCCGACTCGCATACCATGCATAGAGAGTAATCCTTTATCGGTATCTCGAATAAATCTTTCGGGTTCACTCCCGTTAGGCCGTGAACTGCGCCATATGATTTGGACTGTTGCAGGTCCGAATGCGCCACTCTGCTGATCGGAGCAGCGTCGGCAACGTCGCGACCTTCGGCGGGACCGCCCGGCGCAGCGACCGCATCCGGATCCCCGGGGCGGCTTCGCCGGAAGGAATGTCAGGAACACGCGCCGCAGAAAGGCACGGGGAGAGAGATGGAGCAGTACACCGGTCATTTCATGCAGCACTTGCCCTACCTGCGCCGTTACGCCCGGGCATTGACCGGGACGAACGGGCGCGGGGACGCCTTGGTCACCCGCACCCTGGAGTGGTATCTGGAAGCCGAAGAGGCGGAAACCGGAGGGAACGACGACCTGTCGCGCGGCGCGCTCTACCGCCATCTGAACGAGCTTCAGGACAAGGAAGGCGCCGCCCCCGCGGTCGCCCCCTATCATCCGGTCGAATCCGCGCTGATGACGCTGGACGAGACCGACCGGCGGCTCTACCTGCTGGTCAACCTGGAGGATCTGCCGGTCGGCGATGCCGCCGCCGTCCTGGGCATCGCGCCGGAAAACGCGATGGAGCGGCTGACCCATGCCCGCGAGCGTGTCCGTGCCCGCCTGACCGCCACCATCCTGATCGTCGAGGACGATGCGATCATCGCCTATGATCTGGCGGAAACGGTGCGCGGCATGGGCCACATCGTCTGCGGCAACGCGGCGACGATGGACGAGGCGCTGGCCCTGGCGGCCGAGCACCGGCCGACGCTGGCCCTGATGGACATCCGTCTGGCCGACGGCGACAACGGGCTGGAGGTGGCGCGCGAACTGCGGGCCCGCCGTTTCCTGCCGGTGATCTTCGTCACCGCCTTCCCCGACGATCTGGCCAAGCACGGGTTGGAACATCTGGGGCCGGTGATTCCGAAGCCCTTCACCCGCGACCAGATCGAACAGGCGATCACGCGCGCGGTGTTCATGCCGCAGCCGGAAGACGCCCGCGAGACGGCGCAGCCCCATTGAGGGGCGGCGCCGCGCCCGCGGCCGGCTGGGAATTCAGCGCGAACAGCTGATCAGCGGAAGACAACCGTCTTGCTGCCGTTCAGCAGCACGCGGTGTTCGACGTGGTAGCGCACGGCGCGGGCCAGCACGATGTTCTCGATGTCGCGCCCGATGGCCACCAGATCGTCGGGCGTCATCGTATGGTCGACGCGCTCGGCCTCCTGCTCGATGATCGGACCCTCGTCGAGGTTGGAGGTGACATAATGCGCGGTGGCGCCGATCAGCTTGACGCCGCGGGCATGCGCCTGGTGATAGGGCTTGGCCCCCTTGAAGCTGGGCAGGAAGCTGTGGTGGATGTTGATGACCCGCCCGGCCATCCGCTCGCACAGCGCGCCCGACAGCACCTGCATGTAGCGGGCGAGCACCACGAGGTCGACCCTCTCCTCGTCGACGATCTCCAGCAGGCGGGCCTCCTGCTGCGCCTTGTTGTCGGACCCGACCGGCAGATGGTGGAACGGAATGTTGTGCCAGGCCGCCAGCTGGTAGAAATCGCGGTGGTTGGAGACGATTGCCGGGATTTCGATCGGCAGGTAACCGGTGCGGTAGCGGTACAGCAGGTCGTTCAGACAATGGCCGAACTTCGACACCATGATCAGCACGCGCGGCCGGCGGCGGGCGTCGTGGATCTTCCAGGTCATGGCGAAGCGTTCCGCCACCTGGGCGGCGAACTCGGCCTCCAACTGCGCCTTGGACGGCCCGCCGTCGCTGCCGTTGAAGCTGACGCGCATGAAGAACAGGCCGGAGATGCGGTCGCCGAACTGGGCGCTGTCGATGATGTTGCAGCTCCGCTCCGCCAGGAAGCCGGACACCGCGAAGACGATGCCGACGGTGTCGGGGCAGGAAACGGTGAGGATATAGTCGGAGCCGGTCTCGGACATCGCGCATCCACCATGACGTACAGCATGAAAAGGGGGCTGCTTCCCTAGCACGAACGCCGCCATGTTGCACTTGCTTCATGAGCGGGTCCGGACATCAGGCGGCGCACGGTGCCCCGGCGGCCATACGCCGCGCTGGCGTCCGCCGTCCGGCGGTGCGACAATCGCCGGCAGCGGCAACGGTCGGCAAAAAGCAGGGCAGGCTCCCATGGCATCCGGCGGCAAGGTCATCGGCGAATACACCAAGGGCAAGGTCGACAAGCTGCTGACGGCCGATGCGGCAGACAGCAGCCGCAGCCAGCGCATCCGCCATTTCCTGGAAAACATGGATGCCGCGATCCTGGAGGCCAATTGCGAGGTCATCGGGCGCGAACTGCCCAACCTCAACCGGGACAGCTTCCTGCACATGGCCGTGCGGGTGGCGGAATTGCGCGCCGACTATATCCGCGCCGGCCTGAAACTGTCGGAATCGCGCCATCCCGACCAGACGGCGGTCGCCAACCTGGCCCGCCTGCGGGCCGCCTATGAGGAAATGCTGGCCGTCTACGAAGCGGCCGAGCGCGTGATCGAGCGGGGCTACGCCAAGCTCGGGTGACAGGCGTCCGGCCGGGAAACAGGAGCCTGAAGCAAAAACCCCTCCTCCGCACTGCCGCAGAGAAGGGGGCATGACCATCCGGTCATATCCAGATCATGACCATCCGGTCATATCCAAATCAGTGGCGATGCCCGGCCGTCACCGGTCGGACTTTGCGGCCAGACGTCACAGGCCAGACGTCGCCGTCAGACTTCGTTGAAATGCTCCAACTCCCGGCGCAGGCTGGTCACCTCCTGCTGCAGGCCGACGATCCGCCCGATGTCGGGCCTCGGCTGCTGCTCCTCGCGTTCGAGCTCGTCCTCGACCTCGCGCTGCTCTTGCCGGATGATGTTGAACAAGGCTTTCCTCAACATCGACACCTCCCGAGCTGATCGCTAAAATTTTAGCGCTTTTTCAATCGGCCATCAAGCAACCAATGACATCTGTCGAATCCTCGGCCGGTCAAGTCTGCCTGCATGGCAAAGCGCTCACAAATATTCAGGAATGGTAACCTGCCCGACCTTGACAATACTTTTTCGTAGCCGCATTGGTTAATGAATGAGGTAGGAAGATGGGCGCCGCGATCTGGCATCGCGGCATGTCCACACTTTGCGGCACGGTGATTTTCGCCATGGATCGACGACAGCTGCTTGGGCTCGGGCTGAGCAAGCTTTGGTTAACGGCGCTCGGCACGGCCGGCCTCGCGCTGGCGCAGCCGTTCGGGTCCGGCGCGGCCCTCGCCGGCCAGCGGCGGCCCGAGCGCAAGCCGGTCGCCGCCCCGCCGGCGCGGGCACGGCTGGTGATGCTCGACCCCGGTCACGGCGGCAACGATCCCGGCGCCATCGGCACGCGCGGCACCTTCGAGAAGGACGTGACGCTGGACATCGCCCGCAGCGTCGCCCGGACGCTGGCGGAGCGGAGTGGCGTCGCGGTGAAGCTGACGCGGCGCGACGACCGTTTCCTGGCGCTGGACGACCGGGTGGCCCTGGCGCGCGAGACCGGCGCCGACCTGTTCGTATCGATCCACGCCGACAGCGCGCCCAATGCCGATGCCCGCGGCCTGTCGGCCTACATCCTGTCGGACAAGGCATCCGACGCCTTCGCCTCACGCCTCGCCCAGCAGGAGAACCGGGCCGACCGATTCGGCAAGCCGGGGACGATGGGCGGCGGACGGATCGTCAAGGACATCCTGCTCGACCTGACCGCCCGCCACACCCGCCATGCCTCGCTGGCCGCGCGCCAGCTGCTGGTGGAGGGGGCGGGAAAGGAGCTGCACCTGCTCGACAACCCGATGCGCTCGGCCAATTTCGCGGTTCTGAAGGCGCCGGACGTGCCGTCGGTGCTGGTCGAGACCGGCTTCCTCACCAACCCGAAGGACGAGGAGATCCTGCGCGACCCCACCGCGCGGCGGGTGGTCGCCCGCGTACTGGCGCGCGAGATCGCAGCCGTGCTGTCCAGCCCAGCTTTCGCCTGATTCTGTCCCGAGACTGCGGGAGGCGCTGCGCCCGGAATCACTTCGCGACCGCAGCGACTGCAACATCCGTGCATCACATCGGGACAAAGTGACGATGACTGGCGAAGGCTCCGAATTTCCCCATTGCAAACTCCGTTCCGCCGTGACTTTTTCCGGCCGCGCGCCGCATCCGCCCGGCGCTGGCCGTGCAGGCGAAGGGAGGCACGCTGTGACCGGTTCGAGCCGCCTTGGGACACTGTTCGCGCTTGCCTGCGCCGGGGCCTCGCTCGCCGGCTGCGGCCCGCTGCTGCTCGGCACGGCGGGCGGCGCCGCGGTGGTCGCCTCGCAGGAACGCGGCTTCGGCGGCTTCGTCAGCGATACCGAAATCCGCGCCCGCATCAACTCGCTGTGGCTCCAGCACTCGATCGACATGACCAACCGGATCGGCCTGACCGTCGACCAGGGCCGCGTCCTGCTGACCGGCCGCGCCGCCGATCCGCAGATGCGGCTGGACGCGGTGCGGCTCGCCTGGCAGGCGCAGGGCGTCAAGGAAGTCATCAACGAAATCCAGATCGACAACGGGTCGAGCATCGTCGACAGCGCGCGCGACACCTGGATCTCGACCCAGATTCGCAGCCGCATCACCTTCGATGCGGACATTCATAGCCAGAACTACAGCATCGATACCGTCGATGGCGTTGTTTATCTGATGGGCGTCGCCAGTTCACAGGAAGAGCTGGATCGCACGCTCCAGCACGCCCGCTCGGTCGCCAACGTCCAACGCGTCGTCAGCTACGTCCGCCTGCTCTCAAACCTCCAGGGTTGAAACCCGACCGCCATGGCCTCCGCCCTTCCCCGCGTCCTCGCCTTCATCCGCCGTGCCGCCATGGCCGCCGCCCTGTTCGTGCCGGCGGTACTCGCGGCCGGTCCCGTTCAGGCGCAGGATGGGGCCGTGCAGGGCGCGGCCATGCAGGAAGTCGTGGCACAGGATGTTGCGGTCCAGGATGGCCCGGTCCAGGATGGTGGCGGGGGCGCGGATTCCCCGGCCGCCGGCACGCCGGGCCCGGCCAACCGCCTGTTCGTCCAGGCGCTGCAGCTGATCCGGCAGGCCGACAACACCTATGACGCCGCCGAGGAGTCCCGCCTGCTGAAGGAGGCGGACAAGCTGTTCAACGAGATCGTGACGAAATTCCCCGACAGCCCGCTGGCGGTGCAACTCGTCACCAACCAGTTCGTCGGCGACTTCGACTTCTACGAATTCCGCTCGCGCATCCGCGCGCTGGTCTGCAACGACGCGCTGAGCAGCCTGTGCTTCCTCCACCGCGTCGGCGAGATGCTGCCGCCGGTGGAAACGCCGATCAACGCGGCGCGCTGGGACTGGCTGTCGCTGGCCGTCGCCTACCAGCAGCTGGGCGACAGCGGCCGTGCCAAGGAGATCATGGCTCCCTTCGTCAGCGTGGTGCGCCGCGGCGGCGCCGCCGACAGCTCGGGCCAGGATCTGTTCGTCGCCCGCGCCCTGTCGCTGATGGGACAGACGCCGCTGGCGCTCGACATCACGCGGCAGATCAACGACTGCTCGACCCGCATCTACAACCTCGCCGACATCGCCAAGGCGGCGGCCTGGCGCGGCGACGGCGCGCTGACCAGCGCGCTCGCCGACGAGGCCAAATCCTATGCCTCCAGCCACAATTGCGCCTGGGAGCTGGGGCTGGTCGCCCAGACGCTGCTGCGCGCCGGCAAGGAGGCGCAGGCCCGCACCCTGTTCCTGAACACGGTCGAGACCCAGTTCTCGAAATTCAAGGAAACCCGCGGCGACTGCTGCCCGCCGGAGCTGGCGGTCGCGGCGGCCGACATCGGCGACGCGAAGCTGGCGCTCGGCCTGCTCAGCACCGTGCAGGACGAGAATCCCTGGACGATCCCGGCGGTGCTGGGCCGGCTGGCCAAGCGCGGCGAGACGGCGATGGCCGTCGCCTATGCCGAGCAGGTGGCCGACATCGACACCCGCGGCGAAGCCTATGCCGAACTGGTCGAGGCGGCGATGAAGCGCGGCGAGCCGGCCACCGCCAACGACCTGATGAACCGCCTGAACAAGCTGGTGGAAGACGCCGCCGGCCGCCGCCCCGGCCTGCTGGCGCAGAAGGCCAAGGCGGAGAAGACCTTCTACAACGACGACCGCTGGCGCCGCAGCTTCCAGTCGGCGATCAACGCGGCGGAGAAGGCCAGCAACTTCGTCCGCCGCGACATCGGCGCCCCGCTGCTGGCCGCCCTGGTCCGCATCGAAAGCGGCCTGCCGATGCTGGACTGAGGGGAAGGAAGCCCTCTCCCGCCCCGGGAGAGGGAGGGGACCCGCGCCGAAGGCGTGGGGAGGGTGAGGGGTGACCGGAGAATCCCGAACCGCATGGCTCCTTGGATTGCCCCTCACCCTTCCCACTTCGTGGGCCCCTTCCCTCTCCCGGGGCGGGAGAGGGAGGTATTCACTCCACCGCCAGCACGATCTTGCCGACATGCCTGTTGCTCTCCATCAGCCGGTGGGCGTCGGCGGCCCGGGCCAGCGGGAAGATCTCGTGGACGACCGGTTTGATCCGCCCTTCGGCGATCAGCGGCCAGACGCGGGCCTTCAACTGCTCGGCCACCGCCTGCTTGTAGGCGACCGGCCGCGCCCGCAGGGTGGAGCCGGTCAGCACCAGCCGCTTGGTCATCACGGGGAAGAAATTCACCGTCGCCGTCGCGCCGCGGACGAAGCCGATGCAGACATAGCGGCCCTCGACCGCAAGGGCATCGATGCTGCGGGCCACATAATCGCCGCCGACGATGTCGAGCACCACATTCACACCCGCTCCGCCGGTCGCCTCCTTGACCACCGCGACGAAATCCTCCTCGCCGTAATCGATGGCGCGTTCCGCCCCCAGCTCGACGCAGGCGCGGCATTTGTCGGCGCCGCGGGCGGTGGCGAAGACGCGCGCGCCGAAGGCGGCGCCAAGCTGGATCGCCGTGGTGCCGATGCCCGACGTGCCGCCATGGACCAGCAGCGTCTCGCCGGGCTGGAGGGCGCCGCGCTCGAACACGTTCGACCAGACGGTGAAGGCGGTCTCGGGCAGGGCCGCCGCCTCGGCCATCGACAGGCCGGCGGGGACCGGCAGGCATTGGGCGGCCGGGACCACGCAGAACCCGGCATAGCCGCCGCCGGCCAGCAGGGCGCAGACCGGATCGCCGACCGCCCAGCCCTCCACACCCTCGCCCAGCGCGTCGATCGTGCCGGCGACCTCCAGCCCGGGGATGTCGGTGACGCCCGGCGGCGGGTTGTACTTGCCAAGCCGCTGGAGCACGTCGGGGCGGTTGACCCCGGCCGCCTGGACGGCGATGCGGACCTCGCCCGGCGCCGGGTCCGGAACCGGGCGGCGCACCGGGACCAGCACCTCCGGCTTGCCCGGCTGGCTCACCTCGACCGCCGCCATGGTTCTGGATTCGGCCCTATGTTCGGCCATGTCTGAACACTCCCCTGCCCTGTTGCGTCGATGGGTATGGGGGGCACTGTGTCGCCGCTGGAGCGCGGGCGGCAACGCGCGGCCGGATCCGATTTCACCCTGCGGAAAACAAAAAAATGGCCGTGCTGCACACAGCACGGCCAGTCTCCGAGAGAAGCGCGAACATGCAAAACAACACATCCGCCCGATGAGAAAGGAACGCCTTTCCCGAGACAGACAATCGCACCTATCCGGCCATTACGCCCGAGAAAATCGCGGGTTTTCCACTCCGCGGAAACAGTATCGTGCACAAGAAAAAGGCCGCGTTCCATGCGGAACGCGGCCCAGTTGCGCCAGGGAGGAAATGCCGACGGGCACCACCTGCCGTCAGCTCTTGGCGTTCATTGTCCGTATGGAGCGGGTCAGTTGGGAACGGGCACGCGCCCGCCCAATTCCTGTGTCACCGCCGCGGCGGCACGCTTGACCATCTCGCCCAGGGCGCGCAGCCGCTCGTCCTCGATGCGCCGGCTGGAGCCGGACAGCGACAGGGCGCCCATCACACGGGAATTCTCATCGAAGATCGGGGCGGCGACGCAGCGCATGCCCGACACCCGCTCCTCCTGGTCCAGCGCATAGCCGCGCGTCCGCACCAGCGACAGGTCGCGATACAGCGCCGGCAGCGACGACAGGGTGCTGCGGGTGAACTGGCGCATGCCGCGCTGGGTCACGATGGTCTGCACCTTGGTCTCGGTCATGCCGGCCAGCAGGGCCTTGCCGACGGCGGAGCAATGCAGCAGCGTGCGGTCGGCCTGCGGCACCGCGACCTGCGCGGCGCGCGGGCCCCCGACGCGAGCCAGATACAGCGCCTCGCCATTCTCCTCGACCGCCAGATTGACGATCTCGCTGCTCTCCTCCATCAGGCGGCGCATGCGGGGACGGGCGACGTCGACCAGATTGCGGGTCTTCAGGAAATTGGCGCCGGTCATGTAGGCCTGGACGCCGATCACCCAGCCGCGCGCGCTCTGGTCGAAGCGGACGTAGCGCTCATACTGCAGGGTCGTCAGCAGGCGGTGGGTGGTGGAAGGCGACAGGGTCGCGGCCTCCGCCAGTTCGGTCAGGGTCATCGGCCCGTCGCTGGCGCCGAGGATCGTCAGGATGTTCAGCGCGCGGCACAGCGACTGCACGACCTGGCCGCGCTCGGCCTTGGCCTCGCTCTTGCCGTTGTCGTTCTTGATCCGCGGCGTCTCGATGATCGCGGTCTTGATGATCGCCGCGGCGCCCTCGCTGGGATCGTCGTGGATGATCCGGCGGGCCATGGTGCCGGCCTTCATGCCGCTGGCGGTCATGCTGTTGGGCTTCATGCTGCTGGTTTGGGCTTGCGCTTTCATGTCCCATCTCCCTCGGGGTCCGGCGCGTTGCCTGCGCCTGTCTGTTGCGGCTGATGGCGTGAGTGACAGAAGCTTGCTGGCACCGCGGGACCGCCCTGCGGCGGCCCCGCGGCTTCTCCTCAACCCTTGAAGATCGACTGCATGGTGGAGCCCAGCGAGGCGGGGCTGTCGGCGACGGCGATGCCGACCGACTTCATGAAGTCGATCTTGAAGTCGGCGGTGTCGTTGCCGCCGGAGATCACCGCGCCGGCATGGCCCATGCGGCGGCCCGGAGGAGCCGTGCGGCCGGCGATGAAGCCGACGACCGGCTTCTTCGTGCCCGACGCCTTGATGAACTCGGCGCCGCGGACTTCGGCGTCGCCGCCGATCTCGCCGATCATGATGATGCCCTCGGTCTCCGGATCCTTCACGAACAGCTCCAGGCTGTCGACGAAGTTGGTGCCGTTGACCGGGTCGCCGCCGATGCCGATGCAGGTGGTCTGCCCCAGCCCGGCCGCCGTGGTCTGCGCGACGGCCTCGTAGGTCAGCGTGCCCGAACGGGACACGATGCCGATCTTGCCGCGCTTGTGGATGTGGCCCGGCATGATGCCGATCTTGCATTCGTCCGGCGTGATGATGCCGGGGCAGTTCGGGCCGATCAGGCGGGTGCCAACTCCATTTTTATGGGAGCCGCTGAGCGCGCGCTTGACCCGGACCATGTCCAGCACCGGGATGCCTTCGGTGATGCAGACCACCAGCGGGATCCCGGCGTCGATCGCTTCCAGGATCGCGTCGGCCGCGAACGGCGGCGGCACGTAGATCACGGAGGCGTTGGCGCCGGTCTTCTCCACCGCCTCGGCCACCGTGTCGAAGATCGGCAGGTCGAGGTGCTTGGCGCCGCCCTTGCCGGGGGTCACGCCGCCGACCATCCTGGTGCCGTAGGCGATGGCCTGCTCGGAGTGGAAGGTGCCCTGGGCTCCGGTGAAGCCCTGGCAGATCACCTTCGTGTTCTTATCGACGAGAACAGCCATGTCACGCGGCCTCCTTCTTCACGGCGGCGACGATCTTTTGGGCTGCGTCGTCCAGATTGTCGGCGGACAGGATCGGCAGGCCGGAGTCGGCCAGGATCTGCTTGCCGAGCGCCACGTTGGTGCCTTCCAGCCGCACCACCAGCGGCACATGCAGCTTCACGTCGCGGGCCGCGGCGACCACGCCTTCGGCGATCACGTCGCAGCGCATGATGCCGCCGAAGATGTTGACCAGGATGCCTTCGACCGCGCTGTCGGACAGGATCAGCTTGAAGGCCGCGGTGACGCGCTCCTTGGTGGCGCCGCCGCCGACGTCGAGGAAGTTGGCCGGCTCGGCCCCGTACAGCTTGATGATGTCCATCGTCGCCATGGCGAGGCCGGCGCCGTTGACCATGCAGCCGATGTTGCCGTCGAGCTTGACGTAGTTCAGCTCGTGCTTCGCCGCCTCGATCTCCGCCGGGTCCTCCTCGGCCTCGTCGCGCAATGCCGCGACGTCCTTGTGGCGGAACAGCGCGTTGTCGTCGAAGTTCATCTTGGCGTCGAGCGCCAGGATGTCGCCGGCGCCGGTGACGATCAGCGGGTTGATCTCGACGATGGCGCAGTCCAGGTCAACGAACGCCTTGTAGGCGGCCTGGATGAACTTGGCGGCGGCACCGACCTGCTTGCCTTCCAGGCCGAGCGCGAAGGCGACCTTGCGGGTGTGGTAGCCCTGGATGCCGGTGGCCGGATCGACGGCGACCTTGACGATCTTCTCCGGCGTGTTGTGGGCGACCTCCTCGATCTCCATGCCGCCTTCGGTCGAGGCGATGATGGTGACGCGGCCGGTGGCGCGGTCGATCAGCAGGCCGAGATACAGCTCGCGCCTGATGTCGGCGCCTTCCTCGACATAGAGGCGCTTGACCTCTTTGCCGGCGGGACCGGTCTGCTTGGTCACCAGCACGTGGCTCAGCATCTCGGCGGCGTTGGAGGCGACCTCCTCGACCGACTTGACGACGCGGACGCCGCCCTTGCCGCCCGGATTGTCCTTGAAGCGGCCGGCGCCGCGGCCACCGGCGTGGATCTGCGACTTCACCACCCAGACCGGACCGCCCAGCTCGCGGGCGACCGATTCAGCCTCTTCCGGGGTGAAGGCCACGCCGCCGCGCGGAACGGCGACGCCGTACCCCCGCAGCAGTTCCTTGGCCTGATATTCGTGAATGTTCATGGTTTGCGTCTCTGTCCCAGTCGGGAATGGTCTTTTGGATGCCGCGGGGAGCCGGGAATTCATCGGCTGACAGACGGCGGATTTTTAAAAGTCCGGGCTTCGGCTCTCGCGCGACCGGGAAGGGGACGGCCGGGGAGAGGGGAAGCGGGGTGTTTCAAAAAGCGGTAGGCGTATGAATTGTCAGGTGCTGGCCCCCTCCCCGACCCTCCCCCGCTTCGCGGGAGAGGGAGTAAGCGCCAGGGAGGCGGCAGTCCCCTCTCCCACGATCGGACCGGCCTTCGGCCGGCCGAGGGTGGGGGAGGGTTAGGGAGGGGGCATCGGAGCGGAACCTACTCCGCGGCCAGCCGCTCGACGGCGCCGACGGCGCCGCTGTCGCGGATGTCCAGGATCTCGCGCTCGCCGAAACCCAGAACCTCGCGCAGGATCTCGTCGGTGTGCTCGCCCAGCAGGGGGGAGCGGGTGACCTCCGTCGGGCTGTCGGACAGCTTGATCGGGTTGCCCACCGTCAGGTAGCTGCCGCGCGTCGGGTGCTCCACCTCGACCAGCGTGCCGGTGGCGTAGAGCGACTTGTCCTCGGCGATCTCCTTCATCGACAGGATCGGGCCGCAGGGGATGTCGTATTTGTTGAGGATGTCCATGACCTCGAACTTGCTCAGGGTCTTGGTCCACTCCTCGACGGTCGCGAAGATGCTCATCAGGCGCGGCAGGCGGGCCGCCGGGGTGGCATAGTCGGGATCGGTGATCCACTCCTCCTTGCCGATGACTTTGCAGATCGACTTCCAGACCGGCGCCTGGGCGATGAAGTAGATGTAGGCGTTGGAGTCATGCTCCCAGCCCTTGCACTTCAGGATCCAGCCCGGCTGGCCGCCGCCCGACGCGTTGCCGGCGCGCGGCACGGTGTCGCCGAACTCGCCGTTCGGGTATTGCGGGTATTCCTTCATCGGCCCGTGGGCCAGGCGCTGCTGGTCGCGCAGCTTGACCCGGCACAGGTTCAGCACGGCGTCCTGCATGGCGGCCAGCACCTTCTGGCCCCGGCCGGTCGTCTTGCGCTGGTAGAGCGCGGTGACGATGCCGAGCGCCAGATGCAGGCCGGTGCCGCTGTCGCCGATCTGGGCGCCGGTGACCATCGGCGGGCCGTCGTCGAAGCCGGTGGTCGAGGCGGCGCCGCCCGCACATTGGGCGACGTTCTCGTACACCTTGCAGTTCTCGAACGGCCCCGGCCCGAAGCCCTTGACCGACGCGACGATCATCGCGGGGTTCAGTTCCTGGATGCGTTCCCAGGTGAACCCCATGCGATCGAGCACGCCGGGGGCGAAGTTTTCGACCATCACATCGCAGCTCTTGATCAGCGCCTCCAGCACCTCCTTGCCCTTGGGCGTCTTGGTGTCGAGGGTGATCGACCGCTTGTTGTGGTTCAGCATGGTGAAATACAGGCTGTCGGCGTCCGGCAGGTCGCGCAGCTGGCTGCGGGTGATGTCACCCTCGCCCGGCCGCTCCACCTTGATGACGTCGGCGCCGAACCAGGCGAGCAACTGGGTGCAGGTCGGTCCCGACTGCACATGCGTGAAGTCGAGAATCCGCACGCCCTGAAGTGCCTTGCCCATGTATTTCTCCCCCCTGCTTTTCAATGTCGTGATGGTCGGCTGTTTTTTAGGACGGCATCTTCCGGACCGAGCTGGTCGGGTTCAGGCTGCCGATGTTGCCGCTTTCGGTGCCGGCCGCCGGATCGATGACGGCGTTGACCAGGGTCGGACGGCCGCTGTCCATCGCCTCGCTGACGGCGCGGTACAGCTCGTCCGGGTTGGTGACGTGGACGCCGACGCCGCCGAAAGCCTCCATCATCTTGTCGTAGCGCGAGCCGGGGACGAAGACCATCGGCGACGGGTCGGCCCCGCCGGTCGGGTTGACGTCGGTCCCGCGATAGATGCCGTTGTTGTTGAAGATGACGATGCAGACCGGCAGGTTGTAGCGGCAGATCGTCTCCACCTCCATGCCGGAGAAGCCGAAGGCGCTGTCGCCCTCGACCGCCAGCACCGGCTTGCCGCTCTCCACCGCGGCGGCGACGGCATAGCCCATGCCGACGCCCATCACGCCCCAGGTGCCGACGTCCAGGCGCTTGCGCGGCTCGTACATGTCGATGATGCCGCGGGCGAGGTCGAGGGTGTTGGCGCCCTCGTTGACCAGCATGGCGTCGGGCCGCTCCTTGATGATCCGGCGCAGCGCACCGAGCGCACCGTGGAAGTTCATCGGCGAGGCGTTGCTCATCAGCTTCGGCGCCATCTTGGCGACGTTCTGCTCACGCTTGGCGGCGACGGTGGCCATCCAGTCGGTCGGCGGGGTCAGCCCGCCTTCGATGCCCTTCAGCAGCACTTCCATCACCGAGGCGATGTCGCCGACCAGCGGGGCATGGATTTCGACGTTGCTGTCCATCTCCCGCGGCTCGATGTCGACCTGGATGAATTTCTTGGAGCCGGGCTTGCCCCAGGTCTTCCCCTTGCCGTGCGACAGCAGCCAGTTCAGCCGCGCGCCGACCAGCATGACCACGTCGGCATCCTGCAGCACCAACGAGCGCGCCGCGCCGGCCGACTGCGGATGGGTGTCGGGCAGCAGGCCCTTGGCCATGCTCATCTGCAGGAAGGGAATGCCGCTCTTCTCGACGAAGGCGCGGATGGTGTCGTCGGCCTGGGCGTAGGCGGCCCCCTTGCCGAAGATCACCAGCGGACGCTTGGCGCCCTTGAGCAGGTCGAGGGCGCGGTTCACCGCCTCGGCCGACGGGTACTGCGCCGGGGTCGGATCGACCACCTTGACCAGCGACTTGGCGCCTTCGGCCGCGTCCATCACCTGCGAGAACAGCTTGGCCGGCAGGTCGAGATAGACGCCGCCCGGACGGCCCGACACCGCGGCGCGGATGGCACGCGCCACGCCGATGCCGATGTCCTGGGCGTGCAGGATGCGGAAGGCGGCCTTGCACAGCGGCTTGGCGATGGCCAGTTGGTCCATCTCCTCGTAGTCGCCCTGCTGGAGATCGACGACCTCGCGCTCCGACGAGCCGCTGATCAGGATCATCGGGAAGCAGTTGGTGGTGGCGTTCGCCAGCGCGGTCAGGCCGTTCAGGAAACCCGGCGCCGAGACGGTCATGCAGACGCCCGGCTTCTTGGTCATGAAACCGGCGATGGCGGCGGCGTTGCCGGCATTCTGTTCGTGACGGAACGAGACGACCCGCATGCCCTCGGCCTGCGCCATGCGCAGCAGGTCGGAGATCGGAATACCGGGGACGACATACAGGTTCTCGATGTCGTTGAGCTTGAGCGCGTCGATGACGAGCTGGAAGCCGTCGGTCAGCGCCGGCGCGTCTTCGACAACAGATGCTTCCGTGGCCTGGTTCTTAGTGATCGTTGCAGCCGCAGTAGACATATGGGTGACTCCTCCCCGAGGCTCCAAAAAGGTTCAAGATCGGTTAGTCGAGGAAGGCGCAATGCCGTTCCACGTACTGTGCGAGACCGAGCGTGTGTTCCCGGACGCGGCGTTCCGCGAGATCGGCATCGCGGGCGGCGAGCGCCTCGATGATGTCCCGATGCTCGTGGATGGACTGGTCGGCACGGTCGCCGATGCCCATCGTCGCGCGGCGGATCGCACGCATATGGATGAAGAAGCGGTCGGTCAGGTCCGAGATCAGGCTGGAGCCCGAAGCCTGAACGATGCTTTGATGGAAGACGATGTTGGCGTCCGAATATTCGGCGACATGTTCCGCCAACTCGGCTTTCGTGTATTTGTCGAACGCGGCGTGCAGGAGTTCCAGCTTTTCGGTGGTGGCGTTCTCGACGAACAGGCGGGCCGCCATGCCTTCCAGGGCGGCACACACCGTTATCATCTCCACCAGTTCGGCCTTCGTCTTGCGCACCACGAAGATCCCGCGCCGCGGTTGGGAGCGGATGAACCCCTCCTGTTCCAGCAGCGCCATCGCCTCGCGCACCGGGGTGCGGCTGACACCCAACGCTTCGCACAGACGGCGTTCGTCCAACCTGATCTCGCTGCTCTGGCCGTAGATGTTCATCTGCGTGATCGCCTGTCGCAGCGACTGGTAGGCCTTGGCCTTGAAACTCATCCCCTGTTCAAGGGGTTCCACACTGAATCTGTCTCGGTTCATCACGGTTCCGACCCTTTGCGCGCCGACGCCGGCGGCGCCGCTTGTTGTCGTGAGCGTTGCTCGTGCGAGCGTCCTGATGATCGCCCGTGCCCTTCGTTGTGAGTGGCGCGTCGGTTTTGAATTATCGATACGGTATACCAGATGCCAGACACCCGCAAGACCAATTGCGGGAACTCCAAACTATTTCTGCCGCAGACGGAGTTGGGTGGGCTTCCGTTCGATTCCACTGGTCACTGAGCGATAATCGCCCTATTTTGACGGTCAAACGACCGTTTACCGGGAAGGAGCCCGCGCATGGCCGAAGCCGGCACCAGGACGACGCCCGCCGTCGCAGCAACCGTCGCAGCAACCGCCGGGACGACAGGCGGGGCAGCGGAAGAGGCGTCCGATCCGAATTTCATGACCTCGCTGGCCCGCGGCCTGTCGGTGATTCGCGCCTTCACCGAGCGCGAGCCGAACCTGACCATCGCCGACATCGCCAAGATCACCGGCCTGCCGCGGGCGGCGGCGCGGCGCTGCCTGCTGACGCTGATGCAGCTGGGCTATGCCGGGTCGGACGGCCGCAGCTTCTATCTGAAGCCGAAGATCCTGGCGCTGGGCTATTCCTTCCTGTCGTCGGCGCCGCTGGCGACGATCCTCGACCCGCTGATCGAGCAGGTCAGCGGCGCCGTGCAGGAATCCTGTTCCGCCGCGGTGCTGGACGAGGACGAACTGGTCTACATCGCCCGCGCGGCGACCAAGCGGATCATGTCGGTCGGGCTGAATGTCGGCAGCCGGCTGCCCGCCTACTGCACGTCGATGGGCCGGGTTTTGCTGGCGGCGCTGCCGGAGGCCGAGCTGGATGCCTATCTGGCACGGGTGCCGCTGAGGCCCTATACCGAGCGCACCATCACCGCCGCCGACGCCCTGAAGCGCGAGCTGGAGCGGGTGCGCGAGCGCGGTTTCTCGCTGGTCGACCAGGAGCTGGAGCTTGGCCTGCGGTCGATCGCGGTGCCGATCCGCACCGCCGCCGGCGGCGTGGTCGCGTCGATGAACGTCAGTGCCCAGGCCGCCCGCGTCACCTGCCCGGAGATGGAGCTGCAGTTCCTGCCCCGCCTGACCAAGGCGGCGGAGGAGGCGCGGGTGCTGCTGGTCCGGGCGCGGGGGATTTGATGGGATGCCGGCGGGCAGGCCGCCCGGCCGCCCGCGGATTGCCCTGTCTTGATCAGCGGGCCTTGATCAGCATGTCTTCCAGATTGTGGTTGATCGCCTCGACGTTGCTCCGGGCCTGCCGCATGCTGGACACCACGCCGCCGGTGAGCGCCTTCTGCTCCTCCGCGCTGTGGGTCACGCCATGGACCGTTTCCTTGACGCTTTCGACCGACTGCGCGATCCCGCCCAGGCTGCCGACCACCTGACGCACCACCTCCTGCATCGACTGGATCTCGACGGCGATCCGCTCGGTGGCGGAGGTCGTCTGCTCGGCGAGCGACTTCACCTCCGTCGCCACCACGGCGAAGCCGCGCCCCGCCTCGCCGGCACGGGCCGCCTCGATGGTGGCGTTCAACGCCAGCAGCTTGATCTGCGAGGCGATCGAGTCGATGAATTTCGCCACCCCGTCCATGGCGGCGGCGGCATCGTTCAGCCGGCCGGTCGCGGCGTCGGCTTCGGCGGTGCGGCGGTCGATGTCGTCGACCACGTCACGGGATTTGAGGATGTCCGCCGAAATCCGGCCGGCGGAGCCGCACATCTGTTCGATGGCCTCCGCAACCGCCGTGACCTGCTGCACCGTCTCCTTGGAAAAGCGGATGGCTTCCAGCCGGGCCTTGATCATCGGGGTGACGTTGGTCGCGAACTTGACGACCTTCTGCACCTGGCCGTCGTCGGACAGCACCGGGTTGTAGCTGGCATTGATCCAGACGTCGGACCCGTCCTTGGCCCGGCGCCGGTAGAGCGAGCTGTGGAAGCGCCCGCTGCGCAGGATGTCCCAGAAGTCGCGGTATTCCTGCGTTTCCCGGTATTCCGGGAAAACGAACAGGCTGTGGTTCCGGCCGACGACCTCGTCCAGCTCGTACTGCATCGCCTTCAGGAAATTGGCGTTGGCGTCCAGGATGGTGCCGTCGGTCTTGAACTGGATGACCGCCTGGGACCGGCCGATCGCTTCGATCTGGCTGCGGAAATCGGCGTCGCGGTCGTGCTGTCCGGTGATGTCGCTGGCGAACTTCACGACTTTCCAGGGCCGGCCGGCGGGGTCGAGGATCGGGGCGTAGGTCGCCTGGATCCACACCTCGCGCCCGTCCTTCGACTGGCGCCTGAACTGGGCGCTGCGGAACTCGCCGCGGCGCAGCCCGTCCCAGAAGGCGGCATAGTCGGGCTTCGCCGCCTCCGCCGGATCGACGAAGATCCGGTGATGGCGGTTCCGGATTTCCTCCAGCCGGTAGCCCATCAGGCTCAGGAAATTATCGTTGGCGCTCAGGACCGTGCCATCCAGCGCGAACTCGATCATCGCCTGCGACCGGCCGATCGCGGCGAGCTTGCCTTCCGCATCGGCGGATTTCAGCTTTTCCTCGGTGATGACGCTGGCGAACTTCACGACCCCCTGCGGACGGCCGTCGAATCCCAGGATCGGATTGTAGGTGGCCCGGATCCACACCTCCTTGCCATCCTTGCCGATCCGCCGGAATTCCCCCGTCTGGAAGCGGCCGGCCCGCAGCTCGTTCCAGAACTGCCGGTATCCGGTGCTGATCGCCTGTTCGGGATCGACGAACAGGCTGTGCGGACGGCCCTTGATCTCCGCCAGGCTGTAGCCCATCGCGTCGAGGAAATTCCGGTTGGCGTCGACCACCAGCCCGTCCAGCGTGAACTCGATCACCGCCTGCGACCGGTCCAGCGCGTCCAGCCTCGCCTTCTCATGACGGCTGTTGGTCGTGAATAGAAACATGTGGCGTCTCCCCGTCCCTTGGCGACCATCCGCGTCGCGCATTTCCCGGCAAGCCTTGCCTGCCTGTCCGTTTCTTTCGCAAACCGGGAAAGAAACGACGAGAATTCGGAAAGATTGGATCGCCATGGTCAGCAGGGTTCGTCCCAACCTTTCCGGCGGAGTATGATACGGACAATCGGCGCCGCTGTAGTCGGGGCTTCCCCTTAGGATGTCTGCTTGTTCAAAGCATCGCTTCCGGGGAAATGTCGTTCAGCGCCGCGCGAATCCTGGGCACCATATGGTCGGCGAAGGCCTTTACCTTGGCCGGCACCAGCGCCCGGTGCGGGTAGAGCACCGCCAGCGTCACCGGCTCCGGCGGGAAATCCGGCAACACCGGCACCAGCGCGCCGCTCGCCAGATGCCCGGCCACCTCCCACAACGGTTTCATGACGATGCCACGGCCATCCAGCGCCCAGCCGGTCAGCACGTCGCCGTCATCGGCGTCGAAGCGCCCGGACACCGGCAGCTTCACCGCCTCACCATTGTCCAGCACGCTCCATTGATATTGCTGGGTGCCGGGAAAGCGCAGCAGCAGGCAATTGTGCCCGGACAGGTCGGCCGGCTTGTCCGGCCGGCCGCGCTCCGACAGGTAGGCGGGCGACGCCACCAGCACGCGGCGCATGTCGGCGATCTTGCGGACGACGAAGCTGGAATCCTTCAGCGCCGCCATCCGCACCGCGACATCCACCGCCTCGCGCAGCAGGTCGAGCAAATGGTCGGACAGCCGCAGCCGCACCTCCACCAGTGGATGGGCGGCGCAGAAATCGGGCACCAGCGGCGCCAGGATGCGGCGGCCGAATCCCAGTGGCGCCGTCACCCGCACGCTGCCCGACGGCACGCCGGAACCGGCGGCGATGCTGCTGTGCGCCCGCTCCACCGCCTCCAGCACCTCAAGGCAACTGTGGTAGAACTCCATGCCGGTCTCGGTCGCCTGCAACTGCCGCGTCGTGCGGTTCAGCAGCCGCACGCCGAGATGGGCTTCCAACTGCTGGATGCGGTGGCTGACCATGGCCGGCGACATGCGCAGGTTCCGTCCGGCGGCCGACAGGCTGCCCAGCTCGACGACGCGGACGAAGATGCGCATGTTCTCGAGCAACGCCATGCTTTTCGGAGACTCCCTGCCGGACCGGTGGGTTACGGGTCGGGACCGACGCTAGCACGCGTCGCCCGGTGCTGGGAATTTGCCACTCCCGTTCGCAGCATTGCAGCGCAAAAACTCCCCCATCCGGCGATCCGGCCGGAGATATGTACGGATGCCCGCCCGGCTGCCGGCCCGCCCCGGCGCTATGATCAACGAAAGGTCGCGCAGCCCGTGGCCTTGGACAATGAAGACGTTCAAACGGGAGGGCAGCATGTTCGGACAGGATCGATTCGGCCACCGCGGGAATGGCCATGGCCATGAAGACCGTTATGGCCGGGGGCACGGTCATCACGGCACCGGAGGCGGGGGTGGACATGGAGGCGGAGAAGGAGGCGGTGGCGGTGGCGGTGGCGGTGGCGGTGGCGGTGGCGGTGGCGGTGGCGATGCCTATGAGGGGCTGTACGTCGTCGACGTCCAGGGCGTCGTCGACTTCCCGGCCCCATTCCTGGACGAGGAGGTGCAGGTCGGCGACCCGTTCCGCATCACGCTCGCCATGACGTTCGACGAGCCGGTGATCTCCACCGACGGCACCACCTACCGCCGTTATTTCGACGACCAGCCCAACCAGTTCCTGCTGTCGGCCCAGGTCGGTGACACCGAGATCGAGCATGTCGTCCAGGCCACCGTCCTGCCCACCGACGGGACGACACTGGTGGTCGGCGACGGCACCCTCTATCGCGAGTTCGTGGATGATCCGGAGCCGCCCCGCACGCCGGAGGATTTCCTCGCCGTCATCGCCCCCGGCACCACGACCGACCCGGCGAACGGTCAGGAGCTCTGGCTCAGGGCCCAAATCTATCTGGACGACCCGGCCGGCCAGTTGATCGGCGACCTGAACCTGGATGACGAGGCGACCTTCATTCCGGTGGAGGGCGGACAGGCAAGCGCCAGGTTTGGTCGCTTCCGCGAAGGCCCGGTGAATTTCGACGCCGACATCTACGGCGTCCCGACCTCGGTGACGCTGAACAGCATCGACCCGGCCGAGGTCTTTTCGACGGAAGGCTTGGCGGCGATCGGCTATCCGCTGAACAGCGGCGGCGGCGGCGGCGGGACCGGCTGCTTCGCGTTCGCCTGAAAACAGGAAAGGCGCGCCGCCGGGCGCGCCTTTTCCGTCCGAAGACCGGATCGTCAGACCAGGACGGTCTCGCTCTCCTCGACCGGCAGGTCCAGCGTCTCCTCGAACTCGGTGACGTTGTCGATGTCGGCGCCCATGGCGATGTTGGTCACCCGCTCCAGCACCAGCTCGACGACGACCGGCACCTGATACTCGTCCATCCAGGCCTGGGCCTGGGCGAAGGCGTCCTGGATGCGGTCGGGCTCGGTGACGCGGATCGCCTTGCAGCCCAGCCCCTGCGCCACCGCGACATGGTCGACGCCATAGACGCCGATCTCCGGCGCATTGATGTTCTCGAAGGACAGCTGGACCTGGAAATCCATCTGGAAGGCGCGCTGCGCCTGCCGGATCAGGCCGAGATAGGCGTTGTTCACCAGCACATGGATGTAGGGCAGCTTGTGCTGGGCGCCGACCGCCAGCTCCTCGATCATGAACTGGAAGTCGTAGTCGCCGGACAGCGCGACGATGCGCCGCTTGGGATCGGCGACGCGGACGCCGAGCGCCGCCGGCAGGGTCCAGCCCAGCGGGCCGGCCTGACCGCAGTTGATCCAGTGGCGCGGCTTGTAGACGTGCAGGAACTGCGCACCGGCGATCTGCGACAGGCCGATGGTGGTGACGTAGGTGGTGTCCTGGCCGAAGGCGCTGTTCATCTCCTGATAGACGCGCTGCGGCTTCATCGGCACCTGGTCGAAGTCGCTGCGGCGGTGCATCGACCGCTTGCGGCCCTGGCAGTCCTTGACCCAGCCGCCCAGATCCTTGAAGCGCCCTTCCGCCTTCCACTCGCGCGCCACCTCGATGAACAGTTCGAGCGCGGCGCCGGCATCCGACACGATGCCGAGGTCGGGCATGAAGACGCGGCCGATCTGGGTCGGCTCGATGTCGACATGCACGAACTTGCGGCCCTTGGTGTAGACCTCGACCGACCCGGTGTGGCGGTTGGCCCAGCGGTTGCCGATGCCGAGCACGAAGTCGGACTTCAGCATGGTGGCGTTGCCGTAGCGGTGGGCGGTCTGCAAGCCGACCATGCCGGCCATCAGCGGATGGTCGTCGGGGATGGTGCCCCAGCCCATCAGGGTCGGGATCACCGGCACGCCCAGCAGTTCGGCGAACTCCACCAGCTTGTCGGAGGCGTCGGCGTTGACGATGCCGCCGCCGGCCACCACCAGCGGCCGCTCCGCCGCCGCGAACATCGCCAGCGCCTTCTCGACCTGCTGGCGGGTGGCTGCCGGCTTGTAGGCGGGCAACGGCTCATACACCTCGTCGTCGAACTCGATCTCGGCCATCTGGACGTCGATCGGCAGGTCGATCAGCACCGGGCCGGGCCGCCCCGACCGCATCAGGTGGAAGGCCTGCTGGAAGACGTAGGGCACCTGGGCCGGCTCCAGCACGGTGACTGCCCATTTGGCGACCGGCCTGGCTATGTCGGCGATATTGATCGCCTGGAAATCCTCCTTGTGCAGGCGGGCGCGCGGCGCCTGGCCGGTGATGCACAGGATCGGGATGGAATCGGCGATCGCCGAATAGAGGCCGGTGATCATGTCGGTGCCGGCCGGGCCGGAGGTGCCGATGCACACGCCGATGTTGCCGGCCTTAGCCCTGGTGTAGCCTTCGGCCATGTGCGAGGCGCCCTCGACATGGCGGGCCAGCACATGGCGCATCGTGCCGCGCCGTTGCATCGCCGCGTAGAAGGGGTTGATCGCGGCGCCGGGGACGCCGAAGCAGACGTCGATGCCCTCCCGCTCCAGCACCCGCACCGCCGCTTCCGCCGCCGTCATTCTCGCCATCGCTCGACTCCTCACCAAACGCGATTGTTCGTGAGGACAGCTAAGCGCGTGGACGGCGGCTTCGGCAAATCAACGGGTTGCCTTTTCCACAGACTGGAAAGCGGCGCGAAGGGAGGAGAGGTCAGCTGCCGCGATAGGTCGAATAGGCCCAGGGCGAGACCAGCAGCGGCACATGGTAATGCTGGGAGGCGTCCTTGACGCCGAAGCGCAGCGGCACCTCGTCGATGAAGTCGGGGCCGTCGCCGGAGATGGTCCCGGTGCGGCGGAAATACTCGCCGGCCATGAACAGCAGCTCGTAGCGGCCGGGCTGGAAGGCGTCGCCCTGGAGCGCCGGGGCGTCGAGCCGGCCGTCGGCGTTGGTGGTGAACTCGCCCAGAACCGCGCCGCTGTCGAGGCTGGTCAGGCGGATGCGCAGGCCCGGCGCCGGGCGCCCGGCGGCGATGTCGAGGACGTGGGTGGTCAGGCGGCCCATGGGTGTGCGGTCTCCTTGATTTCGGGTGGTCGCGGCGGGTGCCCCCTCCCTAACCCTCCCCCGCTCCGCGGGAGAGGGAACTGCCGCCGTCTGTCGCTACGGCCACGCCGACAAGCGTCCAACCCCCTCTCCCTCGAAGAGGGGGAGGGATGGGGAGGGGGCACGCGCAGCAACTCATCTTCGAACCGCAACCTTAAGCCCAACCACCCACTTCTGCCCACCCACCGAAATCCGGAAACTGTCTTCAGCCCTGCGCCCAATCGGCCGATTGAAGCCCCTGCCGCCAATGGCTTAGCGTAGGATCCGCTTCGACCGCAGCGCAAAAGGGCGAGACGACGATGACCGACACCGCATATCCCCGCGACATGATCGGCTATGGCGCCACACCGCCACAGGCCAACTGGCCGGGAGGCGCCCGCGTCGCGGTGCAGTTCGTCATCAATTACGAGGAGGGCGGCGAGAATTGCGTCCTCCATGGCGATGCCGCGTCGGAGGCCTTCCTGTCGGAGATCGTCGGCGCCCAGCCGATCCCCGGCGCCCGCCACATGAACATGGAGTCGATCTACGAATACGGCTCGCGCGCCGGCTTCTGGCGGCTGCATCGCCTGTTCACCGAACGCAGGCTGCCGGTCACCGTCTACGGCGTCGCCATGGCGCTGGAGCGCAACCCGGAAATCGTCGCCGCGATGAAGGCCGCCGGGTGGGAGATCGCGACCCATGGCTGGCGCTGGATCGACTATCAGCATCTGCCGGCCGAGGTCGAACGCGAGCACATGCTGCGCGCCATCGAGGTTCATACCCGGGTCACCGGGGAACGCCCGCTCGGCTGGTATCTCGGCCGCTGCAGCCCCAACACCTGGCGGCTGGTCGCGGAGGAGGGCGGCTTCGTCTACAACGCCGATTCCTACGCCGACGACCTGCCCTATTGGGACGACAGCCATGGCCGGCCGCAGCTGATCGTGCCCTACACGCTCGACGCCAACGACATGCGCTTCGCCACCAACCAGGGCTTCAACAGCGGCGACCAGTTCTTCGCCTATCTGAAGGACAGCTTCGACACGCTCTATGCCGAGGGTGAGACGGCGCCGAAGATGATGTCGATCGGGCTGCATTGCCGTCTGGTCGGCCGTCCCGGCCGCGCCGCGGCGCTCGCCCGCTTCCTCGATTACGTGCAGGGCCATGACAAGGCATGGGTGGCGACCCGGCTCGACATCGCCCGCCACTGGATCGCCGAACACCCCTACGCCGCGAAGTGAGAGCGCAGATGCCCTACAGTCTGGACGATTTGAACCGCATGGACCGTGCCGCCTTCGTCGCGGCGCTGGGTGCGGTGTTCGAGGAAAGCCCCTGGGTGGCGGAAGCCGCCTGGGAGCGGCGACCCTTCGCCGATGCCACAGCATTGCGCGCCGCGATGACCGGCATCGTGCGCGATGCGGGAACGGAGCGGCAGCGCGCCCTGATCCTCTCCCACCCCGACCTTGCCGACCGTGCCAGCCGCCCGGCCACCCTCACCGCCTTCTCGCAGACCGAACAGGCGAAGGCCGGGCTCGACGGGTTGACCGACGCGGAGGCGCAGGAGCAGCGCGACCTGAACCGGGCCTATCGCGAGCGCTTCGGCTTTCCCTTCATCATGGCGGTCCGCTTCAGCAGCAAGCAGGAGATCCTGGCGGCGATGCGCGAGCGCGTGGCCAACGAGCCCGATGTGGAGTTCGGCCGGGCGCTGGAGGAGATCTACAGGATCGCCGGGTTCCGGCTGGACGATTTGGTTGTGGGATAGCGCCAGCCGCGGTTGCCCCCTCCTAACCTCCCCCGCTTCGCAGGGGAGGGACTGCCGCCGCCTTTCCAATCAAGCGCCTATCCCCTCTCCCGCGTGAGCGGGGGAGGGTTAGGGAGGGGGCATTCGAAGCCGACACCTTCCCAAAAACAAAAAAGCGCGCCGCCCCATCGGAGCAGCGCGCTTTTTCCGTCAAAGCCTTCGCTACGCGTCCATCGCCTTGACGACCTCTTCGGTGACCTTCTTGGCGTCGCCGAACAGCATCATGGTGTTGGGCCGGAAGAACAGCTCGTTCTCGACGCCGGCATAGCCCGCCGCCATGCCGCGCTTGATGAAGAACACCGTCTTGGCCCTCTCCACGTCGAGGATCGGCATGCCGTAGATGGCGCTCGACGGGTCGGTCTTGGCCGCCGGGTTGGTCACGTCATTGGCGCCGATGACGAAGGCGACGTCCGCCGTGCCGAAGTCGCGGTTGATATCCTCCAGTTCGAACACCTCGTCATAGGGGACGTTGGCCTCGGCCAGCAGCACGTTCATGTGGCCGGGCATGCGGCCCGCCACCGGATGGATGGCGTATTTCACGTCGACGCCCTCATGCTTCAGCGCATCGGCCATCTCGCGCAGCGCATGCTGGGCCTGGGCCACCGCCATGCCGTAGCCGGGCACCACGATCACCGATTGCGCGTTCTTCATGATGTAGGCGGCATCCTCGGCCGAGCCGGCCTTGACCGACCCTTGCGGACCGGCGCCGGCCCCGGCGGCAGCCCCGGCCGCCTCGCCGCCGAAGCCGCCGAGGATGACGTTGAAGATCGAGCGGTTCATGCCCTTGCACATGATGTAGGACAGGATCGCACCCGAAGAACCCACCAGCGCGCCGGTGATGATCAGCAGGTTGTTCTGAAGCGTGAAGCCGATGCCGCAGGCCGCCCAGCCCGAATAGCTGTTCAGCATCGAGATGACCACCGGCATGTCCGCCCCGCCGATGGGGAGGATCAGCAGGAAGCCCAGCGCCAGGGAAACCGCCACGATCAGCCACATGGCCGCATCGGCGTTCGACTGCACCAGCCAGCCGATCAGGATGACGGTCAGCACGCCCAGCGCCGCGTTCAGCGGATGCTGCATCGGGAAGACCAGCGGCTTGCCGGTGACCAGCCCCTGGAGCTTGGCGAAGGCGACGATGGAGCCGGTGAAGGTGATGGCGCCGACCGCGGTGCCGAGCGCCATCTCGATCAGCGAGCCCTTGGCGATGGCGCCGCGCAGGCCGATGCCGTAGGCCTCCGGCGAATAGAAGGCGGCCAGAGCGACGAACACCGCGGCGAGGCCGACCAGCGAATGGAAGGCGGCGACCAGCTGGGGCAGCGCCGTCATCTCGATCTTCTTGGCGACGACATAGCCGATGCCGCCGCCGATGGCGATGCCGAGCACGATCATCCAATAGGACTGCACGATGGGCGAGGCGAGCGTGGTCAGGATGGCGATGGTCATGCCGACCATGCCGTAGATGTTGCCCTGGCGCGAGGTCTCCGGGCTGGAGAGCCCGCGCAGCGCCATGATGAAGCAGATCGAGGCGACCAGATAGAGAAGGGCCGACAAGGTTTCCATGGTCTTACTTGCCCTTCTTCTTGAACATGGAGAGCATGCGCTGGGTCACCAGGAAGCCGCCGAAGATGTTGACGGACGCCAGGATGACGGCGAGGAAGCCCAGGACCTTGGAAAAGCCGAAGCCGGCCGGGCCGGCGGCGACCAGGGCGCCGACGATGATGACCGACGACACCGCGTTGGTGACGGCCATCAGCGGCGAATGCAGGGCCGGGGTGACGCGCCAGACGACGTAGTAGCCGACGAAGCAGGCCAGCACGAGCACGGTCAGGCCGGTGACGAAGAAGCTGCCATGGCCGCCGGCAGCCCCGGCGACGTCGGCGACCGGCGACAGCTGCGCCACCTGCACGGCCAGCGCGTCGACCTGATCGGTCAGCGATGCCAAGGTTTGACGAAAAGCGGCGATGCTGCTTGCGGGATCCGGGTGTTCCATGGGATCCGCCTCCTCACGCGGGTTGCGCTTCGCGGGCGGCCGCGAAGGCGGGATGCACGATGGCGCCGTCGCGGGTCAGCGCGATGGCCTTGACGATCTCGTCGTCCCAATTGACGGCCACACCCGTCTCCTTGGCATGCAGCGAGGTCAGCAGCGCCAGCAGGTTCTTGGCGTAGAGCAGCGACGCGCTCTCGGCGATGCGGCTGGCGTAGTTGGCATGGCCGACGATCTTCACGCCGTTGGCCGTGGTCACCACCTCGCCCAGCGTCGACCCCTCGACGTTGCCGCCCTGCTCGACCGCGAGATCGATCAGGACCGAACCCGGTTTCATCGACGCCACATGCTCCGCCGTCACCAGGATCGGCGCCTTGCGGCCTGGGATCAGCGCCGTGGTGATGACGATGTCCTGCTTCCTGATATGCTCGGCGACCAAGGCCGCCTGCTGGCGCTTGTAGTCTTCGGACATCTCCTTGGCGTAGCCGCCGGCGGTCTCGGCCTGTTTGAACTCGTCGTTCTCGACCGCGACGAAGCTGCCGCCCAGCGACTGCACCTGCTCCTTCACCGCCGGGCGCACGTCGGTCGCCGAGACGATGGCGCCGAGCCGCTTGGCGGTGGCGATGGCCTGCAGCCCGGCGACGCCGACGCCCATGATGAAGGCGCGGGCCGGCGGCACGGTGCCGGCGGCGGTCATCATCATCGGGAAGGCGCGGCCATACTCGCTGGCCGCATCGACGACGGCCTTGTAGCCGGCGAGGTTGGCCTGGGAGGACAGCACGTCCATGACCTGGGCGCGGGTGATGCGCGGCATGAACTCCATGGCGAAGGCGTTCACGCCGGCATCGGCATAGGCCTTCACATGGTCGCGGCTGTTGTAGGGATTGAGGATGGCGAACAGCAGCGCGCCTTTGCGGACCAGCGCCAGTTCGTCCTCGCCGCCCTCGGCAGCGATGAGCGGCCGCTGCACCTTCAGCACGATGTCGGCATCGGCGAGCGCCGAGGCGGCATCGGCGGCGATGGCGGCGCCCGCCGCCTCGAACGCGGCGTCGGTGATGCTGGAGCCGAGCCCGGCCCCGCTCTCAACCACCACGTCCAGTCCGAGGCCCTTGAGTTTCTTGACGGTTTCGGGAGACGCGGCGACGCGGCGCTCGCCCGCGCGGCGCTCCCTGGGGATCGCGATCTTCATGTCGATTGCTTTCAAAGGCCAGCCACGAGACAGCCCACGGCGGCAGGCAAGGGTTGCCCGCTTGCCATCGGCAACTGGGCGGGCGGCCGCTCACTGGTTGGCGACGACCGGATAGTCCCAGCTGTCGGCGGCGGCGCTGTCGGCGGCGGCGACCGCCGCCGGCACCGGCGCGGCGGCGGTCATCTCCTCCAGCTGGCGGCGGATCAGGTCGCGGACGCTGACGACGCCGACCAGGGTCGCGCCTTCCAGGACCGGGACATGGCGGATGCCATGCTCATCCATCAGGCTCAGCACATGGCGCACCGGGTCCGACGGGCTGCAGCAATAGGGGTCGCGCGTCATCAGCGCCGACACCGGCTGTTCGAGGATGGCCGCCCCGCGGTCGACCAGCGCACGCACCACGTCGCGTTCGGAAACGACGCCGACCACCGTGTTGCCTTCGGTACGGCAGACGTCCTTGACGACCAGCGCCCCGGTGTTCTCCGCCTTCATCAGGCGCAGCGCGGTGGCGACGGTTTCATTGACGCGCACCATGCCGATGCGCGTGCCCTTCTTCCGGAGAATGTCTTCGACCTTCATGACGCTCCTCCCCCCAATTCGATGCGGCGTCACGGCGGCCGGCAGCGTCCTTCGCAATGCCGGCCGCCTGTCGCCTAGTGCGCGGCTGCCACTTCCGGCGCCCGCTGCGGCGCGGATTGCGGCCGGCTGTAGCAGCCGGCGGTTTCGCCGCGCTGCTTGACCAGGGCCAGCACCACGTCGATGGTCGGCGTCGGCGCCCCCACCATGCGGCCCATCTCCTGGACGACCGACAGCAGCGGGTCGATCTCCATCGGCCGGCCGCGCTCCAGATCCTGCAGCATGGAGGTCTTGTGCGCGCCCACCGCGGCGGCGCCGTTGATGCGGCGTTCCACGTCGACGCGGAAATGCACGCCCAGCCGGTCGCCGATCTCCTTGGCCTCCAGCATCATCGCCTTGGCGACGGCACGGGTCTCGGCATCGCCGCAGATGACCTCAAGCGTGCCGTGGGTCAGCGCGCTGATCGGGTTGAAGCACAGGTTGCCCCACAGCTTCAGCCAGATCTCGTCGCGGATGCGGTCCAGCACCGGCGCACGCAGGCCGCCGGCCTCCATCGCCTTGGACAGCGCGACGACACGCTCCGACGTCGAGCCGTCGGGCTCGCCCAGCGAGAATTTGTCGCCATAGACATGCTGGATGACGCCGGGCTCGACCACCTCGGTCGCGGGATAGACGACGCAGCCGATGGCGCGCCGGGGACCGAGCCCGTTCCACTGCACCGCGCCCGGATCGACGGTCTCCAGCGTGCGCCCGTCGAAGGCGCCGCCGGTGCCATGGAAATACCAATAGGGAATGCCGTTCACGGCGGTGACGACGGCGGTGTCGTCCCCCAGCAGCGGCTGCATCGCGGGGACGACGCCGGGGACGGAGTGGGCCTTCAGGGCGACGATCACGTAATCCTGCGGGCCGAGTTCGGCCGGGTTGTCGGTACAGCGGGGGTGGACGACGGTCTTCTCATCCCCCATCAGCAAGGTGACACCGTTTTCGCGCATCGCCGCCAGATGCGCGCCGCGTGCCAACAGGCTCACCTCGGCCCCCGCCTGGTGCAGGCGAACGCCGAGATACCCGCCGATGGCCCCGGATCCGTAGATGCAGATCTTCATGCCGGATTCCCCTCTCCCCCGATTTCGCTTTTCGGATGCCCTGGGGCTGGACGGTGCCAGCCTGTCCAAACCGGCCGCATCCATCGGCGGCCCGGTCGCTTTGCAGCGGCATCCAACAGTCTGTCGCGCAAACTGTGCGTGGAGTTTGGTATACCACATACCGTATGTCAATGCGGAATGTGGGGAGACCGCTGAGAATGCGCGCCGTCCGGGTGCCCGTCCGGATCATGCGCCCTTCGCAAGGAAGCACAGGGTCAGCCCTTTCGCTTCGGCCCTTTCGCTTCGGCCCTTTCGCTTCGGCCCTTTCGATCCGGCTCTTTCGATGCGTGTTGACGGACCGGTTCGTATTCTGTATACAGAATATCAGCCTTTGAAGCGGGCTCTGCGGAGACGGCGCCTCCGATGCGGTTCCGGTGGTTTCGCTCCCAAAACGCAACAAACCGACAGCGGGGCCTTGCAGCGGTCCCGATGCCGGTTTGTTTCGTCGTCAGGCGATCGGACGATCGCCACTTTCAGTGCGGCCTTCCGCAAGGCCGCAAGGTCATGGCCGCAAGGTCATGGAGCGTCCCGGTTCGCCCCCCGGTTCACCGGGACACTCCGGTCCTGTCAGTCGGCGCCCTCGGTCACCAGCTTGCCGACCGGCTGCTGCCTGTCCTCGGCGATCTGCCGGGCCCGCATCGGCTTCAGGACGAAGATGGCCATGAAGGCGGCGATGGCGTTGACCGCGGCGGCGAAGAAGAACACCGTCTGCCAGCTGCCGGTCGACGCCACGATCACGTTGGCGAAGGGAACCACCAGCGAGGCTGTGCCCTTGGCGGTGTAGAGCAGGCCGGCGTTGGTCGTCGCGAACTTGGACCCGAAGCTGTCGGCGCAGCAGGACGGGAACAGGCTGTAGATCTCGCCCCAGGCGAAGAACACCAGACCGGTCAGGATGACGAAGGCGACCGGATGATGGCCCCACTGGTTCAGCGCCAGGATGCCGACGGCTTCGATGGCGAAGGCGATGAACATGGTGTTCTCGCGGCCGATATGATCGGACACCCAGCCGAAGAAGGGACGGGTCACGCCGTTCAGCACGCGGTCGATGGTGAGCGCGAAGGTCAGCGCCGGCAGGGTCAGGCCCATGATGCTGACCGGCATGCCGTCGAGGTGGAAGTCCTTGGCGATCGGGCCGAGCTGGGCGGTGGCCATCAGACCGCCGGCGGCGACCATGACGAACATCAGGTACATCACCCAGAAGACCGGCGACTTCAGCGTCTCCTGCGGGGTGTAGCTGCGGCGGCTCTGCGCGATGTTGGACTTGGTCTTCGGCAGCAGGTCGGGATGCGGCTCCCTCAGGAACCAGGCCAGCGCGAAGACGACCAGGCCCTGGCCCAGGCCGAAGACCAGGAAGGTCTGCTCGAAGCCGGAGGTCTGGATCATGTTGGCGATCGGCACGACGGTCAGCGCAGAGCCGGCGCCGAAGCCGGCAGCGGTCAGGCCGGCGGCGAGGCCGCGGCGGTCGGGGAACCATTTCAGCGCGTTGCCGACGCAGGTGCCGTAGACGCCGCCGGCGCCGATGCCGCCGACTGCGGCACCGAGATAGAGCAGCGCCAGGGAGTCGGCGAACGAGTTGATGACCCAGGCCAGGGCGCACAGGATGCCGCCGATCAGGACGACGATGCGGGGACCGAACTTGTCGACGAACCAGCCTTCGACCGGCACCAGCCAGGTTTCGGTCACGACGAAGATGGTGAAGGCGACCTGAATGGCGGCGCGACCCCAGTGATACTTCTCTTCGATGGGGTTGACGAACAGTGTCCAGCCGTACTGCAGGTTGGCGATCATCGACATGCAGATGACGCCGATGACCAACTGCATCCAGCGGCCGCCGAGCGGTGCGCTCGGCGTCCCCGAATTCATATGCTGCATCTTCTATCTCCTCCTAGGAAGCGGTTCTCTGCCGATTCGGGCGTCGCTTCTGTTTTGATGCTTGAGCGTTTTCTTTGATGCTTCGGTGATGTGATGCGGTTCTGTTGTGCTGTCGGTGGTCATGCGGCGGGGATGCGGCCCCGGGGCATTCCACGGATTTCGGGGGCGGGTTTTTCACCCCCCGCCAGACCGATGCGGTCCTGGGTTCGGTCTGGAATTATCAATATGGTATACCAGATGCCGAACGCCTGACAAGCGATTAGTGGACAAGACGAACTGTTTCCGCAGGCTGCATTCGGGCGGCGGAATGGGCCAATTCCGTGCTTTGAATTTCCGGCACGCGGAAAGCGCCGATGGGCCGCTTCTGGCCGGGCGCGTCATTGGCATATGGTATGCCAGCGCAGGAGACAGGGGGAGGCAGGCGGGGCTACGGCCCTCCGATGCCCAGGCCCTTCCCGGCAGAACCCATATTGATAAGGAGTCGACCGCCATGGACCAGCAGCAGACCATCGAGATCGCCGTGGCGCGTGACGATGCCGATATCGCCGCCAGTTACCCGGTCATGAAGGAGCTGCGGACCCACATGACCGATGCGGACGCCTACCGCGCGCAGATCAGGCGGCAGATGGACGACGGCTACAACCTCGCCCTGCTGCGGCTGGACGGCGAGATCGCCGGCTGCGGCGGCTTCCGCGTGCACGAGACGCTGTCGCGCGGCCGCTACATGTATGTCGAGGATCTGGTGACCAGCGCCGCCAAGCGCTCCTACGGGCTGGGCGACAAGCTGTTCGACTGGCTGGCCAGCGAGGCGCGCGAGCGTGGCTGCGCCCAGATGGAGATCATCTCCGGCATCCAGCGCGGCGAAGCCCACCGCTTCTATCACCGCAAGCGGATGACCATCAAAAGCTTCCAGCTGGTGCTGCCGCTCGCCTGACCGGCGACGCCCGCTCCGACGACTGGCGCACAAACGAAAAAGACGGCCTCCAGGGGCCGTCTCTTCGTGATGCGGTCGACCGTGAGGCCGGACCGGCGCGATCAGAAGGCGCGCGGGAAGCTGGCCCAGGCGGGGCCGGGCGGCAGCTCATCCTCCTGGTCCTTCAGGTCGGTTTCCGACGGGTTGGCGAGGCGCAGCGGCGCGGAGGAGAAATCGCGCTGCGCCGCCTTGCCGGCATTGGCGACCTGCATCGACAGGATGTGGTGGACGGTGCCGCCGAAGACGGACAGCACGAGTGCCAGGATCAGCATTTCCAACATGGTCGTCGCTCCGGTGACTCGGGGGTGTGGGGTGCTTTATTGGTTGGTCGGTTTCAGCCCGACGGACCTGTTATGACGCGGCGCAGCATGCAGATCAAGGTTCTTGGTATACAAGGTACAAGATGCCCGATATGCGCCTGCCGCATGCCGGGCATGAAAATATATGCGTAACGAACATACCGCTACTCCAATCATTTCCTCCACCCTGGATTGCCTGGGAGGTGGAGCGTCAGTCCCTGCGGAAAGCAACAGCGCCCGGCCCGATGCGGTCCATGACGATCTGAACCAGGGAACAGGGCCGCAGAAATTGTTTGATTGGCGTACTGTATTTGGTATACCATATTTATAGCGTGGCTCCCGCCGGGCGCTCCGCCATCCCAGCCATCCAGCTGCCAGCCGATCAGGAGACACGCCATGAAGGTCGAACATATCCTGCGCACCAAGGACTCCCGCGTCGTCGCGGTGCGGACGAGCGCGACGGTGGCGGACGCCATCCGGTTGATGAAGGCGGAAAACATCAGCGCCCTGATCGTCAAGGACGTCTGCCGCACCGAAGGCAACACGCTGGCCGGCGTGCTGTCCGAGCGCGACATCGTCCATGCCCTGCTGGAGCGCGGCGCCCCGCTGCTGTCGATGCCGGTGTCGCAGCTGATGACCCGCCAGCCGGTGACCTGCGCCCCGTCCGACAGCCTGCAGCACGCCCTGCACCTGATGGACCAGCACCATATCCGCCATCTGCCGGTGCTGGAGGACGGCCATCTGGTCGGCGTCGTCAGCGCCCGCGACTTCACCCGCCTGCAATTGCGGGAACTGGAGGGAGCGGTCGCCGCCACCGCAGAGCCGCCGGCCGCCTACGCCCACTGAACGACGCCCCGAAGCAACCGCCCCGAAGCAACGCCGCCATGGCCCGGGCTCCCGCCCGCGGCCCGGCGGTGCCTTTCCATGGGAAATGCGAACCGTGACCACCCTGATCTTCACCCATCACGATTGCTTCGCCCACGACACCGGCCCCGGCCATCCGGAAGCGCCGGAACGGCTGGCCGTGGTGTGGGAGGTGCTCGACCGGCCGGAGTTCCGCGACCTGGAGCGCCGCTCCGCCCCCGAGGCCGACGTCGAGCAGCTGTCCCGCGTCCATGACCGCCAATATGTCGAGGCGGTGCTGGCGGCGGTGCCGGACGAGGGCTATCGCCGGCTGGATCCCGACACGCTGCTGTCGCCGGGTTCGCGCGGCGCGATCCTGCGCGCCGCCGGCTCGGTCTGCGCCGCGGTCGATGCCGTGCTGGCCGGCGAGGCGACCAACGCCTTCTGCGCCGTGCGCCCCTGCGGCCACCATGCCGAGCCGGCCCGCGCCATGGGATTCTGCGTCTTCAACAACATCGCCGTCGGGGCGGAGCATGCCCGCAGGATCCACGGGCTGACGCGGGTGGCGGTGGTCGATTTCGACGTCCATCACGGCAACGGCACCCAGGCGATGTTCGCCGACGATCCCAACCTGTTCTTCGCCTCGACCCACCAGTCGCCGCTCTATCCCGGCACCGGCAATTCGTGGGAGCGCGGGGTGGACAACAACATCCTGAACCTGCCGTTGGAGCCCTACAGCGGCACCATCGAGTTCCGCCAGGCGATGGAGCGCGCGATCCTTCCGGCGCTGGAGGCCTTCCAGCCGGAGCTGCTGCTGATCTCGGCCGGCTTCGACGCCCACAAGCGCGATCCGCTGGCCCAACTCGGCCTGACCACCGAGGATTTCGAGTGGGTGACCCGCAAGCTGGTCGATCTCGCCGACCGACTCTGCGGCGGCAGGGTGGTCTCGGCGCTCGAAGGCGGCTATGACGCGACCGGTCTGGCCGAGGGCTGCGCCGCCCATCTGCGGGCGCTGACGGCGGCCTGATCCTCTCCTGCCCTCGATCCGCCGGCCCTTGATCCGCCGGCCTTCGAACCGCCCCCCTCAATCCGCAGCCAGCCCAACCCCCAACTCCCGCATCCACTCCAGCAGCAGGGCGACCGCGCCGTCCGGCTCCGGCCGCTGCAAGGCGGCGGCGCCCAGCACGACGACACCGTTGCCGCCGTCGATGGTCAGCAGGTCGCCGGTGCGGACCGTGACCGTGCCGGCGGTCATCAGCCCCTGCTCCGGATCGATGCGCAGGGCGCGGGCGCCGCAGACGCAAGGCAGGCCCATGCCGCGCGCCACCGTGGCGGCATGGCTGGTGAAACCGCCGCGCGCGGTGACGATGCCGACCGCCACCTGCATGCCGTGGATGTCCTCCGGCGAGGTTTCCGGCCGGCACAGCACCACCGGCACGCCGCCGCGGGACAGCCGTATGGCATCCTCCGACGTGAAGGCGGCCCGGCCGGTCACTGCACCCGGCGAGGCCGGCAGGCCGCGGGCAAGAATGTTGGCGGGATCGCCGGCCAGCGCGTCCGGCGCCAGCATCGGGCGCAGCAGCCCGTCCAGCGCCTGCGGATCGACGCGGCGCACCGCCTCGGCCCGCGTGACGATCCCCTCCTCCGCCATGTCGACGGCGATCCGGACGGAGGCCTCGGGCGTGCGCTTGCCGCTGCGCGATTGCAGGATGAACAGGCGGCCGGACTCCACGGTGAACTCGATGTCCTGCATGTCGGCGAAGGCGCACTCCAGCCGCTGCGACACCGCCGACAGCTCGGCGAAGGCACCGGGCAGGCGGCGCTCCATCGACTGTTCGGGCCGGTCCTGTCCGGCGGCCAGCGGGTCGGGGTCGCGGGTGCCCGACACCACGTCCTCGCCCTGGGCGTCGGCCAGGAACTCGCCGCACAGGCCGGGCGCGCCGGTGGAGGGATCGCGGGTGAACAGCACGCCGGTGCCGGAGTCCGGCCCGCGGTTGCCGAACACCATCGCCTGCACCGTCACCGCCGTCCCCAGATCCTCGGGGATGCCGTGCAGGCCGCGGAACGCCACCGCCCGCGGGTTCATCCAGGAGCGGAAGACCGCCGCCACCGCGGCGCGCAGTTGCTCCGCCGGATCCTGCGGGAAGGGCCGGCCGCAGCGCGTCTCGATAAGATGCAGGTAGCGCGGCAGCAACGCCTGCCAGTCCTCCGCCGTCATCTCGGCATCGCGCCGGTACCCCCGCTCCTCCTTGAGGTCGTCGAGCAGGGTCTCGAAGCGGTGGCCCGGCACCCCCATCACCACGCTGCCGAAGGACTGGACCAGCCGGCGGTAGCAGTCGTGGGCGAAGCGGGCGTCGCCCGACCGCGCCGCCAGCCCGATCACCGTCCGGTCGTTCAGGCCGAGATTCAGGATGCTGTCCATCATGCCGGGCATCGACACCGCCGCGCCCGAGCGGACCGACAGCAGGAGCGGCCGGTCGGCGACACCGAAGCCCGCGCCGGCCCGGCGTTCCAGGTCCGCGACGGCGCCGTCGATGCGGTCGGCCAGCCAAGCGGGAAGTTGGTCGGGCAGCCGATCGGGAGGTTGGGATTCCGCATCCAGCCCGCGGCCGGCCTCGGCGGCGATGACGAAGCCCGGCGGCACCGGAATGCCGAGCCCGGCCATCTCGACCAGCCGCGCCCCCTTGTTGCCCAGCCGCTCCACGTCGACGGAGCCATGGACGAGGCCGGGGCCGAAGGCGACAATCACGCCGGGCGGAATTTCGATGGCCGGAACCGATGTGCGGCAAGGCGGGATGATATGAGGTGTCATCGGCATCGTCATCCTGCGCTCGCCCTGCTTCGGGCCGGCTCGTCGAAGGCCATCAGGCGCAACAGCCGGTGCAGCCCGTCCGGATCGTCGGCGTCGCGCCCCGCCCCGCGGGTCAGGCGCGCGCGCTGTCCCTCGCCCGGCCCGCCGGCCCGCTCGACCCTGGCCGCGAACAGGCGCAGCAGCGGTTCCGCCCGGGCGCAGGCGGCGGCATCGCCACCCAGATCCACGGAGAAATCCCCGGCCGAACCCGGGGCCGGTTTCCCGGCACCGGAAACCGGCGCATCGACCAGCAGCCCGCCCCGCCCGGCGACGCGCGCGGCGTTGAGCGCCGCGTCGGCGGGGGACAGATGCGACAGGTCGATCAGCAGCCGTCCCGGCGGCAGGGTCGCGGCGAGGCCGCCGTCGGAAAACAGCGCCGCTTCGACGGCGCGGGCATCGGGCAGCATCAGCATGATGACGTCGCACTCCCCGACCGACGCCCGGACGGAATGGCCGCGGCGGACATCGCCATCACGGACATCGCCATGGCGCTGGAGCCGGTGCCCTGCCCCCCGCAGCCTGTCCATGATCGCTTCGGCCACATCTCCGCCCCCGCCCCCGATGAACCCGATATCCATGTCCGCGAACCCCCGAGCCTCCGCCCGTCCATGAGCGTCGGATGGAAGCTTGGTTGCGCGCACCGCATCGCACAATAGCACCATTGCGCAATTTTCACATCGCGGAAACCGGTTCCAACTTACCTATTCTTACCCGAGCCTAACATTTTCGGCCGGCGTCTCCAGTGGCGAAAAGCCGCAGCCGGCGGGAATCCGGAACACCGGCCCGGCCGGCGTCTCCACCGGCACCGGCAGAATCGGGGGCGGCGGCTGCGGACCGGCGGCGGCGCAGGCCAGCGCGTCGGCAACGTCGGCGCAGCCCGCCAGCCGCAGCAGCGTCATCCGCGTGGCGAAGACCAGCCGGCGCCGCCCGGCCGCCGCCTCCGCCAGCAGGCGGCGCGGCGAGGCCCACTGCGCGGCGACCGCCTCGCCGCCGTCGCAGAGCGGCGCCTGCCCCGGCGGCGTGGGAGCGAGGAAGAACAGCGTGTCGAAGCGGCGCGGCAGCGTCTCCGGTGTCACCCAGCGCGCCAGCGCCGCCATGCGGTCGAGCGCCGGGGCGAGCCCGGCCGCCGCCAGGGCCGTCCCGAACCCCTCCCCCGCCGCCAGCGCCGCGCGCAAGGCAGCCACTGCGGACGGACCGGGAGGGTCGGATCTCTCCGGCGCCAGCAGGATCCCGCATTCCTCCAGGCATTCCCGGACCGCGGCGACACGGTGGGGCAGGTCGGCGGGCGGCCCCGCAGCCGTCTCCACAGTCGGCCAGGAGGTCCGCCAGACCGGATCATGGTCTGCCGCCTCCAGCCGGCCGCCGGGGAACACGGTGGCGCCAGGGGCGAAGCGCAGTCCGGCATGCCGTTCGATCGTGAGCAGTTCCAGCCCGTCCACCCCGTCGCGCAGCAGGATCAGCGTGGCGGCTGGATGGGGCGGAACGGGCGCATCGGGTGGTGTTTCAGCCATGCCCCAGTGTCGCCGACCGATGCGCCGGCTGTCCATGCGCGGCACGGGGAACCACTCTCACGATGCGGAATAGGAGGCGGCCGGCGTTTGACCGTCCGGCGCATCCCTTCCAGCATCCCGTCATCACCAGCACAAAACCCCGATCCGTACCTCATCGTTCGCCAGTCCCGCCCCTTGCGCCCGTTTTTCGCGCAAGGGCCGGGCGGAGGAAGGCTGTCGCCATGCCGTTTCACCGCAGCACCAAGATCGTCGCCACCCTGGGTCCAGCCAGCTCGTCGGAAAGCCAGATCACGGCGCTGGCCGAGGCCGGCGTCAACGTGTTCCGCCTGAACGCCAGCCACGGCACCCAGGCCGAGCATGCCGAACGCTATGCCCGCATCCGCGCCGCGGAGGACCGGCTGGGACGGCCGATCGGCGTCCTGCTCGACCTCCAGGGGCCGAAGCTGCGGGTCGGGACCTTCGGGTCCGGGCCGGTCGACCTGACGATGGGCGACCGGTTCCGGCTGGATCTCGACCGCAGCCCCGGCGATGGCCGCCGCGTCTGCCTGCCCCATGAGGAGGTGTTCGCCAGCCTGGAACCGGGACTCGACCTGCTGCTGAACGACGGCCGCATCCGCCTGCGCGTGCTCGATTGCGGCCCCGGCTTCGCCGAGACCGAGGTGGTGGCCGGCGGCACCCTGTCCGACCGCAAGGGCGTCAACGTCCCCGGCGCCGCCCTGGCCTTGAGCGCCCTGTCGGAGAAGGACCGCAGCGACCTCGCCTTCGGGCTGGAGCTCGGGGTGGACTGGATCGGGCTCAGCTTCGTCCAGCGGCCGGAGGACATCCTGGAGGCGCGCGCGCTGATCGGCGGCCGCGCCCATGTGATGACCAAGATCGAGAAGCCGGCGGCGCTGCCGACGCTGGACCGGATCATCGAGCTGTCGGACGCGGTGATGGTCGCCCGCGGCGATCTCGGCGTCGAACTGCCGCCGGAGGATGTGCCGGGGCTGCAGAAGAAGATGATCCGGCTCAGCCGCGCCATGGGCAAGCCGGTGATCGTCGCCACCCAGATGCTGGAATCGATGGTGTCGGAGCCGACCCCGACCCGCGCCGAGGCCTCCGACGTCGCCAACGCCGTCTATGACGGGGCGGATGCGGTGATGCTGTCGGCCGAATCCGCGTCGGGCCGCTATCCGGTGGAGGCGGTGGCGATGATGGACCGCATCGTCCGCCGGGTGGAGCGCGACCCGCTCTATCGCCGGATCATGGATGCCGACCATCCCAGCCCCGAGGCGACCGCGCCCGACGCCCTGACCGCGGCGGCCCGGCAGGTGGCGGAAACCATCAGCGCCGCCGGCATCGTCACCTACACCACAACCGGCTCGACCACGCTGCGCGCCTCGCGCGAGCGGCCTGCCGTGCCGATCCTCGGCCTCAGCGCGACGCGGGAGACCGCGCGGCGGCTGTCGCTGGCCTGGGGCGTCCATTCGGTGTGGACCGACGACGTGGCGGATTTCGCCGAGATGGTCGGCCGCGCCCTGGCCGCCGCCGCCGATGCCGGCATCGGCCGGTCCGGCCAGCCGCTGGTCGTCACCGCCGGCGTCCCCTTCGGCACGCCCGGCAACACCAATGCGCTGCGCGTGGTGACCATCGACGGCGACGACGTGCCGAAGGCGAAAGCCCCGGCTGCGCGGGAGGCGGTGCCGGCCTGAGGACGGCGCCGCCGGAATGGCGGGTCGGGAGTGGCAGCCCCCGCCCCCTCATTCCAGGCCCATTATTCCGGGCCCGTTATTCCAGGAAGTCGCAGTGCTTCTCGACATGGGCGGCCAGCCCCATCGTGTGTTCGCGCACCAGCCGCTCGGCAAGGTCGGCGTCGCGGACCTCCAGCGCCTTGATGATGGCGCGGTGGTCGTGGATGGAGCGCTCGGCCCGGTCCTCCTGGCCGATGGTCAGCTTGCGGATCGCCCGCATGTGGATGAAGAGATTGTCGGTGACATCCTGGATCAACTTCGACCCGCTGAGCTGGATGATGCTCTTGTGGAAGGCGATGTTGGCGTCGGAATATTCGCTGACATGGTCCTTCGGGCTGCGCTGCTCGAAGCTGCCGAACAGATCCCACAGCTTGTGGATCTCCGCCGCCGGGGCGTGTTCGGCCGCCATGCGGGCCGCCATGCTCTCCAGCGCCGCCCAGACCTGGATCATCTCGATGACCTCGGTCTTGGTCTTGCGGACGACGAAGATGCCGCGGCGCGGCTGCAGGCGGATGAAACCCTCCTGCTCCAGCAGGGTCAGCGCCTCGCGGATCGGGGTGCGGCTGACGCCGAGCTTGTCGCTGAGCTGGCGTTCGTCCAGCCTGATCTCGCGGTCGTGGTCATAGATGTCCATCTCCGTGATCGCCTGCTTCAGCGCATGATAGACCTGACTGCGGAAGGTCGTTCCGGTGTCGAGGGGCTGGACGTTGAGAGCGGGAACGGTCATGGAGTCGATGTCCTTGTGTCTTCTTGCCGGATGTCTTGCCAGACAGAGATGTCCTGCCAGACTTGGCGGCGCATCCGGTCGGGCGCCGGATAGAGGCGCACCGCCTTTTACGTATCCTACATACCAGATGCATGCAAGGCGCTGAAATGTCCAGGGGGGCGGCCCCGAATCAGCCCTGCGGCCCGACGCCGCGCGGCGCCGCGCCGGCGCCCTCCGTCCGATCCGCCGCCAGTGCGGCGAGCAGCGGCGCCAGCGCCTGCGGGCCGCGCATCGCCAGCCCCATCACCGCCACGCCCGCCGCCCCGGCGCTCCGGCAGGCGGCGATCGCCTCCGGCCTGTCGATTCCGCCGAGCCCGAGCACCGGAACGCCGCGATCCGTCCAGCGCCGCAAGCCCGCCCCCCCCAGGCACGGCCCGTAGCCGGGCTTGCTGGCCGACGGGAAGACCGGCGAGAGGGTAACGTAATCCACCTGCCCGCGCGCCCGCTCCAGCGCCTCCCCGCGTCCCGAGTCGTGGAGCGACTGCCCGACCAGCGCCCGCGGCCCCAGCAGCGCGCGGGCGGCAGCCGGATCGCCATCGGCCCCCAGATGCACCCCGTCCACCCCCGCCTCCCGCGCCAGGGCCGGGTCGCCATGCAGGGTGACGCGGGCACCCCAGGGCCGGGCACGCAGCACCAGCGCACGGGCGAGCGCCAGGCGGTCGGCATCGGGCAAGTCCTTGTCGCGCAACGACAGCCAGCGCAGGCCCGACGCGAACAGCCGCTCCGCCAGCTCCGGCAACGGCAGGACGGCCGCATGGCGGTCGGTGACGGCCAGCAGCGGCGGCGTGGCAAGGATCATGGATCGGCGCTCTCCTGTTCTGCCCCCATCATCGCAAGGCCCGGCCGGTTCGGCCAGGGGGCGGAGCCGGTCTTTCCCATCCTGCGGAAATCGACGGGATTCAGATGGACAGGCCATGGTTGAATCGGTGCGGCTGAAAATGCTTCGTATTGACATAGTCAGCGAAACTGATGATCGTGACTGCGGGTGTGGGCATTTGGCATGCCAACCACCATCTGCCGGCCATACCGAAGCCCCGCCCATGGCCTTTTTCCGGATCCGAAGAACAGCACCGTCAAGCAAGGCAAAGGGTCCGGACGTCCGAACAGAACATGTCGGGTGAAATCGGGAGGAAGGACATGGTGCGTGAGACGCACGGCAACACGGCCCGGGTCGCACCCTGGGGCGGGCGCTGGATGCAGTTGGCCATCGGCATCGTCTGCATGTCGATGATCGCCAACCTGCAATATGGTTGGACCCTGTTCGTCGAACCGATCGACGACAAGCATGGTTGGGGTCGCACCGCGATCCAGGTCGCCTTCACCATCTTCATCGTCACCGAAACCTGGCTGGTGCCGGTCGAGGGCTGGTTCGTCGACCGCTTCGGCCCGCGCATCGTCGTGCTGGTCGGCGGCGCGCTGTGCGCCCTGTCCTGGGCGCTGAACGCGGTGGCGGATTCGCTGGCGCTGCTGTATCTCGCCGCGGTGATCGGCGGCATCGGCGCCGGCGGCGTCTATGGCACCTGCGTCGGCAACGCGCTGAAATGGTTCCCCGACCGCCGCGGCCTCGCCGCCGGCCTGACCGCCGCCGGCTTCGGCGCCGGCTCCGCGCTGACCGTCGTGCCGATCGCCACCATGATCGAGACCTCCGGCTTCGAACAGACCTTCCTGGTCTTCGGCCTGGGCCAGGGTCTTGTCATCCTGGTGCTGGCCTGGTTCCTGGCCGATCCGCCCAAGCCCGGCCATGGCCGCGCCGCGGTCGCCGTCGCCGAGCGCCGCCACTTCGCCCCGCAGGAGATGCTGCGCACCCCGGTCTTCTGGGTCATGTACGCCATGTTCACCATGGTCGCCGCCGGCGGCCTGATGGTCACGGCGCAGCTCGGCCCCATCGCCGCCGACATGGGCCTCGTCGACGCGCCGGTCAGCCTGCTGGGCCTGACCCTGCCGGCGCTGACCTTCGCCCTGTCGATCGACCGGGTGATGAACGGCATCACCCGCCCCTTCTTCGGCTGGGTGTCGGACCATATAGGCCGCGAGAACACCATGTTCATCGCCTTCACCATCGAGGCGGTCGGGGTGATGGCGCTCAGCGCCTATGGCGCCGATCCGGTCGCCTTCGTCATCCTGACCGGCCTGGTGTTCTTCGCCTGGGGCGAAATCTTCAGCCTGTTCCCGGCCTGCTGCGCCGACACCTTCGGCTCGCGCTTCGCCGCGACCAACGCCGGGATGCTCTACACCGCCAAGGGAACGGCGGCGCTGCTGGTGCCGCTGGGCAACCTGATGGTGGCGGCGACCGGCAGCTGGCAGACCGTCTTCTACAGCGTCGCCATCGTCAACGCACTGGCCGCGTTCCTTGCCCTGTTCATCCTGAAGCCGATGCGGGCACGCTACATCGCCGCCAGCACCGCAGCGCCGCGCCTGACCACCCGGCTGGCGGACTGACGCCCGGCCGGATTTACCCGCATCGTTCCCGCCCCGTCATCGACCCCGCCATCCGCCGCGGAAAAAGGCACGGCGCCTTTGCGACCGTCCGCCGATGGACGGGGTTGGTCGGCCCGACAGGCTCCACCAGCCCTCCTCGCATGGATGGAGGCCGCACAGCCTGCCGACAGGAACCTCCGGCCACATCTGCAATCTCAAGTTATCAAAACGTCGCAAGCCATCACAACTGGAAGGAATTTTCAACAAACCGGTCATTCCAATTCCAGAACAGTGGCTTATCATCCCAGAATAGCTTCGCGGAAATGGCAAATAAAAAATCCGAGCAACGCCATGACGAAGTAAATACAGGTCACTGAACAAGGATTTTTCTATGGCTCCCAATCCTATCCCGACCTGCGTCCTGCGCGGCACCTACGTTCGTTCCATGTTTGGCGACGTCGCCGTGGAGAGCCTGAAGATCGGCGATCTCGTCAAGTCCTCGACCAGAGGGGAATTCCGTCCCATTCGCTGGATCGGTCGCCGTGTCCTCGCCGGTTCGTCCCTCGATACCGAACAGCTGCGTCAGGTCCATCTGCCGGTCCGGATCATGCGGGATGCCATCGCGCCGGGCCTGCCGGCCCGCGACCTCTACCTGTCGCCTGCCCACGCGCTGCTGATCGGCGCCTATGGCGTGTCGGCCCGGCTGCTGATCAACGGGTCGTCGATCCGTCAGGTCGATGAGATGGAGGAGATCGAGTATTTCCACATCGAACTCGACAGCCATGACGGCATGTTCGCCGAGGGGCTTCCGGTGGAGACCTATTTCGAGGCTGACAACCGGCAGGCCTACGACAATGCCGCCGAATACGAGGCGCTGTATCCGGGCGACGATCCGCGGATTCAGGAGCCCTGCGCGAAGATCGACATTCCGCTGGCCACGCTGGACCGGATCCGCGCGAACCTGACCGAGCGCGCCGAGCAGATGGGCCTCGTCGAAGCGGTTTGAGCCTTCGCAAAAACCGGGGCAAGGCAACGGCTCTCGATGGGACACCATCGGGAGCCGTTCTGTTTTTGCCCGACTGCGGAAGACCGGGAGCATACCGGCAGCGGTGTGCGGCATGATGGACATCAGGCCATCGCCGCCGCTGGTTTATCATGCCTGCGATCATGAAAAACCGCCTGTCATGGAAAATGCGATGAACAGGGACTGGCACGAGGCCCACCCCATACCGCCGAAGGCGACCCGCCGGCAGCGGGTCGAATGGCATCTGGCGCACTCCCAGGCCTGCGGATGCCGGCCGCCTCCACCCTCGCTGCTCCCCGAAATCCGCGACCTGGAACGGCAGCGTCTGCTTGCGGTCGAAGGCGGCGCCATCCGATAGCCCCCCCTCGCCGCGGCGTTTCACACTCGAAGCCCGCAGGCCGCCGGGGACGAAGTCGGAGCGATGCTGTTGGAGTGGGATCGCAGTCAACCAGGATCCCCATCATGAGCGACAAGCCAACCGAAGATCAGCCGGTGCCCGGCGCCGTCAACCAGCAGGTTCCGAAGAAGCGCCCCGATGGCGATGCAGTGCATCGGCCGAACCCCGGGCAAGCCGATGACCGCGAAGGCCAGACGCGGGAGCCGGGTTACGACGAGGCGTGAGAGAGTGGATCGGACATGCCTTGCGGCCTCGGGTGTTCGGACGGGAGACTCCTGCGGTTCCATGCGCTTGAGCTGAAGCACATGGAACTTCAGTGGTTGAAGAACCAGAGCATGAGGCGCAGTCCGAGCACGAGGAAGCCGCTGACCATGATGCCCATCAGGGCGTCTGCGGCCTCGATATCGGAACCGGACCAGACCATGCAGCCGACCAGGATCAAACCGATCAGAAGGCCGATGAAGAACCATCTGAGCAGGCGGTTCCCAAGCAGAATGTCCCAGAGGGCTTCCATCAGATCGACCATGGATTTCCCCCGTCGAACGCGTGACGAAGCTTAGCCGACGGTGCCGTTCCGGTCAAACCGGCGTCCCACCTTCAGGCCGTCACGGCCCCGGCCAACCGGGTGAGGCTGAGCGCGGCGCGGACGGCCATAGGGTTTGTCCCATCGGGCCGGAGACGGAACAGAAAGGTGGGTGCCGGATCATGGACATGTCTGACGGCGCGTCAGGCAATCTCCCTCGACTAGGGGTGCCTGTTCGGCACCCTTTTTCTTTGAGGGGGAAGACGGCAGTGAACCGCCGGTCTTCATCTTCGCCGGCAGCGCTTCCCCAGCATCCGGCCCGTTCGGGACGACGCGCAGAGCGGCAACTTCAGCAGAGACCGCTCCCCCGGCCGGATTGACGGCGCCGTCGGTACAGGCAGGCCGTGAGGCGCATCTCCGTAACCGTCCGAAGAAAGCCGCCCCGTTGCTGCCTGAGGCTTTGGGATATTCTGTGCGGGAAAGTTAAAGGCTAGAGCGGATTTTACTGCAAAATCAACGCTCTAGCGAAATTTGATGGCGGAGGGGATGGGATTCGAACCCACGATAGGGCTTTAAACCCTATGACGGTTTAGCAAACCGTTGCCTTCAGCCACTCGGCCACCCCTCCAGCCAGTGCGGCAACCCCGTGGGGCGTCGCTGGCGTGGGGAGGGTTCTAGCGGGGCGGCCATGCCCTTGTCAACGCTTACGGAGACGGAAATTCGCTTTTCTCGAAAATAGAAAGAGTGGGACAAATCTGTATAAAATTTTAGGTACTTTTTAATGGTCGTCGGTTATGATCCCGCCATGAGACGCAAAAAGTCCAGGTGACGTACAGCTCGATCGCGCAGGTCCGATCCCCATCGGCCAGCTCCGCCGGAGACCGTCACCGCAGCCCGTCGCCGCGCCCCATCGCTGTGGAGGATGCCATGACCCTGTCACGCCGTTGCACCGAGACGCTGATCGACCTCGTGGAGATCAAGCTGAGCTGTCTTGAGATCACCGATCGTGAGGATCAGCGCGAGAAGGAACTGCTGCAACGCTGCGTGCAGGAACTGCACGCCGAGCTGCGCGGGGAAAACGGTGCGCTGGCCGATTTCGCCGCGCCCAAGCGCCGCGGCCGCCGGCCCAAGCATCTCCAGCTTCACGAACTCCACCACGCCTGACCGGCGGCCGTCAGGTCAGCGCCGCTTCCACCGCGGCAGCCGGCTGCATGGCCGGCGCCTCGCGCGGCAGCAGGATGGTGAAGCGGGTGCCCTGCCCCGGCCAGGACTGGACCGAAACGGTGCCGCCGAGCGGACCGGTCACCGTGTTGAACACGATGTGCAGGCCCAGCCCCGACCCGCCCTGCCCCCGCTTCGTGGTGAAGAACGGGTCGAAGACCTTCGACAGATGCTCCGGCGCGATGCCGGCGCCGTCGTCGATGAAGTCGATGCGCACCCGCTCGGCCCCATCCGGCTGCGCGGTGATACGGATCGTGCCGGCGGCGGTCTCGCCCGCGCGGTCGCCATCGCCATAGGCGTGGACGATGGCGTTGATCACCAGATTGGTCAGCACCTGGCCCAGCGCGCCGGGGAAGCTGTCCATCGTCAGTTCGTCGTCGCACTCCACCGCCACCCTCAGCCCGGTGCGCTTCAACCGCGGCCGCAGCGAGAACAGCAGTTCGCGGATGTAGCCGCCCAGCTCGAAGACCCGCCGGTCGCCGGAGGACTGGTCGACCGCCACCTGCTTGAAGCTCTGCACCAGCGACGCGGCGCGGTCGATGTTGGCCATCAGCAGGCGGCTGCTCTCGCCCAGGCCGTCAAGGAACTCAAGGAATTCCGACTTGCGCAGCGTGTTGCCGGCGAAACGCTGGCGCAGGATCTGCGCCTGCTCGCCGATGTGGCTGGCGGCGGTCAGGCCGATGCCGATCGGCGTGTTGATCTCGTGCGCCACCCCCGCCACCAGCTGGCCGAGCGACGCCATGGTCTCGGCCTGGATCAGGCTTTCCTGCGCCTCGCGCAGTTCGGCCAGCGCCTGCTCCGCCTCCTCCCGCGCCTGGACCATCGCCGATTCGGCGGCCTTGCGGTCGGTGATGTCGTAGAGCCAGGTCAGCAGCGCCGATTCGCCGTCCAGCTCGATGCTGTTCCATGACGACAGCACCCAGACGATGCTGCCGTCGGGCCGGCGGAACCGGATCTCGGCGTTGCGGAACGGCCCCTCGCGGTCGAAGCGGGCGATCAGCGCCGCACGGTCCTCAGGTTCGGCATACAGGTCGGACACCGGCGTCCGCATCAGCGCGGTGCGATCGCGCCCCATCAGGCGCACGGACTGGGCGTTACAGAACAGCCAGCGGCCGTCGCGGGTGGTGACGTTAACCGCGATGGGCGCCGCCTCCATGATCTTCAAAAGCCGCTCCTCGCTGGCGCGCAGCCGTTCCTCCTGCCGGCGGGCCTCGGTGATGTCGGTCATGATGCCGGCATAGCGCACGGCACGGCCGCCGTCGTCGCGGAAGGCGCGGCCCTTGGCGGCGATCCAGACCCAGCCGCCGCCCTCGTGCCGCAGCCGGTAGGAATAGGCGTAGCTGGAGGTCTCCCCCGCCAGATGCGAGGCGATATGGGCCAGCACCCGGTCGCGGTCGTCGGGATGCAGCCGCCTTTCCCAGAAATCCGGCGGCATCGGCGGCCGGTTGCGGTAGCCCAGCATGCGCGGGAAGGTGTCGGTCCACCAGCAGGTGCCGGCCAGCAGGTCGGCGTCCCACACCGCGGCCCCGGTCGCCTCCAGCGCCATCTCCAGCCGCTCGCCGGTCTCGGGTTCGGGCAGCGGCGGCCTGGCCCCGGCGGCCTGGGGCGGCACCGCAGCCTTGCGGGCGGCCCGGCGCCCGGCATAGAGGCCAAGCAGCACCCCCAGCAGCCCGCCGACGGACACCCCCGCCAGCGCCACCATCACCGGCTCCGCCGCCATGGTTCCTCCACCGTTTCCAGCACTGTGGCGACGGTAACCGGGAAAATTCAACTGCGGCTTTACCGTACCGGACGGCAGCACCCAAGAAAAAAGCCTCTCCCACGGGGGAGAGGCTTTCTTTCGGACAGGGTGGCGATTTATGGCCGCCAAGGGGTGGCAGCCGCTTACCCCTTCAGTTTCTTGGTCAGGATTTCGTTGACCATGGCCGGGTTGGCCTTGCCCTGGGTCGCCTTCATCACCTGGCCGACGAAGAAGCCGAACAGCTTGTCCTTGCCGCTGCGGAACTCAGCCACCTTGTCGGGGTTGGCGGCCAGCACGGCGTCGATCGCGCCCTCGATGGCGCCGGTGTCGGTGACCTGGCGCAGACCCTTCTGCTCGACGATGTCGGCGGCCGTCCCGCCGGTCTCGAACATCGTCTCGAACACCTCCTTGGCGATGCGGCCGGAGATGGTGTTGTCGGCGATCAGGTCGATCAGGCCGCCGAGGTTGCCGGCGGACACCGGGCTCTCCTCGATCTCCTTGCCGGCCTTGTTGAGGTAGCCAAACAACTCGCCGGTGACCCAGTTGGACGCCAGCTTGGGATCGCGGCCCTTGGCCACCGCCTCGAAATAATCGGCCTTGGCCTTTTCCGACACCAGCACGCCGGCGTCATAGACCGACAGCTTGTAGTCGTCGATGAAGCGGGCCTTCTTGTCGTCCGGCAGTTCCGGCAACGTCTTCTCGATCTCCTGCACCCACGCCTCGTCGAGTTCGAGCGGCAGCAGGTCGGGGTCGGGGAAGTAGCGGTAGTCGTGCGCCTCCTCCTTCGACCGCATCGAGCGGGTCACGAACTTGGTCGTGTCCCACAGGCGGGTTTCCTGGTTGATTTTGCCGCCATCCTCGATGATCTCGATCTGGCGGCGCGCCTCGTACTCGATGGCGGCCATGACGAAGCGGATCGAGTTGACGTTCTTGATCTCGCAGCGGGTGCCGAATTCGTCGCCCGGCTTGCGCACCGACACGTTGACGTCGCAGCGCATGGAGCCTTCCTCCATGTTGCCGTCGCAGGTGCCGAGATAGCGCAGGATCGAGCGCAGCTTGCGCACGTAGGCGCCGGCCTCCTCCGACGTGCGCATGTCGGGTTCCGACACGATCTCCATCAGCGCCACGCCCGACCGGTTCAGGTCGATGAAGGTCTTGGACGGGTGCTGGTCGTGCAGCGACTTGCCCGCGTCCTGCTCCAGATGCAGGCGCGTGACGCCGACGGTGCGGCTGGTGCCGTCCGGCAGATCGAGCACGATCTCGCCCTTGCCGACGATCGGCTGCAGGAACTGGCTGATCTGATAGCCCTGCGGCAGATCGGCGTAGAAGTAGTTCTTGCGGTCGAAGACCGAGGTCAGGTTGATCTGCGCCTTCAGGCCCAGGCCGGTGCGCACCGCCTGCTCGACGCAAAATTCGTTGATGACGGGCAGCATGCCGGGGAACGCAGCGTCGACGAAGCTGACCTGGCTGTTCGGCGCCGCCCCGAATTCGGTGGCGGAGCCGGAGAACAGCTTCGCGTTCGAAATCACCTGGGCATGGACCTCGAGCCCGATCACGATTTCCCAATCGCCCGTTTCACCCTGGATGTACGACATCGTTCCGCTCTTCGACGTTCACGGCACGGGTCCGGCCGGGCGGCTCCCCCGAAAAGGATGCTCCGGCCATACCCTTGGAATCCTGTTTCTTCTAGCGCCCTTTGCGCCCGCGCGCACGCTTTATCGCGCCGCCGGACCGCCGGCCCGCCTTTACCTCCGCACTTACCCATATTGTGCGGCGGGTCACGGACGCGCCGTTAACCATCGGGCAAGCTTTGCCCCGCAGGCTGGTGGAGTCGAGCGGGGAGGGTCTGATGTCGGTGCTGGCGCTGGTTCGGAAGGTCGGGTTCGCGGTTGGCCTGCTCGGAGTCGGCCTGGGTGCGCTGCCGATGGCCGATGCCGCCACCCGGCAGACGGGCATCGCCGTCAACCCGATCACCATAAATCCGGTCACCGTCAACCCGGCCCCCGCCGCCGCACCCGCGACCGCGTACCCCGACGCCGCCCTGTCCCGCAGCGACCAGGGCGACCTCACCGTGCTGCGGCTGGACGGCATCATCACGCCGGGGGCGGAGCGCCGCTTCGTCGACGCGCTGCACGCCCTGCCCGCCCGCCGCCCGGTGATGGTGGAGCTGGCGAGCCCCGGCGGCTTCACCGCGGCCGGCTACCGCATGATCGACGCCGTGCTGGCCGAGCGCCAGGGCGGGCGTCCGGTCGCCACCCGGGTGCGCGGCGGCGAATCCTGCGAGAGCATGTGCGTCGGCCTCTATCTGGCCGGCTACCCGCGCTATGCCGAGCCGAGGGCCGAGTTCATGGTGCATGCGCCGCGCATGGCGGAGAACGGCCACATGACCATGCGGTCGACCCAGGCCATGGTGCAGCGGCTGGTGTCGCTCGGCGCATCCCCCGCCTGGATCCAGCGCGTCACCGCGGCCGGCGGCTTTTCCGGCGCCCGCGACTACCGCGAGACCGCAGACCGGCTCACCGCCGACGGCGCCAACATCGTCACCGACCTGCTGCGCTGACGATCCGCAACGGACCGCCCGTCCCCGCCCTCACGCCTCCATGACCAACCCGGGCGGACGGCCGACGATCCGCTCATAGACCTCAGGGTCGGTCGCCCCCTCGGTCCCGAACACCAGCACGCGCGCATCCGGCACCAGCCCCAGGGCCAGCCGGACCTCCTCGTGCGCCGCGGCGCAGAGCAGGCCGGCAAGTCCGGCCACCCCCGATTCGCCAGCGACGATCGGCCGGCCGCCATGTGCGCCCTCGGCCAGCTTGCGCATGGCGGCGACCGCGCCCTCGTCCGGAATGGTCAGGAAATCGTCGGCGCCCTGTTCCAGGATCGCCCAGGCCAGCAGCGAGACCTCGCCGCAGGCGAGCCCCGACATCACGGTGTCCAGGTCGCCGTCCGACCGCAACGGCCGGCCGGCGACGGCGCTCCGGTACAGGCAATCGGCATTGTGCGGTTCCACCACCACGAAGCGCGGGCGCTGGCGGCCCCAGCTTTCCCACAGATGGCCGCAGACCGCGGCGGGCAGCCCGCCGACGCCGCCCTGGACGAAGACATGGGTCGGCCGCTCGCTGGCGGGAAGCTGCGTGATCGCCTCCTCCACCATCACGGTATAGCCCTGCATCACGTCACGCGGCACGTCCATGTAGCCGGTGTAGGAGGTGTCGGAGACGACGAACCAGCCATTGTCTGCAGCGTCGGCGGCGGCCTGGCGCACCGCGTCGTCATACAGCCCGTCGACCACCACCAGCCGCGCCCCGTACGCCTCGATGGCGGCGCGGCGGCCGGCGGAGCAGGCGGCCGGCACGTACACCACGCAGCCGCAGCCGAACACCTGCGCGCCCCAGGCGACGGAGCGGCCATGGTTGCCGTCGGTCGCGGTGGCGACGGTCAGGCCGCGCGTCACCTTGGCATAGCGGCCGACGACGAGGTCCAGCGCAGTCACCGGCACGCCCGGCACGCGCGCCGTCACCTCCCGCGCCAGCAGCCGCAGCACGGCGTACGCGCCGCCCAGCGCCTTGAAGCTGCCCTGGGCGAAGCGGGTGCTTTCGTCCTTGTACCACAGGCGGTCGATCCCGGCCTCCCGCGCCAGTCCGGGCAGCGAGCGCAGCGGGGTCGGGGCGTAGCCGGGCCAAGCGCCGATCTCCGCCATCGCCTGTTCGAAGGCGGCGCGGCTGAGGATCGCGCGTTCCGGTTCGCCATAGACCCGTTCATGGTCGGCGCGCGGGTTCGCGTACAGGCGCGGCAGGCAGGAGGATGGGGAGACCGCGTGGTGGGACATGGTTTCGCTCTCCGGACCGGCTGACGGAGCGGCGCCGTCGGTGACGGCACATCCCACGACCGCGCCCAACGAGACCAGATGCCACCTGCCCCCGTCAAGCCGCCAGCTGGGGCGCGGCTGCTACCGAATGAAGCATGGCGGGCAAAGGGGCGGGCAAAGGGGCATGAAAGACCCGGCCGGAAGTCTCAGCGCTTCCACTCGCGGCTGGACTTGATGAAGTCGGTCAGCGTGACGCCGATCTTGTCATCGATGATCGCCACCTCGCCGCGGGCGACCAGCACGCCTTCGACATAGACGTCGGTCGGATCCTTCAGATGGCGGTCGAGTTCAACCACGGCGCCGCGGCCCAGCTTCAGCAGGTCGCGGACGCGGAGCATCGCGGTGCCGATGACCACCTTGATCTCCACCGGCGCATCGCCGATGGCGAAGGACGAGGCGTCGCCGTCGTGGGGATCGGCCGCGCCGAGCAGGTCGTCGATGTTGGCCATGATGTCGAAGCTCCCGCGCCGGGTTCGCGCCCGTATCGGCGCCCGGGAGGGCGCGATTTGCACGAACGGGCGATCCTACACCCCTTCCGGGCGGGCAGGCAACGGCACCGCAGCCCGCCGTTTGCGACAAGATTGGGCTTTTCCCCCACCGGCGCTTCGCCCACACTGTCCGTCCGCCCGCCGCCGCGGGCTCCCGCCGACCGGCCTCCCATTCGTTGCGACATCGCAATGACCGCTGTCCGGCAACGGCACCGATCAACCGGAACCGGGTTTACGCAGATGACCGACACCAGCCTTCCCCCGCTTGTCGATGCCGCCTGGCTGAAGAACCGCCTGGGCAACTCCGCAATCGTCGTCCTGGATGTGCGAACCCCGCCAACCGGCGGCTTTGTTCCGGGATCGGTTCATTCCGACTATGCAACGGCCGGCTGGCGGACGACGGTCGGTGGCGGGGCCGGGATGCTGCCGGAACCGGCGGTGCTGGAGGGGCTGATCGGCGGGCTCGGCATCCGCAACGGCGACCATGTCGTGCTGGTCGCGGCCGGCGCCAATGCGTCGGACATGGGCAACGCCACCCGGGTCTATTGGACCTTCAAGACGCTCGGCCACGACGCGGTGTCGGTGCTGGACGGCGGCTTCGCCGGCTGGATCGCGGCGGGCGGCCCGGTGAAGCCGCTGCCGGCGGACCGCAAGCCGGTGGCCTACACCGCCCATCCGCGTCCCGGCCTGCGCGCCACGCTGGAGGAGGTCGGGGCGGCGGTGGCGGCCGGCACCACCCCGCTGCACGACGCCCGCTCGGCCGAACAGTTCGCCGGCAAGGCCAAGAGCCCGCAGGCGCGTGCCGCCGGCACCATCCCGGGCGCGGTCAACCTCGACATCGCCGCGCTGTTCTCGGCGGACGAGCACCGCTTCGCCCCGGCCGACACGGTCAAGGCGCTGGCGGCGCAGGCCGGCCTGCCGCTGGCGGACCAGCCCATCACCTTCTGCAACACCGGCCATCTGGCCTCGGTGTCGTGGTTCGCCCTGAGCGAGGTCGCCGGGGTGCCGGGGGTGCGGCTCTATGACGGGTCGATGTCGGAATGGAGCGCCGATCCGGCCCGGCCGTTGCAATCCGCCGAATAGCGTCCGCCGAACACCTCACGCCTTCGCCCGGCGGCGGCGCAGACGGCCGAGGTCGCTGCGCCGCACCAGCCCCAGCACCAGCGCAGCGACGCCATAGACCGCCAGCCCGGCCAGGGCCAGCAGCGACAGGCCGCCCAGCCGCTCGACCGCATGGAGGGAGTCCAGCCAGGGCGCCAGCCGGGCGGCGGCCAGCCATAGCGCACCCGCCATCGCCGCGGCGGCCAGTGCCATGCGCGGCAGGTTGCGGATCAGCCGGACATCGGCCCGGAACAGGCCGCGCCGGTACAGCAGCCACGCCAGCAGCCCGGCATTCACCCAGGCCCCGACCGAGGTGGCGACCGCCAGCCCGACCTGGGCCAGCGGCCCCATCAGCACCAGCTTCAACGCCACATTGATGCCGACCGCGGCCAGCGCCACCCGCACCGGCGTCGCGGTGTCGTGGCGGGCGTAGAAGCCGTTGACCAGGGAGCGGATCACCACGAAGGCCGGCAGTCCCAACGCATAGGCCTGGAGGGTGAGGGCCGACGCCGCGGCGTCCGCCGGGCCGAAGGCGCCGCGCTGGAACAGAACCGACAGGATCGGCGTGCCCGCCACCAGGAAGGCGACCGCCGCCGGCAGGGTCAGCAGCAGCGAGAATTCGACGGCGCGGTTCTGGCTGTCGACCGCCCCGGCCTCGTCACCGCCCTTGATCCGCTTGGTCATTTCCGGAAGCAGAACGGTCCCGACGGCGATGCCGATCACCCCCAGCGGCAGCTGGTTCAGCCGGTCGGCGTAATAGAGGTAGGACACCGCACCGGTCGGCAGGGCCGACGCGATCAGCGTGTCGGCGAACAGGCTGATCTGGGTCAGCCCCGACCCCAGCGCCGCCGGCCCCAGCACCGTCAGGAAGCGCTTCACGTCGGCCGACAGCCGCGGCACCACCGGCCGCAGGGTCATCCCCGCCCGCCGCGCGTCCCAGGCAAGATAGAGATACTGCGCCACGCCCGACGCCAGCACGCCCCAGGACAGCGCATGGCCGGCCGTCGGCATCAGCGGCGTGCCGACCACCAGCGCCGCGATCAGGCAGATGTTCATCAGGATCGGCGCCGCCGCCGCCGCGCCGAAACGGCCCATGCTGTTCAGCACCCCGCCATAGAGCGACACCAGCGAGATCAGCAGCAGGTACGGGAAGGTGATGCTGGTGAACAGCACCGCCAGCCGGAACTTCTCCGGCTCGTCGGCGAAACCGGGGGCGAAGACGGTCATGAATTGAGGCATGAAGGCCAGCACCGCCAGCAGCAGCAGCAACTGCACGATCACCAGCAGCGTCATCACCTCGTCGGCGAAGCGGCGGGCGGCGGCGCTGCCGTCCTGCACCAGCTTGCCCGAGAACAGCGGCACGAAGGCGGAGTTGAAGGCGCCTTCCGCGAACAGGGCGCGGAAATGGTTGGGCAGGCGGAAGGCGACGAAGAAGGCGTCGGCCACCGGTCCGGCGCCGAGCAGCGCCGCGGTCAGCACGTCGCGCAGGAAGCCGAGCACCCGGCTGGCCAGCGTCAGGCCGCCGACGGACAGGATATGACGGAACACGATGGCAGGGTCGCTTCTGTGATGCGGATGATGCCCGGCGGCATCCTAGAGTCCATTGGATGCTTATTGAAGCATCCAATGGACTCCAGCCATTTGATTCTTCGTGCGATTCACGCTTCGGACGATTCCGTCCGAAACGATCGCACTCTGGCGATGCGACCGCGTTCGTCATAGGATCGCGGCCCGCATTCGTCCAGAACGCATCTCCGACCTCACCGGACAAAGGCCCCCAGCGATGCCGCAGCAAGCCCTCCCCCTGACATATCTGGAAGCCGGCGAAGCCAATGGCGGGACGCCGCTGCTGGTGCTGCACGGCCTGTTCGGATCGGCCCGCAACTGGCAGACGCTGGCCCGCCGGTTCGGCGAGACGCGCCGCGTCTATGCGCTCGACCTACGCAACCATGGCGGCGCCCCCTGGGCCGAGGGCATGAGCTATCCGGAGATGGCTGCCGACGTGCTGCGCTTCCTCGACGACCGCGGCTTCGCCCGCGCCGCCGTGATCGGCCATTCGATGGGCGGCAAGGCCGCCATGGCGCTGGCGCTGGCCCATCCCGACCGGGTGGAGCGGCTGGTGGTGGCCGACATCGCGCCGGTCGCCTACACCCACACCCATGCCCCCTTCGTCGCCGCGATGAAGGCCGCGAAGCTCGACGGCGTCACCCGCCGGCCGGAGGTCGAGGCCCAGCTGGCCGACGCGGTGCCCGAGGCGCCGCTGCGCTCCTTCCTGATGCAGAATCTGGTGCTGGAGAATGGCGTCTTCTCCTGGCGGATCAACCTGGACTCCATCGCCGCCAACATGGCGGGGCTGATCGGCTTCCCCGATTTCGGCGACGCCCGTTATGACGGGCCGACCCTGTTCATCGGCGGCAGCGCGTCGGATTATATCCGGCCGGAATCCCACGACACCATCCGCCGCCGCTTCCCCAAGGCCATGATCCACATGATCGAGGGCGCCGGCCACTGGCTGCACGCCGAGCGGCCCGCGGACTTCGCCGGGCTGGTGGAAGGCTTCCTCTAACCGGCGGACGCGGCGGAAACGGCGGCGGCGGTCCCTGCAAGCGGTTGTAAGCCGAAGCAGATATTGCATCGCCCGAACGCCGGGGCTATCAAGCCTGCGCGCGCCAAAACGCGGCCCGACCCAAAACTCAGCCTGCGACCACAACGCGGCTGCCTTTCCTCGAAGGATCGACCGATCATGAGCGTCATCACCGAGATTCACGCCCGCGAAATCCTCGACAGCCGCGGCAACCCGACCGTGGAAGTCGACGTCGCCCTGGACAGCGGCGCCTTCGGCCGCGCCGCGGTGCCGTCGGGCGCCTCCACCGGCGCCCATGAGGCGGTCGAGCTGCGCGACGGCGACAAGAGCCGCTTCGGCGGCAAGGGCGTGCTGAAGGCGGTCGAGGCCGTCAACGGTGAGATCTACGACGCGCTCGCCGGCCTGGAGGCCGCCGACCAGCGCGCCATCGACCTCGCCATGATCGATCTGGACGGCACCGAGAACAAGAGCCGCCTGGGCGCCAACGCCATCCTGGGCGTGTCGCTGGCGGTGGCGCGCGCCGCCGCCGAGGATGCCGGCCTGCCGCTCTACCGCTATGTCGGCGGCGCCTTCTCGTCGCTGCTGCCGGTGCCGATGATGAACATCATCAACGGCGGCGCCCATGCCGACAACCCGATCGACATCCAGGAATTCATGATCATGCCGGTGGGCGCCGAGACCGGCGCCGACGCCATCCGCATGGGCTCCGAGATCTTCCAGTCGCTGAAGAAGAAGCTGAAGGACGCCGGCCACAACACCAATGTCGGCGACGAGGGCGGCTTCGCCCCCAACCTCGCCTCGACCGAGGATGCGCTCGGCTTCGTCATGAAGGCGATCGAGGCCGCCGGCTACCGGCCGGGCGACGACGTCATGCTCGCCATCGACGCCGCCTCGACCGAGTTCTTCAAGAACGGCAAGTATGAGCTGGCCGGCGAGGGCAAGTCGCTGTCGCCCGAGCAGATGGTCGCCTACTGGGCCGATCTGGTCGGCCGCTATCCGATCATCTCGGTCGAGGACGGCATGGCCGAGGACGACTGGGAGGGCTGGAAGGCGCTGACCGACGCCATCGGGTCCAAGGTGCAGCTGGTCGGCGACGACCTGTTCGTCACCAACCCCAAGCGCCTGGCCGACGGCATCAAGCGCGGCGTCGCCAACTCGATCCTGGTCAAGGTCAACCAGATCGGCACCCTGTCGGAGACGCTGGAAGCGGTCGACATGGCGCACAAGGCCGGCTACACCGCCGTGCTGTCGCACCGCTCGGGCGAGACCGAGGACAGCACCATCGCCGACCTCGCCGTCGCCACCAACTGCGGCCAGATCAAGACCGGCTCGCTCAGCCGTTCCGACCGCCTCGCCAAGTACAACCAGCTGATCCGCATCGAGGAGCAGCTCGGCGTCGCGGCCCGTTTCGCCGGTCGCGGCATCCTCAAGGCCTGATCGCCTGAACAACAGGAAAGCCTCTCTCACATTGACCGGAGAGAGGCTTTCCTGCGTTCGGGGCGGCTTCTTGTTCGCGATAAAATTCACCCTACAATGAATTGCAATGAAGCGTATCGTTGAGGGAAAGCCGGTATCGGATGCTGGAGAGAGACAGCAACCGACAACAGAATTGGCATGGGGTTCTCAAGAAAAATCTGGATCGGCAAGTCCATAGCTCGAGAAAATAAATATCCCGCAAGCAAATACCGCAATCTCAGTGATTGCGATTATTTGGCACCACTCCCTAATATTATTTTCATAATTCTCTTATTCGCGAACATTTTCTATTTTATAATAGGAAAATATGGCTGACTTTGGGTTCATTTATTTGTCCTGCCATGATTTGTCATGCTTACTGCAAATTATAACAGAGAAGAATGCCCCGCCATCCGTTTCCTGCCTCGCAAGGCGTTCGGTCCCTGATGCCATAGGCGGCAAACAAAAGCCCATTTGAACGTCTCGAATAACTGTAGCGCGATCATGCCCCTGAGCGTGGTATAGGACATGGGTCGCTCATGACGTATCATTCCGGATGGGAGGCTGTGGCCGGCTCGCCGCCAGCCTGGATACGCTGCCCCCAAAAAAATCGCCATCACCCGGATTAAACCATACCTTTCACCCACCGTATCGATGAGTGCTACCGATAAACCACAGCAGGCGATTATCGGCTTCGGCCACCCGATGCTTGAAAATGGAGAAAGAGATGACCGATATCGACAGGACAGGAAAAATAAATTTTCATTATATCGGTGGGAGAGCCGGGGCATATGGCCCCTTTTTCCTCAAAAGCTATGCCGATGAAATGGTGTTTCACATCTATGACGGTGACCCCGACTGTCTCGACCAGATCGCGTCCGATCCGGCCCTCCGTCCGTTCGATTTCAATGTGAAACCGGTCATCTTCGCCCGAACCAACGGGCCGGTTGCGATCAATATCAATTACGACCCCTTTACGAGTTCCTGTCTCGAATTGAACGAAGAGATGGCGGGCGGTTCCTCTATTTTGCCGGACGGCGACTATGTCATGGGTGAAGCTTGCCGGACGGTTCGCCGGGTGGAAGGGCTTGGCCAGACCCTGGATCAGGTGGCCTCGGAAACCGGCAATCCGATCGATTTTCTGACAATGGATACCCAGGGCAGTGAACTCGATATCCTGATGGGAGGTGTCGATGTCACAAAGCGGCAGCTGATCGGTTTTATCAGTGAAGTGGAATTCGAACCGATCTATCGGAATCAACCGCTGTTCGGCGACATTCACGCCTGGGCGCGCGCGCAAGGTTTCCGGCTGATCAATCTGAATATGGCGCCGGTCGATTGGTCGCCGGTTCGCTTGCCTGTCGGCTGGTGCGGCAAGGGGGAATTGCTTTTCGGAGATGCCCTGTTCCTCAAAACGCCGGCCCGCATCGTCGCCGATCATCACGACCCTGTCGCGTCACTGGCGAAAGCGGTGTTCATCGGTCTCGTTCTGGGGCAGATCGGTTATGTTGCCGAATGCTTGGCACTGATGCCCGACGATGCCGCGATGCCGGAACGGTTGGGGCCCAGATACCGGATGCTCGCCCATGACATCGCGGCGCTCTACAAAAAAGACCGCCACCTCTTCGTGCCCAGTTTTGCCGATATCTACTCCGAACAACGTTCCTTCGCCCGGTTCACCCCCACAACGCCGATTAACGGCATGTGGGATACCGACCCCGCCGAAACCCGTCAGCGCTATTTCGCCCATACCGATAAGGCTCTGTTTCTCGAGGCCTTCCCCCGTCTCCTCAGCTCGGCGCTGACACCGTTCGAGGCGGCACTGGCTGCCTATGAATTCAAACGCGCCGCTGCCCTGGTCCGGGAATACCGCCTGAAACATGCGGATCTGCTCGGACGGACGCTGGGATTGGGAACGGCGGTCGACGGAAAAGCCCTGATTGATCTCGAGACCCTCAGAAGCGAATTGGCCCACGGATTGGAATGAGGCCAGCTTTCGCTTCAGCTACCCTGGACGCAGCGTTTGCAGGAATCGTCGCATGACCGAAGCCGCTATCGGCGCGGCCGAACCGGATTTCATGACGATTCCTGGGACCGCGGCGGTCTGATCGCGGCATCTCGGGGAGACTTGCCTTCGAGAGGCATGGGCCTGCGGGGCCGCAGTCGCGGCCCTTACGGTCGAGCGTCGGTCGGGACTTCCGCTCGCCGGCATCACTCCCCGGCCAGCGCCCCGATCATCTTGCGGACGGCGATCATCTGGAAGCCGCCCTTGCGGGCGAAGTCGTAGCCGGTGTAGCCGAACCAGTCCCAGCAGGCCTTGGGGTTGGAGGACGGCTTGGCGGCACCGTCGATCTGCGGGTACAGCACGACGATGTTGTTGACGTCGGCCCAGCGGTTGTAGCCGGCATGCACGGCGAAATGGTCGCCGATCAGGTTCGACGCCATCTTGCAGCCATGGAAGGCGACATGGATGCGGCAGGTCTGCTTGCCGCCCTCGCAGGCTTCCGGAACATAGATGTAGCCGGTCTTGGCCATGCCGCTGCGGCTGGTGTCGCCGACGAAGGGCGACTGGTTGAACAGCTGCGGCTGGCGGGCTGCGGCTGGGGCGTTCGGGATCCTGGCGTCGGCGTAGAAGAAGCGGACGATGGCACCGGCCTGATCGTACTGGCAGTTGTTGATGTATTCGCTCTTTTCATCCTCTTTCGGGATGAAGTCGCAGGCAGCGCCATAGCCGTCGGTGATGTAGGCATGCGCCGCCTTCGGCAGCTTCACATAGGTGAAGTTGGCCTCCGCCACGCCCAGCGCCTTGTAGAACTGCTCGGTGGCGTCGGCAACCGGGCGCTTCACCGTCACGTCGTTGTCGCCGTTGAACAGGTAGATCTTCGACCGCGCCATGTTGGACAGCGGGTCGATCTCCCTCGCCCTCTCGCGCGCCCTGGCATTGGCGACCAGGGCACCGACGTCGGGCGGCCCCATGGCGACGTCCATGCAGCGCTTCAGCGCCACCACCACCGGGGCGATGCCGCCCGGCGACACCTCCGCACAGTCGTAGGGGCCGCCGGCGACGAGGCCGGCAGCCGTGACGAGGCCGGAATAGGCGACCTGGAACTGCCCGGCCATATAGGCGCCGGACGAGATGCCGGACACCGTGGTCTGTGCCGGATCGATCTTCAGCCTCAGCCCGGACAACGCCAGTTCGGCCGCGGCGGCAGGGATCGCCAGCAGCGCCAACCCGGCCGCCGCAAGAGACAAGAACGGAAAGGACCGAGTCTTCCGAGGCATCCCTTGAATCATCGCCATGTCCAGCATCCGGTTCACGATTCCCCACGAAAGATATGGGTATCGCGGAGACGAATCTACCGGAAAGTGCAATTTCCCAACCGGTACACTCCCACCTTCAGGCGCCCACAACCGCTTGGGCGGCAACCGTCATGCGGTCGGCAAGGGCGAGGGCGAAGGCAGCGGGAAGCGCCGGCGGAGCCCCCGCCCCGCCGGCCCTTCATCGCCGCAGCGTCCGTTCAATGCCCGCTCAAGGCCGAATCGGAAGCCTCAGCTCCGCAGATAGGCCAGCACGGTCTCCGGCGAGGATTCGCCGTACGGGTCGCCGTTCTCGCCCGCGTCGTTGATGCCCGGCTCCTCGAAGAGCTTCTCGACCACGCCGTCCTTCACCACCATGGCATAACGCCAGGACCGGAAGCCGAAGCCCAGGCTGTCCTTGTCGACCAGCATGCCCATCCGGCGGGTGAAATGGCCCGACCCGTCGGGGATCAGCTTGACCTTGTTCAGGTTCAGGCTCTTGCCCCACTGGTACATGACGAAGGCATCGTTGACGCTGAGGCAATAGACCTCGTCGATGCCCAATTCCTTGAAGTCGTCATGAAGACGCTCGAACGCCGGGCACTGCTCGTTGGAGCAGGTCGGCGTGAAGGCGCCGGGCAGCGAGAAAACCACGACCCGCTTGCCCGCGAACAGCTCGTCGCTCCGCACATCCTGCCAGCGGAACGGGTTGGGTCCGCCGACACTTTCATCGCGCACGCGGGTCTTGAACACCACCGAGGGGACCTTGCGCCCTTCCATCATCATCTCCGGCTGTCGTTGAGTGAAGCGAATTTGGGATTGAAGCGAATTTGGCTCCGCATCGGAACCGGCGGGTCCGCTGCCGGGCACGATAGCGGTTCGGGCCGTGCCCTCCAACAGACCATAGGTCATGCGCATGTCGGCGGCAAATGTCGCAAAACGCCGCGAAGAGCCGCCGCAATGCCGGGAAGACAGGATCCAAGCTGCGCAAAAGTGGTGGCATCCCGTGGCATTCCTGTGACGCCTGCGAATGTTAAGGTCCCATTTACCAAGATGGCGTTCCCTGAGCCGGCCTGCATCCAGTGGGCACTGTGCCGACCGGTGACAATTGGAGGGCTCCTTATGCCTGCTTCTACCAAGTCAAACTTTATGAAGGCCGACGGCCATAAGCCGGAAACCTCTTTCAATCGCGGTTATTTTTCCAGAATACTTGTTAGTACATTTGTTTTCAGCGCCACCATCAACGCGCTGATGCTGGCGATGCCGCTTTATTCCCTTCAGGTGTTCAGCCGCGCGATTCCGTCCGGCAATTACGACACCCTGGTCATGCTGACCGTCATCGTGGTGATGGCGCTGACGCTGAGCGCGGTGCTGGAGATGGTGCGCTCCCGCCTGCTGGCCCGTGCCGGCAACGCGCTGGAGGTGCGGTGGCGCCGCCGGCTGACCGCCGACGCGCTCGACGCCGCCGGCCGCGGCCGGCCGGACAACGGCCCGCTCGCAGACCTGATGGAGCTGAAGGCCGCCTTTGCCCGCCCCTCGCTGCCGGCGCTGATGGACCTGCCCTGGGCTCCGCTCTATGTCATCGGCATCTATGTGATCCATCCGGTGCTGGCGCTGGTGCTGGTGGTGTCGATGGCGATCATGGCGGTGATGGGCTGGATCGGCCATGTCGCGGTCCGCGACGTCAACGACGAGAGCAAGCTGCCCGCCGGACGCGCCCAGAAGCTGTTCGAGGCGCTGGCCGCCCGCTCCGACACCGTGCGCGGCCTGCGCATGGGCGGCACCGCGCTGGACAGCGTCAACCGCGACTTCCTGACCGCCAGCGCCCTGCAGGGCCAGGGTTTCGAGCGCAGCGCCGCCATCGGCGCCGCCACCAAGTGGGTCCGCATGGTCCTGCAGATCGCGGTCACGGCGGTCGGCGCCTGGCTGGTGATCGAGCAGCACCTGTCCTTCGGCGGCATGATCGCCACCTCGATGCTGGTCGGCCGCGGCCTCGCCCCGATCGAGCAGACCGCCGGCGCCTGGGGCGGGCTGGTCCGCTCCGCCCAGGCCGTCCGCCGCCTGCTGCCGCTGCTGAAGCGCCTGTCGCGCGAGCCGGAGCGTCCCTCCGTGCCGGTGGAGAGCGAGCGGCTGGCCGTCGAGAACCTGCTGTTCGTCTCGCCCCGCGACCAGAAGCCGATCCTGCGCAGCGTCACCTTCACCGTCGAGCCGGGCGAGACGGTCTGCGTCGCCGGCCCCAACCGCTCGGGCAAGTCGGTGCTGGCCCGCCTGCTGGCCGGCGTCGCCATCCCGTCGGCCGGAACCGTGCGGCTGGGCGGCCTGTCCGTCGCCACCCTGACGCCCGACAGCGCCGAACAGGGCATCGGCTATCTGCCGCAGCAGGTCGACCTGCTGCCGGGCAGCATCGCCGACAACATCGCCCGCTTCACCACCGCCACCCGCGAAGAGGTCGAGGCCGCCGCCAAGGCCGCCGGCATCCATGAGTGGATCGAAAGCCTGCCGGCCGGCTACGAGACCGACGTCAACGACCCGCTGTGCCCGATCACCGGCGCCAGCGCCCGCCAGATCGGCCTCGCCCGCGCCGCCTTCGGCCAGCCGCCGCTGCTGGTCCTGGACGAGCCGACCGCCAACCTGGACGAGATGGGCATCAAGGCCGTCCGCGCCTTCGTCGCGGCGACCAAGGAACGCGGGGCGACCACCATCGTCATGACCCACGCCCCGGTCTTCGTCGACATGGCCGACCACACCTATGTGCTGAAGAACGGCATGGCCATGGAGCTGCCGCGTCCGGACCAGCAGCAGCAGCCGGGCGCCGTCAACCTCGCCCGCCTGCGCAATCTCGGCCCTCAGGGTCATTCCGCCACCGGACCGATGGGCGCCGCGACGGCGGGGGCCGCCGGCTGACCGCCGGCACCACCCCAGCCTAAGTCCGCTTCCCTCCGGCCCGCGACGCCAGACCCGACAGAGCTAAGGAACTCCCATGACCAGCATGACCACCGCCCTCCCCTCGCCGCTGCTGCCCGGCGCCGACAGCGAGCCCCCCGCCGACAAGTTCCCCGGCGGCAAATCCTCCTCCGGCAAGCCGTCGCGCAAGGAGTCGACCATCACCTCGATCCATGCGCTGCGGGCGGCGATGCCGGATACCGGCGTGCGCGGCCTGCTGCTGGGCGGCTTCCTGGTCCTGGCGGTCGGCTTCGGCGGCATGACCGGCTGGGCGGCGGTGGCCCCCCTGCACAGCGCGATCAGCGCTGTGGGCTTCCTGGCGCCGGAGACCGGCCGCAAGGTGGTGAAGAACACCGAGGGCGGCGTCATCAGCGCCATCCTGGTCAATGAGGGCGACCGGGTCGCGGCCGGGCAGGTTCTGATGCGGCTGGACAGCACCGAGGCGCAGACCCGGCTGGAGATGCTGAACGCGGCCCTGTTCGACACGCTGGCGACCGAGGCCCGCCTGTCGGCCGAGCTGTTCGAGAAGCCGGCGATCGAATGGCCGGCCGAGCTCGTCGCCCGGCGTGCCAAGGAACCGGCGGTCGACAACGCCATGCTGAACCAGGAGAAGCTGTTCCTGGTGCGCCGCACCCAGCAGGAAACCGAGGCCAAGCTGACCCAGGACCGCATCGCCACGCTGGGCGACGAGGTGAGGAGCCTGGAACAGCAGCGCTCCTTCCTGAACCGCGAGATCAAGCTGTCGGACGAGGACATCCAGATCACCCAGGGCCTGCTGGACCGCGGCAACTCCACCCGCACCAAGCTGGTCGCGGCGCAAAAGGAGAACGCCCAGCTCCACGCCCAGGATCACGAGCTGGAAGCCCGCATGTCGCAGTCGCGCCAGCAGGCGGTCGACGCCCAGGGCGACCTCGTCCGCCGCCGCAGCGACTTCCGCGAAAAGGTGCTGGTGGATCTTGAGAAGGCGCGCGGCGACGCCCAGAAGCTGGCCGAGCAGATCCGCGACGCGAAGAACCGCCTGGACAACCGCACCATCAAGGCGCCCGACGCCGGCAACGTCGTGATCTACGGCCATCCGGCCGTCGGCGGCACCATCACCGCCAACGAGCCGGTGCTGGACATCGTGCCCGACGACAAGGCCCTGCTGGCCGAGGTCCGCATCCAGCCCAAGGACATCAAGTCGATGGCCGTCGACCTGCCGGTGAAGGTACAGCTGACCGCCTATGACAGCCGCGTCGTCGGCACCATCGACGGCACCGTGTCCTACGTCTCGGCCGACCGCCTGACCGACAACGCCACCCGCCAGGACTATTATCTGGCCCGCATCCGGCTGAAGGACGCCGATAGCCACGAGGTCCGCCACATGAAGATCAAGGCCGGCATGCCGGTGGAGGCCCGCATCGTGCTGTCCGCCCGCACCCCGCTGGACTATCTGATCCAGCCGCTGAGCCAGTCCTACGTCAAGGCCTTCATCCAGGAGTGACCCCGGCGGACGGCGGGGCGGGCTCGCCGCGCCCGTCCGGCTTCCATGAGGAAGAAAGCCCCCGGCCATGGCGGCCGGGGGCTTTTCTCATGTCCGCTTCCGCTAGACCGGACTCAGCTCCGCCCCGGCTGCAGGTTGGGCCTGGGCGGGACCGCCATCGGCGTCGGCAGCGGTTCCGGCATCGGGATCGCCTCGGTCTGCTCCTTGGTGCGGCGCGATGCCGCACGGTCCTGGACCAGCCCGTCCATCGCCTGCCGGCGCTGCGCCTCGGTCGTCAGGTCGGTCGGACGCGGCGGGACCGTACCCAGATTGGGGTAGCCGGTACGCTCCCCGGTCATGTTCCTGATGGGCGACTTATTGTCGCTGACCGGCTGGTCCGCACCGGTGACCGCCCCGAACAGGCCGGTATCCAGCATCCGTTCGCTGCAGGCCGACAGGCCGAAAACCATTGGTACAGCGACGATTGCGGCAATGAACGCCCGCTTGCCCGCCGCGATGCCCTGACCGTCCGTCGCCATCATCCTTCCCCGTCTCTGGCCGCCACGCCGCACTTGTGCGACGATCCATGAAATGAAATGTTCACACCTGCGGTGTATGAGAGAACCCGGATTTCTACTGCACCGCACCAGAACGCCGAACCGCCACACGCCACCCACAGCGACATGGTGCAGAGCGCCCCCGAGACCGCCTCCAAGAACGCCCGCGAGACCACCGACCGCAAGCCTGTATAGCCGCCCGTCCGCACCGCCCAAAGCCCAATCTGGCCCGAAGCCCGATCCGGCCGGAGGCGGAGGCGGCGATGGCGGCGACCGAAGACGCGACACCCGCCCAAAGAAGAAGGACCGTGCTCATGGCCGAGACCAAGGCCCCCCCCCAGGCTTCCACCCCGGCTTCCCCCCAGGTTCCTGACGTCAAGCTGCCCGACCCGGTGGAGATGTCGCGTGCGATGACCCGCATCGCCGAGCAGAGCCAGCGTCTGGTCTCCGAGTTCCTCTCGCGTCAGGCGGCGGACGGTGCCGGGCCGAAGAGCCCGGATCCGATGGGCGTCGGCCATGCCTTCCTGGAGATGACCACCCGCATGATGGCCGACCCGGCCAAGCTGATGCAGGCGCAGATGTCGCTGTGGCAGGATTACCTGACCCTGTGGCAGCGCACCACGCAGCGCTTCTTCGGGCAGGACACCCAGCCGGTGATCGCCCCGGCCAAGGACGACCGCCGCTTCAAGGATTCGGCGTGGGACGAGAACACGCTGTTCGACTTCATCAAGCAGTCCTACCTGCTGAGCGCGCGGTGGATGCAGTCGACGGTCAACCAGGTCGACGGGCTGGACGACCACACGGCCAAGAAGGTCGATTTCTACACCCGCCAGTTCGTCGACGCGATGGCGCCCTCCAACTTCGTCATGACGAACCCGGAGGTGCTGCGCGCGACCATCGAGAGCGGCGGCGAGAATCTGGTCAAGGGGCTGGAGCATCTGCTGAAGGATCTGGAGCGCGGCAAGGGCGAGCTGCGCATCTCCATGACCGACTACGACGCCTTCCAGCTCGGCAAGAACATCGCGGTCACGCCGGGCAAGGTTGTGTTCCAGACCAGCCTGATGCAGCTGATCCAGTACACGCCGACCACGCCGGACGTGAACAAGCGTCCGCTGATGATCGTGCCGCCCTGGATCAACAAGTTCTACATCCTCGACCTGCGCGAGAAGAACAGCTTCATCAAGTGGGCGGTCGACCAGGGCCACACCGTCTTCATCCTGTCCTGGGTCAACCCGGACGAGACGCTGGCGGCCAAGGGCTTCGAGGACTACATGGTCGAAGGCCCGCTGGCGGCGCTCGACGCCATCGAGAAGGCCACCGGGGAGAAGGACGTCAACGCCATCGGCTATTGCCTGGGCGGCACGCTGCTGGCCTCGACGCTGGCCTACATGGCGGCCAAGAAGGACGACCGCATCAAGTCGGCGACCTTCTTCACCACCATGCTGGACTTCACCGAAGCCGGCGAGCTGTCCGTCTTCATCGACGAGGAGCAGCTGACCTTCATCGAAGGGCAGATGGCCGAACAGGGCTTCCTCGACGGCTCCAAGATGGCGACCACCTTCAACATGCTGCGCGCCAACGACCTGATCTGGTCGTTCGTGGTCAACAACTACCTGCTGGGCAAGGATCCCTTCCCCTTCGACCTGCTGTACTGGAACGGCGACAGCACCCGCATGCCGGCGGCGATGCACAGCTTCTACCTGCGCAACATGTACCAGAAGAACATGCTGGCGCAGCCGGGGGCGGTGACGCTGAAGGGCGTGCCGATCGACCTGGGCAAGGTCAAGGTGCCGACGCTGTTCCTGTCGGCGCGCGAGGACCACATCGCCCCGTGGAAAAGCACCTATTCCGGCGCCCAGCTGTTCAGCGGCCCGGTCAAGTTCGTGCTGGGCGCGTCGGGCCACATCGCCGGCGTCGTCAACCCGCCGGCGGCCAACAAATACTGCTACTGGACAAGCGACAAGCTGGCCAAGACCTCCGACGAGTGGCTGGAGAAGGCGACCCAGTCGCCCGGCTCCTGGTGGCCGGAATGGAACAAGTGGATCGGTCAGTACGCCAACGGCAAGGTTCCCGCCCGCCAGCCCGGCGACGGAGCCCTGCCCGCCCTGGAGGACGCGCCGGGTTCCTACGTCAAGGTCAAGAACGCCTGATCCGGCCTGCGGTCCGCCGCTGCCGCCGCCGGTTCCCTCTCCCCGACGGGGAGGGGGGCCGGGAGGCTCGGCGGACCGCCGCCACCAGCGGACAGCCGCGATGGAACAGTGGAACGGCACCGGGATCCTGTTTCACCCGGTTTCAAACGTTCCATCCACCTCCGGCTTGTCCCCCGGCCCGACGCGACCGGGCCCGGCCGCCGCCGGGGGTTTTCCTTTCCGGTCCAATCCGATAGTGTTACGTACGCGCGCTTTAAGGATTTGTTTGCCCTTTTGACGCCACCTAAGGCACGCGCACATTCGCACGTCCCGGGGATCCGCCGTCCATGCCATCCGACGCCCAAACTTCTTCGATGAGGGCAGCCACGGCACCGATGGCGAACGCCGAACCGGTCAAGCTCGCCGAACGCTACGAGATCCACCCAGCCGCGCCGATCCCGCCGCTGAACGCCGTCGGAGGCAATGCCTTCACCGCCAAGGCCCTGCGCGAGAAGCGGATCGAGCCCTTCGCGATCATCGCCCATTCCGCGGTGCTGCCGCGCATCGACATCTGCGCGACCGTCGGCAGCCTCGACAATGCCGCGCACATGCGGCTGCTGGACTGGGGGCTGGTGGACTGGCCGCAGGACCGCGGCCGGCGCTATTGCCTGGTGTTCGAGAAGCCGGGCGGCAAGCGGCTGATGGGCTCGCTGACCGACACGCTGGACCCGATGCCGGAAGACCAGCTGACCCGGCAGATCATCCATCCGCTGGTGTCGGCGCTGAAGGAGCTGTCGACCCGCGGCGTGGTCCATGGCGCCATCCGCCCGACCAACCTGTTCTACCGCGACCTCGCCTCGGGCGGGCTGATGCTGGGCGAATGCGTGTCGGCCCAGCCCGGCTATGCCCAGCCGGTGCTGCTGGAGACGATCGAGCGCGGCATGGCCAGCCCGGCAGGCCGCGGCACCGGCACGGCCGCCGACGACCTCTATTCGCTGGGCGTCACCCTGCTGGTCCTGGCCCTTGGCCGCAACCCGGTGGCCGGGCTCGACGACGAGGCGGTGCTGCAGGCCAAGATCGAGCGCGGCTCCTACCCCGCCCTGGTGCAGCAGCACCGGCTGCCGCTGGCGATCAACGAGATGGTGCGCGGCCTGCTGGTCGACGACCCGAAGCAGCGCTGGACCCTGAACGACCTCGACCTGTGGGTGGCCGGACGCCGGCTCAGCCCCAAGCAGCCGCAGATCTCCCGCCGCGCCGCCCGGCCGCTGGAATTCCAGGGTTCCGAATACTGGCATTGCCGCACGCTGGCCCGCGCCTTCACCCGACATGCCCCCGCCGCCGCCTCCGTCATCGAGAGCGGCGAGCTGGACAAGTGGCTGCGCCGCTCGATGGGCGACGATGTCCGGGCGGAAGCGGTGGGCAGCGCCATCCAGACCGCGTCCAGCGGCAAGGGCGGCAGCCAGGGCGACCGGCTGGTCGCCCGCGTCTGCATCGCGCTCGACCCCAACGCGCCGATCCGCTACCGCGGCCGGGCGATGATGCCCGACGGCATTGCCACCATGCTGGCCGACGCCTTCATGCGCAACGAATCGCCCCAGCCGGTGGCGGAGGTGATCGCCAACCAGCTGCCGATGTTCTGGGTCAGTGTCCAGACCGACTTCAAGCCGGAATTCGTGCCGCTGGTGCAGAGCTTCGATCAGCTGCGCGGCTTCCTCGACCGAGCCAGCCACGGCCTGGGGGTGGAGCGCGTGCTGTACGAGATGAACCCCACCATGCCCTGCATGAGCAGCCTGGTGGTCAAGCAGCTGCCGACCAACCCGGCGGAGCTGCTGCGCGCGCTCGACTGGCTCGGCGCCGGGGGCGAGCGGCACAAGGATCCGATCGACCGGCACATCGCCTCCTTCCTGGCCGCCCGCCACAAGCGCAGCGACGAACTGCTGTTCACCCAGCTCGGCAGCGGGGTGGAGCCGATGCGGCGCATCATCGCCATGCTGACCATCCTGTCCGACATCCAGGCCCGCACCGGGGTGGACGGGCTGACCCATCTCGCCTCCTGGGTGGTGGCGATGCTCGACCCCGCCTTCCGCCGCTTCCACAACCGGCCGCAGCAGCAGGAGGTGCGCAAGATGGCGGACGGCGCCGCGCACAACGGCCGGCTGACCGAGCTGCTGAAGGTGGTCGACGACCCCGAGGCGCTGCGCCGCGACCGGCTGGAGTTCGAGGCCGCCCAGATCGCCTACCGCGAGGCCGATGCGGAGATGGACAAGATCCGCCACACCATCGCCGACCGCAACACCATCATCGAGACCTCCGGCCGGCAGGTCGCCGCCATCGTCTCCAGCCTGCTGTCGACCGTGCTGGTCGCCGGCATCATCCTGTTCTTCGCCTTCTGACCGGACAACGGGGGATCGCCATGGCGCGCAAACGCAAGAAGAAGGGCGGCGCCCTCACCCTGATCCTGCTGATCATCCCGGCGGCGCTGATCGTGCTGCCGACCAGCATCCTGTTCGGCGTGGGGATGATCCCGACCATCGTCGCCTACGTCGTCGACCGCGACCCCGACAAATCGGCGCCGATCACCGTCGGCGGCCTGAATTTCTGCGGCTGCATGCCCTTCGCCATCGATCTGTGGAAGCACCAGCACACCATCGGCGCCGCCGCGAAGATCTTCGCCGACCCGCTGGCCTGGATGGTGATGTACAGCGCCGCCGCGGTCGGCTGGGGCCTTTATTACGGCATCCCGCCGCTGGTCGCCGGCATGGAGGTGACCCGCGCCGAGAAGCGGGTCGACGTGCTGAAGCAGAAGAAGGTCGCCCTGGTCCAGGAATGGGGGCCGGACGTCGCCGGCGACTATTTCGACGAGTCGGGCGGCTTCGAGCCGGGCGCCGAACCGGAAGGCGCCTGACCGTTTCCCTGCGACGGGTTTGGAAGGAACGCGAGATGAGCCAGCCCATCAATCAATCTGGAATGGACCAACAGGGCATGGGCATCCTGGAGCGCCGCCGGATCGAGGCGGAGATCCTGAAGCCGGTCTACGAGGAGATGGCGGCACGCCTGGGAGACGCCATGGCGCAGGAGATCCTGGGGGCCGCCATCGTCAAGGCGGCGACCGCGGCGGCGGCGGCCTTCGCCGGCAGCGAGCCCAACGGCACCAGCCTGCGGAGCTTCGCCGACCTTCAGCCGCTGTGGACCAAGGACGACGCCCTGCGGCTGGAGGTGAAGCGGCAGGACGAGACCGGCTTCGACTATGACGTCACCCGCTGCCGCTACGCCGAGATGTACCGCGAGATGGGACTGAGCCATATCGGCCACCTGCTGTCCTGCAACCGCGACGCCGTCTTCTGCACCGGCTATGACCCGCGCATCACCATGGAGCGCACCCAGACGATCATGCAGGGCGCCAGCCATTGCGACTTCCGCTATCGCTTCGACCCCAAGGCCGGATGACCGGCCGCGACGGCCTTGCCTTTGACCCCGCCGAACAGGCATCATCGGCCGAAGGACCGCGAGGTCGGCCACGAGGTCGAAATGTTCAGCGTCAGCCAGGATGAAGCCGCCGCCATTCAGAAGGCGTTTCACGAAAGCGGCGAATGGGCGGCGGTCGCGGAACTGCGACGGCATTTCCCAATTCAGGACAATGCGAACGCCCTGAACGCCGTGCGGGCCATCGTGCGATGGTCGCAGCCGCCGCGGCCGGTTCCGGACGGACCAGCCGGCCCCCCCTCCTGATCCCTGCCGGTTCCGTCAGCCGAGGCTGTCGACGACCGCCCGCGCCACGTCGGCATGGATGGCGTCGTGTTGCTTGAAGCCCTCCGCGGTCCCGGTCAGGTAGCTGGCGACCAGCACCGGCGGCCGGTTGCCTGGCCAGAGGATCGCGATGTCGTTCGCGGTGCCGTTCCGGCCGGTGCCGGTCTTGTCGCCGACACGCCAGCCGGCCGGCAGCCCGGCGCGGATGCGCTTGTCGCCGGTCTTGTTGGCGATCATCCAATCGGTCAGCTGCCGGCGCGTGTCCGGCCGCAGGGCGTCACCGACCAGGAGGCGTTCCATGCTGTGCGTCATCGCGACGGGGGTGGTGGTGTCGCGCGGGTCGCCGGGAATGGCGGTGTTCAGCGACGGCTCGTTGCGGTCGAGGCGGGTCTTCCGGTCGCCGAGATCGCGCAGGAAGGCGGTGAGGCCGGCCGGGTTGCCGACCCCGGGCAGCAGCAGGTTCGCCGCGACATTGTCGCTCAGCGTCAGCGCCGCCTCGCACAGCTCGGCCACCGTCGGCGGCGTGCCGTCGAGCCGGGTCTCGGCGAAGGGCGCGTAGGGCACCAGATCGGCCTTGGTCACCGGGATGCGGCGGTCCAACCGCTCCGTGCCGCGGTCGACCGTCCTCAGCACCGCCGCAGCCAAAAGAAATTTGAAGGTGCTGCACATCGGGAACCGTTCGTCCCCGCGCCATGCCAGACGGCGCCCGGTCCCGGTGTCGAGCACCGCCACGCCGAGCCGCCCGCCGCCGCGCTTTTCCAGCGCGGCCATGCGGCCGGCGAAGGCGCCGCCGTCCGAATCCTTGCTTCCTGCGGCTTTTGCTCCGGTTGCCGAAAGCAGCAGGACCCCGCCCGTCGCCACCAGGAAACCCCGTCTTCCGATCATCCCGACCTCCGTCTTCGTCGTTGCGATGGCCGGACGATAGAAACCCGGCGTTGCGCGGGCAAACGACGTTTCCTTTCAGAAGCCATAAATTAAACTATCAGCTCGGCAGGATCCCGGTACGGTCAGCCCGACCGCTCCCGGTAGGCTTTGGTCCAGCCCCAGGCCCCGGCCCCATAGCCGCGGACCGCCACCCGGTCGCGGTAGATGGCGGCGACCTCGGCGGCCTCGCCGGCCAGCAGCGCCTTGGTGGCGCAGAATTCGGCGCAGAGCGGCAGCTTGCCCGCGGCCAGCCGGTTGCGGCCGTAAGCGCGGCGGTCCGCCTCGGCATCGCCGGTCTCCGGGCCGCCGGCGCAGAAGGTGCATTTGTCCATCTTGCCGCGCACGCCGAAGGCGCCGGCCTGCCCGAAGCGCGGGGCGCCGAAGGGGCAGGCCTGGAAGCAATAGCCGCAGCCGATGCAGCGCTCCTTGTCGTGCAGGACGAGACCGTCGGCGGTCCGGTAGATGCTGCCGGCCGGACAGATGTCCAGGCAGGGCGGGTCGTCGCAATGCATGCAGGCGACCGAGATCGAACGCTCGCCCGGCCTGCCGTCCTTCAGCGTGACGACGCGGCGGCGGGCGATGCCCCAGGGAACCGCATGCTCGGCCTTGCAGGCGACGGTGCAGGCGTTGCACTCGATGCAGCGGTCGGTGTCGCAGAGGAAGACCATCCGGGGCATGACAGGATCCTCGGCCGCCGGGGAACGGTCAGTGGGTGGCGATGTCGCCGTTGCGGTCGAGGGAGACCGGGAAGAGATTGCCCTGCCGTTCGGCCTGGCCGCGCCAGATGCCGTCCTCGCCCAGCATCAGGTCGGTGATGTTGGACATGCCGGCCCGCATCAGCCAGCGGCGCGCCTGCGCCTCGGTGAAGGCCGTGGCACCCGGTGCCAGCGGGCCGGCGTCGATCCGGGGCGGGTTCGCCGGATCGAAGAGCGGCAAGGCGGGAGTGGACTGGGCAGGCGCCGCCTGGGTGGCGGGCGATTGCGCAGCGGCGGGGAGGACGGTTCCGAACAGGAGAGAGCCGAACAGAAGGGCCGCGAGACACTTGCGCAGCATGGCGATGCTCCTTGCGGTGGGGAATGCGGCGCGGCGGGAACGGCCCGCCGCGCCGTCTCCGGTCAGGCGTTGGCCGGGGTGTCGAACACCGTCACCGCCGGCAGCGGCCCGGTGTATTTCTCGACCTCGACCAGGCAGGTGTGGGCCGAGGTCGCCTGGGCAAGGCGGGACGTGCCGATGTCAGGGGTCAGGACATTGGCGTCGCCGTGCTTGCACAGGGTGTTGGCGTCGGTGATGTCCGCGGGGTCGTACCAGGCGCCTTCCTGGAGCTGGACGACGCCGGGCCGGATGTCGTCGCTGACCACCGCCCCGGCAAGGCACTGGCCGCGGCCGTTGAACACACGGACGACGTCGCCGCTCTTGATGCCGCGGGCCTCGGCGTCCTTGCTGTTGATCATGCAGGGCTCGCGGCCCGCCACCTCGTAGATCTCGCGCACCTTGGTGCCGTTGAGCTGCGAATGCATGCGGTGGGTCGGGTGGTTGGAGTTGAGATGGAGCGGATGCGCCTTGTCCTTCCCGCCGAGCCACTCCGCCGGTTCCAGCCAGGAGGCGTGCGGCGGGCAGTCGTCATAGCCCATCTTCTCGATCGGCTTGGAGTAGATCTCGATCTTGCCGGTGCCGGTCGGCAGCATGTTCATCACCGGATCCTCGCGGAAATCCGCGTACTTGACCCAGCGGCGGTTCTTCTCGGGGATCTCGAACTCGATGATGCCCTTCTCCCAGAACTCCTCGAAGCTCGGCAGGGCGACCGACTTCTTGGCGTCCGCGGTCTTCTTCGCCGTGGCGTAGACGTCGCGGACCATGTCCAGCTCGCTCTTGCCCTCGGTGAATTCCTGGGCGACGCCGAGCCTTGCAGCGAGCAGGCTGAAGATCTCGTAGTCGGACTTGGCCTCGAACACCGGCTCGATGACCTTCTTCATCGCGACATAGGCGCGCTTGGAGATGGTGCCGATCATCTCGATGTCGTCGCGCTCGGCGGTGGTCGCCGCCGGCAGCACGATGTCGGCGAAGCGGGCCGACGCCGTCCACTGGAAGTCCTGGACGATGACCGTCTCGAACTTCTTCCAGGCCGCCCGCATGCGGTTGCGGTCCTGGTGGTGGTGGAAGGGGTTGCCGCCGACCCAGTAGGTCAGCTTCACGTCGGGATAGAGATGCTTGGAGCCGTTGTGCTCATAGGGCTTGCCGGGGCCTTCCAGCATGTCGACGATGCGGGCGACCGGGATGACCTTGGCGCCCTTCTCGGCCGGCCAGGGCTTCTTCTCCTTGCGGGTGCCGCCGGACATGCCGGGCGCCAGCGCCGGCGCCGCCGAGGACGGCGAGCCCTGGCTGTAGAGATGGTAGTTCTGGCAGAAGCCGCCGCCCGGCAGCCCGACCTGCCCGACCATCGAGGCCAGCGTGACGAAGGCCCACGGCCATTGCTCGCCATGGTGCTGGCGCTGGCAGCTCCAGCCGCTGACCAGCATGGTGCGGTTCTCGACGAACTGGTGGGCGAGCCGGCGGATGATGTCGGCCGGGATCTCGCTGAGCTCGGCCGCCCATTTCGGCGTCTTCTCGACCTTGTCCCAGCCCTTGCCCAGCAGATAGTCGGCGAACTTGTCGAAGCCGTAGGTGCAGTTCTCGATGAACTCGGCGTCGTAGAGCTTCTCGGTCAGCAGGACATGGCAGATGCCGAGCGCCAGCGCCACGTCGGAGCCCGGACGCACCGCCAGCCATTCCGCGCCGAGATATTTGCAGGCCTCGAGGTTGATCGGGTCGATGAAGATGGCCTTGATGCCGGCCTTCTTCATGTCCTCGAACCACTTGTATTCCTCGTGGTCCGGCAGGGCGAAGGCGATCTGGTTGGTCTTGAACGGGTCGGAGCCCCAGAAGACGATCAGCTTGGTGTTCTCGACCACCGACTGGTAGGTGGTCTGCGGCCCGGCTGCGTCGATCGAGCCGACGACATAGGGCATGATGCCTTCCAGCGCCGCCTTGGAATAGTTGCTGGAGCTGTAGACCGCGCCGCCGTTCAGGTTCATCAGCCGGGTCAGCATGATCTGCGGATTGCCGATCTCGCCGGAGCTGCGCCAGCCATAGCTGCCGGAATAGACCGACCACGGGCCTTCCTGCTCCTGCAGGCGCTTCAGCTCGGCGGCGATGAGGTCCAGCGCCTTGTCCCAGCTGACCCGCACGAAGTCGCCGCCGCCCCGGCTGTCGCGCTCCGCCCCCGGCCCCTTCTCCAGATAGGCGCGGCGCACCATCGGGTAGCGGATGCGGCTGGAGGAGTAGACGACGTCCTGCACGCCATCCAGCGCCTTGTTCGGGTGATAGTCCTTCTCCCACGGGCGCAGGCTGGCGAAGCGTCCGTTCTCGACCTTGGCGTAGAAGGCGCCCCAGTGCGATCCGGTCAGGATCTCCTTGGTGCCGTCGGCAGCCAGGGCGCGGCCGATGCCGCCGGGCAGGACCGCGCCGGCCGCGGCCAGCACCGACAGGGACGAGGTGGCGGTCAGGAAGCGCCGCCGCGACAGTGAGTAGGAGGCATCCATGGGAGTGTTCCTTCGGTGAAGTCCGGTCGATCCGCCCCACCCCTTGCGGGCTTGGCGGAGGGACGGTCAGTGGGTGGCGATCGGCGAGGCGATCGGAGACGGGAGCGGGGCGCGGTCGACGGCGAAGCCGGGGCGCAGCAGCCGGTCGAGCAGGACCGCAGCCGCGGCGTAGAAGCCGGTGGGATCGTTGGCGCGGCAGGCCGCCACGAAGGCGGGAACCCAGCGCCGCAGCCGGACCAGCAGCGCGCCGGCGGTTGCCGCCGCCTGCGCATCCCCGTCGGCGGCGCCGCGCAAGGTCTCCTCCAGCAGCGCCAGCTCGATGACCAGATGGTCGGGCGCCTCGGGGAAGTCCGGGGCCGGCCGGCGGCCCAGCCGGTCGAGCAGCGCCGCCATCTCGGCCGCCGGCTCCTGGAACAGCCGGCCGTTGCCGCGATAGGCGGATTCGTAGGGTGCCGCCGATCTCGGGCCGCCCGCCCCGAGGAAGAGCAGGCAGAAGGCGCGGTTCAGGGCGGGCACCGCAGCCCCGGCATCGCCCAGGGCACGAAGGGCGGCGACGGCAGCCGCGGTCTCGGCCTCCAGCCCGCCGGCCGCGGCGATGGGGGCGAGGGCGCCTTGCGGAAGCGGCCGGTCCAGGGCCTCGATGTCCCGGGCGTCGAGCGGTGCGCCGAACAGGGCGGCGGCGGTCGCGACGGCCTCGGCCAGGCGGGCCGGGCTGGGCGGAAGCGGGGACGGAGCCGGGGAGGCTCCCCGCGGCTGGGCGAGGGTGACGGTCATGATCGGCTCGCAATGAATGGGGTGTCGGGGAGAGGCTGCGTTGGGCGGATCAGCCGCCATGCGCCACCATGTCCTTGGCCCGGAGCTGGTAGTAGGACTGGAGGAAGCGGAGATCCTCGGCGGTCAGGGCGGTGCCGTCCTTCATGTCCTTGATGATCCCCATCCACTGGTTGGCCGGGTAATGGCCGGGCTGGGGCTGGCTGTGGCAGGCGCCGCAGGCGGCGCTGGCCATCTCCGCCCCGTAGGCCGACAGGCCGGCCTCGTCGGCGGTGAAGGCGGACGCCTTGACCCAGCCGGCGACCGTGCCGGTCTGCCAGGACAGGCCGGTGTCCGGATCGGATTCCGCCTCGCCCAGCGTCACCGTGCCGGCCAGCTTCTCCGTCATGCTGAGCTCGAAGATGCGGCGGCCCTTGGCGGCGACCAGCAGGCGCTTGACCCCTTCCTGGACCCAGCCGGACAGCTCGACCTTCAGCAGGTCGCCGTCGCGCTCCAGCACCTTGACGTGGGTCAGCGGGAAGACGCTGCCGTCACCCTTGCCGGCCTCGCCCGACGGGCGCTCGGCATGGAAGGGGGTGGTCTCGATGGCGTAGAGGGTCTTGGCACTGCCGCTTGCCGAGGGGGCCGCCGTCTTGATGTCGGTGAGCAGGGTGCGGTAGCCGCTCGACATGTCGGGGAGCTTATGGGCGATGCCCTTGTGGCAGGAGATGCAGGTCTCGCCGCGCTCCAGCCCCTTGGCCATCACGGTGGCGGCCTTCGGGGTCTGCTTGTGGATGTCCATGGCGTCCTGCTTGTGACAGGAGCGGCATTCACGGGAGTCGGTCGCCTCCATCTTCGCCCAGACCGTCTTGGCCAGATGGAGCCGGTTCTGTTCGAACTTCTCGGGCGTGTCGATGGTGCCGAGCGCGGTGTGCCAGAGGTCTTTGACCGCCATGACCTTGGCCACCATCTTCGGCCCGAACTCCTTGGGCACATGGCAGTCGGAACAGATCGCGCGAACACCGGAAGCGTTCGAGAAATGCGGCGATTTCTTGTATTCCTGGAAGACGGTCGCCTGCATCGAATGGCAGGAGATGCAGAATTCCAGAGAATTCGTCTTTTCGATCACCACGGAGAAGGTTCCCCAGGCGGCCAGCGCACCGCCCGCGGAAAGGACGGCAACGGCAGCCATCGTGCCGATGCCGACGGGCTTCTTCAGCCACTCGCGAAATCGTGCCATACGCCCAGACATACCCGCTCTCCCACAAACAAAACCGGCGAAGGTTTACTTGGGGTCGACGGTATGGGATGGATGTAAACGGCGTTCCGGGGTATTGTAAACGGGATGTAAACCGGACGTTATGTCGCAGTTCGCGTGCCAGAGGGTCTTATGCTTCACGAATATCATCTTGTGGCTGTGGATGACGAGCCGGTCGCACGCGAGTCCATCGCCTCCTATTTCCAGCGCGAAGGCTATCGGGTGAGTGCCGTGGGCGACGCCGCAAGCCTGCGGTTGCTGCTGGCGCGCGAAAAGGTCGATCTGGTGCTGCTCGACATCCGCCTGCCCGGGGAGGACGGGCTGTCCGTCATCCGCGACCTGCGCGCCGAAAGCGACCTGCCGGTGATCTTCGTCACCGGCCGCGGCGACGAGATCGACCGGGTGCTCGGGCTGGAGCTGGGAGCCGACGACTATGTCACCAAGCCCTTTTCCCCCCGCGAGCTGCTGGCCCGCGTGCGCACCGTGCTGCGCCGGACGGCGGACAGCGGGCGCGGCGAGCGCGGCGGCCAGCTGCGCCAGTTCGCCGGCTGGACCGTCGACCTGACCCAGCGCAGCCTGACCTCGCCGCAGGGCGAGGAGGTTCGGCTGACCCGCGGGGAATTCGACCTGCTGGCGGCGCTGGTCCGCCATCCCGGTCAGGTGCTGTCGCGCGACGCGCTGCTCGACGAGGTCAGCCACCGCGACGCCGGCCCCAACGACCGCACGGTCGATGTGCTGATCGCCCGGCTGCGGCGCAAGATCGAGGCCGACCCGGCAGACCCGCAGCTGATCGTCACCGAGCACGGGATGGGTTATCGTTTCCTGCCGCCCGCGCGCTGAGCATCCCAGCCCAGGCCAGCCGCAAGCCGGCGACCGCCCGCGGCGTCGCCGCGGCAAGCCGCCGGGCGTGACGGTGGAGGGCGTCGGGAGTACCGCCGGCCGCATCCCGTTCCAACTCGGCCAGATCCGACTCGGCCAGTTCCGCCGCATCCCGTTCCGCCTGGGCGGCGAGGCGGGCGAAGCGGTGCAGCCCGACCAGCCCGGCCGCGCCCTTCAGCCGGTGCGCCGCATCGCCGAACGACCGGCAATCCCGCATGGCGGCGGCGGCCATGGCCTCGGCCAGCAGCGCCGGTGCGGTGTCGACGAACAGCGCGACGATCCGGCCGGCCTTCTCGATGCCGAGATCGGCGGCCCGCTCCTCCAGCAGGCTGCCGCGGCGGGACGGCGGCGGCGCGGCGGCCTCCTCCTCCCCTTCGGCGCCGATGGCGGCGGCCAGCGCGTCGCGCAGCTCGTCGCGGTGGAACGGCTTGCCGACGAAGCCGGTCATCCCGGCGGCGTAGCACTCCTCGATCCGCTCGGCCGAGACGGTCGCGGTGACGGCGATGATCGGCACCTCGCAGCGGGTGGCGTGCGGCAGGCCGCGGATACGCCGGGCCAACCCGAAACCGTCCAGCCCGGGCATGGCAAGGTCGGTCAGCACCGCGTCGAAATCGTGCCGGGCCGCCAGTTCGGCGGCGGCGAGGCCATCCCCGGCATGGGTGACGCGGTGCCCCATCCGCTCCAGCATGGCGACCGCCGCCGCCGCGTTGACCGGGTTGTCCTCGGCCAGCAGGACCGCCAGCGCCGGCATCGGTGCGGCGAAGCCGGTGCCGGCGGCAGGCAACGCGGCGGGAGCCGGCGGCGCCAGGGCGAACTCCACCGTCACGGTGAAGCGGCTGCCCTGCCCCGGCGCGCTGGCAGCCGCGATGGTCCCGCCCATCGCCTCGACGATCCGCCGGCTGATGGCGAGGCCGAGCCCGGTGCCGCCGAAGCGCCGGGTGATCGAGCTGTCGCTTTGGGTGAAGGCGTCGAACACATGCTCCAGCGCCTGCGGCGCGATGCCGATGCCGGTGTCGGAAACGACGAACTCGAGCAGCGCCCGGCCGGCCGCCGCCCCGTCCAGCCGCCGCACCGACACCACCACTTCGCCCCTGTCGGTGAACTTCACCGCGTTGCCGACCAGATTGAGCAGCACCTGCCCCAGCTTGGCCGGGTCGCCCTGCAGGCGTGGCGGCAGGCCGGACATGGCGCTGCGGTAGCAGAGCCCCCTGGCCACCGCCTGCGGCGCCATCGACGCCTCGATGCTCCGCAGCAGGGCTTCCGGGCTGAAGGGGGTGCATTCCAGCTCCATCCGCCCGGCCTCGATCTTGGCGTAATCCAGCACGTCGTTCAGGACCGCCAGCAGCAGCGAGCCGGACTGGAAGATGCCGTCGAGCCATTGCCGCTGTTGCGGCGACAGCGGGCTGTCGCCCAGAAGCTGGCCCATGCCCAGGATCCCGTTCAAGGGCGTGCGGATCTCGTGGCTCATGGTGGCGAGGAAGACGGTCTTGGCCCGGTTCGCCTCGTTGGCGCGCGCGATCTCCTGGCTCCGCGCCTCGTCGAGCTGGCGTTGCAGGCCGCGCGCGGCGAGCGCCCCGGCCCGCAGATCCTCCAGCGCGCCGGCGATCGCCCCCATCTCGTCGGGATGGCCGGCGGCGGGAACCGGCTCATCGAACTCCTGCCGGGACAGCCGGCCGATGGTGGCCTGCATCCGGCGCATCGGCACCGTCAGCCGGCGGCGGACCGCAAGGATCGACAGGCCGCCGAGCAGCAGGCTGGCCAGCGACAGCGCCGCCATCGCCGTCACCATCCGCCACGCCTCCGCCCGCCGCGTCTCGGCATGCCCGACCGCCAGGGCAAGCGCATGATCGCCGAGCGCCAGCACCGGGCCGTAGGCGTCGGTGCAGAGATGCGACCAGTCGGCCGGCGCCATCGCCGGCACGCCCGATCCGTCGAGCCCGTAGATAATGGCGTCCATCCGCTCCTGCGCCGCCTCGGTGGCCGCCCTGCCGTTGCGGATGTCCTCGACCAGCTGGGGCGGAGCGCCGGGCCGGCCGAGCTGTTCGGCCAGCGCCTCCCACCGCGCGCGATAGGCGCCGATGCCCTCGCGCCACGCGGCGATCCGGTCGCGGTCCAGCGGCTGGTTGCGCTGGACGTCGGGACGCAGCGCCGAGCAGGGCCGCCCGAAGCGCTCGCGGATCAGGTAGGAGGATTGCCGCACATAGGCGAGCTCTGCCACCGTGGGATCGAGCATGCGCACGGCGTTGGTCGCGGCAACGGAGATGTCGGCCAGACGCCCGGCCAGCTCGTACATCGCCATCAGCCAGGGATCGGCCGCCCCCATGTCGCGCTCGGCCAGCGGCTGCGCCAGCAGCGCGTCGAGCATGGGGCGCCGGTCGGCCAGCGTGTCATGGGCGTCGCGCGCCGCGGCGAGCAGCGCGTCCCGCCCCTCGAAGTCGGCCTCGGCGACGGAGAGGACGGCGTCGCGATAATAGCCGTCGACCTTCCGGTAGGACTCCTCCACCGCCGCCGCGGGGTCGTCGAGCGTCAGCACCGCTACCCCGGTCACGCCGTTCTCGAACCGGATGCCGGCGGTCGCGGTAAAGAGCACGCGGTCGGCCCGCGTCAGCCCGACGATGCGGCCGGCATCGGCATAGGCCAGCCATTCCCGGCCGGCCAGCAGGAAGGTGATGCCCACCACCGCCAGGATGGCGGTCCATTGCAGCACCAGGACGAGGCGGGCCAGCGAGTGACGGAACATGAAGGGCCTTCACGGACGGCCGGCGGGAAGGTCATCCCCACCGCCGCCAGGACGAAACGAAGGCCGATTTCAGCACAGGGAACGCCCGGTGGCGATGGGCGCCGGGGTCGCAGCCGGGCGAACGCGGCCGGGCGTCCCCGCCCGGCCGGCCGGCAGCCCTCCGTCACCAGGTGGCGCGCAGGGACAGCAGAACGTTGCGCGGCTCGCCGTAATATCCGTTGCTCTGGATGCTGGTCATGTATTTCTTGTCGAACAGGTTGTTGACGTTCAGCGTCGCCGCGACCTTCTCGGTCACCTGATAGCGGGTCATCAGGTCGACCACCGCGTAGCTGCCCTGCTCGGACCGGCGGCTGCCGCTGCCGTTGTAGATCTCGCCCTGCCATTTCACATTGCCGCCGACGGTCAGCCGGTCCCAGGCCCCCGGCAGCCGGTAGGTGGTGAACATCTTCAGCGTGTCGCGCGGCACGTAGGTCAGCAGCCGCTGGCCGCTGGCATCCTTGACGGAGGTATGGGCGAAGCCGCCGCCGACCTGCCAGCCGGGCATCGCCTCGCCGGTCAGCTCCAACTCGAACCCCTTGCTCTTCGCACCCTTGGCCGCCTTGTAGGCCTGCCCGCCGTCGGGGGTGAAACGGCCGCTGTCGGCGACCGCCAGATTGTCCTGCTGGATCAGGAACACCGCGGCGCTGGCGGTCAGACGGCCGCCGAGGAACTCGGCCTTGACGCCGGCCTCATAGGCGTCGCCGTCGATGGGATCGAGGGTCTGGCCGCTGACGTTCTTATAGTCCTGCGGCTTGAAGATGCTGGTGTAGCTGCCATAGACCGACCAAATGTCGGTCAGGTCGTAGACGATGCCGGCATAGGGGGTGAACACGCCGTTCTCCGACCGCTTCGTCGCGGTCCCCGCGGCGCCGTCCGGGTGGCTCTCCTCGCTCTGCTCCCAGCGGCTGATGCGGCTGCCGAGGATGACCGACAGGGCATCGGTCGGCCGCAGCCGCGTGGCGAGATAGGCCGCCATCTGGCGTTCGTTGGTCTGCGACCAGCCGGTCGGGTTCAGCGTCGGCTCGGCGATCCGGCCGTTCCAGGTGAAGTAGTTGGAGATCGAGGTGTCGTAGCCGTCGATGAACCAGAGCGGATAGTCGAGGCCGCTGCGCTTGGCGTAATAGCCGCCGATGCCGGCCATCAGGTCGTGCTTGCGCCCGAACAGCTCGAACGGGCCGGTCACGTCGGCGTTGATGGAGGTCTGCTGCAGCGTCGAATTCCAGCGGCCGGGCCAGATCCCCATGCCGGTGCCGTCGCGGTTGAGGCTGCCGCGCACGCCGTAGCCGATCAGGCCGTCATATTCGCGCGTGCTGTGCTCGACGTTGAGCGTCGCCGTCCAGCCGTTGGCGAACCGGTGCTTCACGTCGGAGAAGACGGTCAGGTTGTCATGGGTGAAATAGGCCCAGTCGGCACCGCTGTTGTAGGAGCGCCCGAAATCGGTCTTCGTGCCGTCGGCGTAGAACAGCGGAAAGCCGGAGCGCGAGGCGTTGTCCGACTTGTGCTTCTGGTATTCCACCCCGACGGTCCACAGCGTGTCGTCGGTGACGTCGGCCTCCAGAACCCCGTAGAGCACCTTCTTGCGTTCGTGCAGCCGGTCGATGAAGCTGTCGCCGTCCTGGTAGGCGCCGACGACGCGGCCACGCAACCGGCCGTTCTCGACCAGCGGGCCGGAGAGGTCGGCTTCGCCGCGGTAGCGGTTCCAGGAGCCGCCCTGCCCCTGGACATAGCCCTGGACGGTCGGGGTCGGGCGCTTGCGGACGAGATTGACGGCAGCGGAGGGATCGCCGACGCCGTTCAGCAGGCCGGCCGCCCCGCGCACCACCTCGACGCGGTCGAACAGCGCCATGTCGGAGATGCTGTCGCCGAAGCCGTACACCGTCGAACGGGGAATGCCGTCGACCTGGTAATTGTTGACGGCAAAGCCGCGCGCGTAGATTTCCTCACTGTCGGTGCCCAGCGCGCCGGACTGCATCCGCGACACCCCGACGGTCTGGTCGAGGACGTCCCGGATCTCGTTCAGACCCTGGTCGTCCATCCGCTGGCGGGTCATGACGCTGACCGATTGCGGCGTCTCGCGCAGCGTCAGGTCGAGCTTGGTCGCGCTGGTCGACGGTCCGGCGGCGGCGTAGGAGCCGGTTCCCTCGCTGCGGCCGCGGTCGCCGGAAACGGCGCCCTGGACCGTCATCGGATCGAGCATCACCGCACCGGCGGCGCCGGCCACCGGTTTCTCCAGCGTCACCGTGTCGGCATCGGCGAAGCGCGCGGTCAGGCCGGTCCCCGCCAGCAGCCGCACCAGCGCCTCGCGCGGGGCCATGGTCCCCGTCACGCCAGGGGAGGAGACTCCCTGCGCGATCTCCGTCGGGTAGAGAATCTGAAGCCCGGCGGCCTGGCCATAGGCGGCCAGCACGCCCGGCAAGGGACCGGCAGGGATGGCGAAAGCCACCGTGCCGCCCTGCTGCGCCACTTGCGCTGCCGGCGCGCCCGCCGTCGCGGTTGCCGCCGAGGCGCCGTGCAGCGCGGTCGACGCCAGAAGAATCCCCATCAGAACCGGCCTGCAGCCGGTCCGGCCGATTGCCCGTCCCGCCAAGCGCGCCCCTGTACCGACGATCACCGAACCAACCATCACCGAGCCCCCAATTAAATGCGAATGAGTTGCATTTGCCTTTCGGTGAGTCAGGACGTCGGCCGAAGGTTGGCTCCTCACCTCCTTTTCGAAAAAAACTCCGACGAACCGGCTAGACGGAACGGATGATGACCAGTCCGGGAAAAGGGCGCAGCGTGCGCACGGGCAAAGTGCGGATGATCGCATTGAGCGCGGCATCCGGGCGCCCGACGTCGACGCTGCCGTCGACCCGCAGGGCGGCGAGCGGACGGTCCCACAGCAGGATGCGGGCGGGGTGGTAGCGGTTGAGGTCGGCGACCACCGCATCGAGCGGCTGCCCCTGGAAGACCAGCCGTCCCTGCCGCCACGCCGTCTCCGCCGCCACGCCGTCGCGCAGCAGGGGACCGGGTCCGTCGGGGCCGTAGGCGCGGCACTCCCCGGCGGCGAGGCGGACCGGCGGACGGCCTGCCGCCGCCAGCGTCGCCGTCCCTTTTTCGACGGCCACCACCACGCTGTCCGGCTGGCGGTGCACGACAACGGTGGCCTCCACCATGGTGACGATGCCGTCGGCGCAGGCGACGACGAAAGGTCTTCCCGGATCGGGCGCGGCGGCGACGCGCGCACGCCCCTCGATCAGGCGCACCCGGCGCTCCGCGGCGGAGAAATCAACGGCGAGCGCACTGCCGGCGTCGAGGTCGACGGCCGAACCGTCGGCCAGCGCCAGCGACCGGCGCTCGCCGGTTCCGGTACGGACCTCGCCCGGCCAGCCGGTCAGGACCACCGCCGCGCCCAGCCCGGCGGCGCAGGCCGCGGCTCCGCCCACGCCCAAGGCGCCGAACGACAGGAACCGGCGCCGCGTCGGAGCAGCGCGGCCTCCGCCGACTGGCCGGCGCGGGTCCGGCACGCGGCCGAGATCGGCCCACACCCCCGACAGCCGGTCATACTCGTGCCGATTGGCCGGATCACGGGCCAGCCAATCGGCGAAGGCCGCGCGGTCGGCCGCGTCCGCGTCGCCGGATTGCAGGCGGACGAACCATGCCAGCGCCTCATCGCGCGCGTCGCGGTCCATCACAGCGCCAGCCGGTCGCGGCAGTGGGCCAGGGCCTTCATCACATGCTTCTCCACCATGCTGCGCGAGATGCCCAGGCGCACGGCGATGTCGGCATGGCTCAATCCGTCGAATTTGTGAAGCAGAAACACCTCGCGGCAGCGCGGCGGCAGTTCGGCCAACGCCCGGCTCAGCCGTTCGAGCCGCTGCTTGTGCTCAAGCGTGGCTTCCGCATCCGGCTCCTCCAGCGGACGGTCGACTCCCAGTTCGGCCGGGGCGAAGCGGCGGCCCCGCCGGGTCTCCGCCCGCATGCGGTCGAGCGCGATGTTGTCCGCCATGCGGAACAGGTAGGAGCGCGGGTTGTCGATCTCCGGCACGGCGGCCAGGCTGCGCAGGCGCAGATAGGTGTCCTGCACGACATCCTCGGCAAGGCAGAGCGACCCGAGACGCCGCGCCAGATGGCCGGTCATCTCCTCATAATGGACGAGCAGCAGCCCCAACAGGGAAGACCGGTCTCTTTCAGCCATGACCTCGGCGAACCCGTTCCATCGATCCATCGGAGATCCAGTCCTAACCACGAATGAGAATGGTTCGCAATCTATACATCGACCTCCGGAAAATACTTTTCGGAAGCGGGGTGAGGAGCCGGCCGATGGCGGACGTCATGATGTCGGGGGTTTTTCGGCGGAACCGGACCGGCCTTCCGGCGCGCCTTTGCGACACTCAGCGCAGGCCGGCTTCGAGCTGGCCGGCGATCCGCCCCAGCGCGGCATCGATGGCGACGGGCGGGCCGCTCTCCAGGCTGTCGATCACGATCAGGCGGGCGCCGCCGTCGGCGACGGCCTTGACGATCTCCGCCGCCGGCTGGCGGTGGTGCAGCACCGCCGGGATGCGCCCGGCCTTGAGGAAGGCGGTCAGTTCGGCCAGACGCTCCGGCGTCCAGTCGCGGTCGTCGCGGATCCAGACCTTGCGCAGGTCGAGCCCGAGATCGGCGGCGAGCATGGCGAAACGGTCGGACAGCGCCGCCACCGACGGGTCGGGCAGCGCTGCGAACGCCTGCGCGGAGGTCGAGGACAGCGCCAGCAGCCCGCGCTTCACCCCGGCAAGGTTGGCGTCGATGGCGATGGCGCTGTCCGGATACAGGCGCCGCAGGTCGGCGGCCAGGATGTCGGCCATGCGGCCGGCATTGGCGATGCCGAGCCAGGGGAAGGCTGCGCCGTCGCGCAGCGCGATGCCCGGCAGCGCGCCGTCCACCGGACGGGCGGCATCGACCTCGACGAGACGGATGTTGGCGCGCCGCGCCAGCGGATAGAGCGGATCCTCCGCCCAGACCGAGCGCAGGGTCAGCACCGCGTCGGCCTTGCGCGCCGCCTCGACGAGTTTGGCCTCGCCACGCCCGGCGAGGAAGGCATGCTGGCGCCCCATCGGGATGGCGGACGGCACCACCGCCTCGACCGTCACCCCGGTCCCCCGGGTCAGCGCCTGGGCCAGCCCGGCGGTGACCGGGTGGCCGGCAAGCACCGTTTCGGCCGACGCTTCCGGCACCGCCTGCGACATCGCCAGCAGCAGGAGCGCTGCGACCGTCATGCGCCTCATCATTCTTCCCCCCTCATGACCAGACGCACCAGCAACGCGCCCAGGAACAGCAGGCCGGCCGCCAGGATGATGGCGCCGCCCGACGGCACCGGCAGCGCCAGCTGCACCGGCAGCAGGATGCCTGCGACGGCCGCCACGCTGGCGAAGGCGACCGACAGCAGGAAGAAGCCGCGCAGCGACGTCGCGACGACGCGCGCGGCGGCGGCGGGAATCACCAGCAGGGCGCCGACCAGGATGGCACCGATGATCTTGACCGACGCGACGGTGACCACCGTCACCAGCACGATGAACAGATAGTCGAGCCCCTTCACCGGAACGCCGCGCACCCGCGCCAGCGCCGGGTTGAAGCTGGCCAGCAGCAGCCGGTTGAACAGCGGCAGCATCACTGCGGTCACGCCGAGCGCCACCGCCAGCAGGACGGTGAGGTCGCGGTCGTCCACCGTCAGCACCGAGCCGAACAGCACATTCTCCAGGATATGGATGTTGACCCGGCTGGCCAGGATCAGCAGCAGGCTGGCCCCGAGCGCCAGCGACACCGACAGGAAGACGCCGATCAGCGTGTCGGAGGTCAGGTTGCTGCGGTTGCGCGTGTAGTTCACCAGCAGCGCGAACAGCAGGCAATAGCCGAACAGGCTGGCATAGGGGCCGGTGTAGGGCTCCCCCACCAGGATGCCGATGGCGACGCCGGTGAGCGCCGCGTGGCCGACCGCCTCGGAGAAGAAGGCCAGCCGCTTGGTCACCACCAGCGTGCCGAGCCCGCCCAGCACCGGGCCGATGACCAGACCGGACAGCAGCGCGTTGACCAGGAAGCCATGGGTCAGGCCGGCGGGCAGCAGCCCGGCCCCGGCCCAGCCCTGGACCAGGGTCCGCAGGGTCTCGAAGCTCATGACGCGATCCTCCGGGCCGCGGGTTCGCCGGCGGCCGCCTCCGCCCGCTGGCGGGGAACGGCGGAGAACAGGTCGAGCACCCGTTCGGGCGACAGCATCTCCATCGGCGGGCCGTCGAACAGCACGCGCCGGTTCAGCCCCGACACCCGCGTCGCCAGCCGGCGGACCTGGGCGAGATCGTGCTCGACCCACAGGATGGTGGTGCCGGCGGCGGCCAGTTCGGCCAGCAGGGCTTCGAAGATGGCGACGCCGGCCTCGTCGAGCGCGGTCATCGGCTCGTCGAGGATGATCAGGTCGGGTGCCGGGATCAGCGCCTGGGCGAGCAGGACGCGCTGGCGCTCGCCGCCCGACAGGGCGCCGAAGCGGCGGCGCTCCTTGCCGGCCATGCCGACGCGGGCCAGCGCCTCGCCATAGCCCATCCGCCGGTCCGGCCCCAGGAAGGCGGGACGGCGCTGGCACAGCACCGCCAGGAAATCCTCGACCGTCAACGGCAGGCCGCGGTCGAACTCGACCGCCTGCGGCACATAGGCGACGGTGCCGGGCGCCTCGCCCGGCCAGTCGAGCCGGATCATGCCGCGGTGCGGCGCCTGACCGAGCAGGGCGCGGATCAGCGACGACTTGCCGCCGCCGTTGGGGCCGACCACCGCATGCACCGCGCCGGGGGCGACGGTGAGCGAGACCTGTTCCAGGATGGCGGTGCGGCCGAGCGTCAGGTCGACCCGGTCGAACAGGATGCCGGGACCGCGACCGATCGTGGAGCGGCCCGTCATGGAGCAGCCGGTCACGGCTTGGCCTCCACCATCGCCTGCACCAGCGTGTCCATGTTGCGGGCCATCTCGCGCTCGAACTGGTCGGCGGCGTAGTCGCCGTGCGAGATGTGGGAGAAGGCGTAGAGCCGGATGCCGGTCTCGCGGCGGATCGTCTCGACATAGGCGCTGGGGAAGTTCAGCTCCGAGAAGATCACCTGCACGTCGAGCCGGCGCATCGTCGCGATGGTCTCGGCAAGCTGCGCCGGGCTGGGCTCGATGCCATGGGCCGGCTCGACAACGGCGGAGACCTCCAGCCCGAACTCACGCAGCAGATAGTCGTAGGCGCCGTGGATGGTGGCGACGCGCAGGCTGGTGCCGCCGGCCGAAGCCAGCTTGTTCGCCAGCTTGGCCAGGGCGTCGGCCCGCAGCTGGCGCAGCCGGCGGGAATAGGCGCGGGCGTTGGCGGCATAGGCGTCGGCGTTGGCGGGATCGAGCCGCCCAAGCTCGCGGGCGATGGTAGCGACCTGGAGCACCGAGCCGGTGATGGACAGGAAGCTGTGCGGATTGACCACCTTGCCCGACGCGCGCGCCGCCGAGCCGGCGGCGGGCAGCAGCGGCACGTCGGCGTTGGCCTCGACCACCGGCAGGGCGGGCCTGGACGAGGCGGCGATCATCCGGCCGGCGAAATCGTCGTGGCCGATGCCGTTCAGCACGATGGCGTCGAGGCTGCCGATGCGCTGGATGTCCTCCGGGCGCGGTTCGTAGGCGTGCGGGTTGAAGCCGGCGGGAATGATCGGCACCACCTCGGCCAGATCGCCGACGACGTTGGCGACGTAGGAATAGTAGGGATGCAGGGTGACGCCGAAGCGGCGGCGCCCGGCCGGCACGTCCGCACGGGCGTTCGCGGGCAGGATGCCGGTGGCGAAGGCGCCGGCCGCCAGCGCGGCGGCGAGGAAGCGGCGGCGGTTCGTCGGGACGGTCATCGGGTCACACCGGCGGTGAAGGTGGAGGTGATGCGCTTCCAGCCGGCGGCGGCCAGCGACGCCTCGTCGAGGCGGGCGGGCGGCGCCTCGGCGGCGCGCTTCAGCCAAATCCCGGGGGCATGGCTGTCGCTATGCCCGTCCAGCAGCAGGACCAGGGATCCCGCCGTCGCAGGCTGGGTGGAAATGCCGGCATAGGCTACGGTCCCGCCGGCTTCGGCCAGGGTCCAGGCATGGCCGCCGCGCGCCGCCGCGCTGGGGTCGGCGGCGAAGGGCGGCAGGGCCTGGGCGGCCAGTTCGGCCGGGGCCGGCGCCTGTCCGCCGGTGCGCCGCAGGTCGGCGATCTCCGCCGCCGCCGCCTTGAGGTCGGCGTGGAGTCCCTGTTCGGCGGCGGTCAGGCCGGTGCGGGAGTCGAGCTGGCCGGCGACCGGCGGCGCTTCCACCTCCGGTGCGGACCGCAGCCCGGCCACGGTGGCGGCGGATGCGAGGATCAGGCCGGCGGCGAGCAGGACCCACAGGGTTTCGCGCTCGGCCCCCGCGCGGCGGACGATCTGGTGATGCATGGGACGGAGGCCCTATTTGATGGCGCTGTGCTCGATCTCGACCGTATGGCCGGGACCAGCGTCGAACAGGACGTAGAAATCCTGGGCCGGGCGCGGGAAGGACAGGGTCGAATCCGCCCCCAGCCTGCCCTTGACCAGCACCTGCTCGTCATAGGCGATGACGTCCAGCACCACGCCGGGTGCCTTCGATCCGTCGGAGAATCCGCCGGTGCAGACCACGGTCTGGCCGTCCGCCATCCGGCATTCGCAGACCGGGTAATGGGCATGGGCGGTTGCGGCGGGGAACAGGGCGGCCAGGGCGAGCCCGGCCGCCAGACTGAAAAGACGCGGATTCATCACTTGCCTCCCAGGAAACCGGCCAGCGGGGTCGATGCCTGATGCACCTGCCCGTTCCAGTCCTCGACCGTCACCCACAGCTCCTCCGTTCCGGCGGGCTCGGCCGGCACCGCCACCTCGGCTTCGCGTTCATACGGGTTGCCGAAGCCGAGCGCGCCCGCGGCGCGCAGGTTGCGCGGCTTGCCGACGCGCAGGAAGACGCCGCGCACCCTGTCGATGTCGGCCGGGCGGAGATGGATGCGGTACTCCTTCATCCGCTCGCCGTTCCCGCCCCAATGGGGCGCCTCGTCGTAGGTGACGAGCCGGAGGGGGAAGGCACCGGCGGTCAGATCCCGCCGGATCTCGGGCGGGGCGAAGATCGGCTTCGGGCTGAAATAGTTGGGCAGGAAGGGAAGCGGCACCAGCAGCATCAGCGCGCTGAGATGGAACTTGCCGCGCTGCCACAGCCTACGCATTGGACGAGCCCCTCGCCAGCTTGAGCCCGCGCACCGCCTCGACGGTGGCCCGCGCCGTCCGCTTCATCCAGATCAGCATGCCGCTGAACACCAGCAGGGTCATCAGCGACCCGAAGGCGAACCAGACCAGCTTGACCGGCAGGCCACCGAAATCGCCGGTGTGCAGCGCCCGCATGATGGTGCGGGTCAGCTCGACGCCCGACGCGCCGTCCAGCCCGCCTTCCACCGCCATCACCTCGGCGGTGTAGGGGTCGATGCGCAGGATGTCGGGCAAGAGCGGCACCTGCCCGCTGGAGCCGATGACCGACGCCGTGTCGTAGGCGGTGTTCGGCAGCCGCATGTAGCGCAGCCGCATGTCGGGCAACGCCGCCATGGCGGACGCCACGATGGCGTCGGCATCGACCTTCGGCGCGGTCGCCGTCACCGGGATGCCGTCGCGCGCGACCATCACCGGCGCCTTGCTGCCGCCCAGCCCGATGCCGAGATGGAACAGCGCGATGTAGATCAGGAACCACAGGCTGGTGACGGCGATGACGGCGATGAACCAGATCGACCAGGTGCCGGCGACGCGGTGCAGGTCGCCCCACATCACGCGCGGCGCCTGGTTCCAGCGGATGCGCGGCTGGTAGAAGGATTTCCAGAAGCGCTTGTAGACCACCAGCCCGGTGATCAGCGACCCAACCAGCGGGATCGCCAGCAGCGTCACCAGATACCAGCCGGTCGGATAGGTCATCAGCCAGCCATGCAGCGCGCGGATGAACTGGCGGAACGAAGCGCCGGAGGATATCCCCTGCACCACGCCGCTGACCGGGTTGACCCAGGCGGTGGTGAAGGTGCCGTCGGGCATCGCCATGTCGGCGCCCACCGCCATGTGGGATCCACCCCAGTTCAGCGAACTCACCCGCCCGCCCGGCGCCGCTGCCTCGGCCGCGGCGATCAGCGCGCTCGGCGGCAGGGGCTCGCCCCCGCCCGACGCCCGCATCGACGGGTCGACCAGCCATGTGATCTCGGTGCTGACCACGGCGATGGTGCCGGTCAGGCAGATGAAGAACAGGAAGGCCCAGATCGGCATCGCCAGCCAGGAATGCCACAGGAACCACAGCCGCGTGCGCGACTTGCCAGCGCTCATCTCAATCCTCTCCGCAGGAACCCGCGCCCTTTCCCCTCAGACGAACGGGCGGGCCTCCAGCCTCAGGATGAAATGCGAAAGATTCTCAATTTTTATCCGGCCGCCAGCCGAGCAGGGCCATGGCGGCGGCGGGGGCGCAGCCGCTCACCCAGCCCAGGCCCGGAGCGCCCACCAATTCGGCGAACTCGCGGCAGGGGCGGCCCAGCCTTGCGGCCACCGTGGCGGCGACCGCCCTCCCCACCCCGGCCCCGACCACCGGCGCATCCTCCGGCAGCGGCGGGTCCATGGCGGAGATCACCCGTTCGGCGGCATCATGGATGCGGCGCACCTGCCGCTCGGTCAGGTCGCGCGCCATCGCCCGCCAGACCGCCGGGGCGAAATCGGCGGCGTCGTGCCCGACCATGCGGGCAAGGCGGCGGATGCTGGCCTCCACCGTCTTCGGCCCGTTGTCGGCGGCGGGATGCTGGTCCGCGGCCTCGTCCAGGCAGCCCAGCACCCGATGGAGGTCGGCGCTGGTGGCGAAATACTCCGCCATCATCGGCAGCCGCTCCCCCGCGATCAGCGCGGTGCGCTCCATCGCCATCACCGGCGTGCGGGTGAGGCCGGTGTAGAGCAGTTCCTCCACCGCCATCCGCTGGTGATCGGTGACGCCGCGGGCGGCGACGGCCCCGTCGCGGACGGGAACGATGTCGGTGGTGGTGCTGCCCATGTCCACCAGCAGGGCCGAGGGCAGGAACCGGGCGACGACCTCGGCGCTCGCCATCCAGTTGGCGGAGGCGACCTCCATCGCATGGCCGCGCGCCTCGTCCGGCGCCAGCAGCCCGCGCCGGCCGGCATAGATCCGCAGCCGGCGGCCCGGCAGGGCGGCGCAGATGCGGTCGATCAGGGTGTGGACGCCCTGGGCGCGGTCGTCGAACAGGTCGACCAGCTCGCCGGTCATGGTCACCGCATGGCCGGCGTCCGGGGGCAGGCGGGCCAGCGCCGCCGCCAGCGCGGCGTCCAGTTCGCCCAGCCCCTGCCACAGGCGGCACGGCACCTGCACCGCCTCGCGCAGACGGCCGTCCTCCACCCAGGCAGCCTTCAGATGCGCGCCGCCGATGTCCCAGCCGATCATGTTGGTCATGTCCCGCCTCCGGCGCCGTCACCGTCGAACAGGTCGGGGATGAACAGCTCGAGGATGTCGGCGGCCGGGTTCCGGCCCAGCACCCGCGACAGTCCGCAATAGCCGACGGACAGCCGCGGATTGACCTCCACCACCACCGGGCCATTCGACTCTTGGCCATTCGACTCCGGGCCGGCCGGCCGGTCGATCAGATCGACGCCGACATAGCCGCGCAGCCCCGGAATGGCGGCGGCGACCGACCGCGCCAGCGGTTCCCAGACGGCCCGGCGATCCTCCCGCGCGCCCACCTCGACGCCATGGAAGGTGAAGCGCCCGGCAGCGGCCGTAACCGCCTGCCGGTTGCAGGCGAGCAAGCGCACCGCCCCGGCGCCGCCGACCAGCATGGAGAAGCTGCACGCCTCCCCCTCGACCAGGGGCTGGACGATCCAGCGGCCGGGAGCCGGGGGCCGCCAGCCGGCGATGTCGTCGACTATGCCATCGACTATGAAGGTGTCGAGGCAGCCGGCGCCGTCGTCCGGCTTCACCACATGGCGGGCTGCTGCAGGCGGCGGGTCGCCGAGAAGAACGGTCGGAATGGTCGCGATGCCGTGGGCGGCCAGCCGCGCCGCCGTCGCGATCTTGGAGGAGGCGACCACCACCGCGTCGGGCGCGCAGGCCACCACCGGGCGGCCGGTGGCGCGGAACAGCGCCGTCACCCGGCCGAGCAGCCCGTCGCATTCCGGCGCGATGGGCCAGACCGCATCGCAGCCGCCGGCCGCGTCGCGCCAGCGTGCGTCGGCATCCTCGCCCGGCTCCACCGGGAACAGGGCGACCCGGCCGGGAGGGGCGGAGGACAGGACGGCGGGCGGCGGAAGACGGCTGTCCCGGCACAGCACGACCTGCACTCCGTCCAGCATGGCGAGGTCACCGGCCAGGGCGTCGACCATCGCCTCGGCCTCCGCCATCAGGCCGGTCGGCAGCGGCGCGTTGGACAGGCCGCCGCCGGTGACGTATTCACAGACCAGAACCCGATGAAAGCCTCGCCTCATGGACGTCATTCCCGTCATCGACCTGCTGGGCGCACAGGTGGTTCATGCCCGGCGGGGAGAGCGCGACCGCTACCGCCCGATCGACAGCAGCCTGACCGCCGGCGCCGTTCCCGAGGATATCGTGGGCGCGCTTCTGGCGCTGCATCCCTTCCGGGCGTGCTACGTCGCCGATCTCGACGCCATCCGGGGTAGTGGCGACCACCGGACGGCCGTGGCGGCACTCCAGGCGCGCTGGCCGGAGGTCGCCTTCTGGGTGGATGCCGGGCTGGCGACGCCCGGCGACTGCCGCCGCTGGCTCGATGCCGGGATCGGCCATCTGGTGATCGGCAGCGAAAGCCAGACCGGCACCGATGCGCTGGAGGCGGCGATGGCGATGGCGGGGGCCGACCGGGTGGCGCTGTCGCTCGACATCCGCCAGGGCCGACCCCTGGGGCCGGCGGTCCTGCACGAGCGGGCGGACCTGTGGCCGGCGCGGGTGATCGCCATGACGCTCGACCGCGTCGGATCGGGAGAGGGGCCCGATCTGGAGCGGATCGCGGCGCTGGCGGCGCTCCGCCCGGGGCTGCGGGTATGGGCGGCCGGCGGCGTGCGCGATGCCACGGATCTGGACGCGCTCGCCGCGCACGGCGCCGACTCCGTGCTGGTGGCCAGCGCACTGCACGACCGGCGCCTCGACGCCGCGGCGCTCGGCCGCGTCCCGCCCGGCCCGGCGGTGGCGGGCGCGTGACGCCCGGGTGACACGCGGGTCCTAGCGGCCCGCTTGTGCCTCCGTCACCGGATCCCTGGCGCGGCCCTGGGGAGGGGCGGCGACGCCAGTGGAATCACCATGATGCACGGCGGCATGGGCGCCGGCCAGCCGTCCCGAGGTGAAGGCCCAGGCCAGATGATGGCCGTGCCCTTCCAGCAGCAGGCCGCCCTGCCCGACCGATCCGACGGCATAGAGTCCGGGGATCGCCTGCCCGTCGCCGCGCGTCACCTGATGGTTGCGGTTCACCGTCAGGCCGCCGTCGGTCAGGATGATCCAGCTCTTGACCGGGCCCAGCGCATGGTACGGTCCCTTGCCGATGACGGGCCGCCCGCCGGGCGCGGCGTTGTGGGCGGCGACCGCCCCGCCCAGCGCGGCGGCGGGCACCCCCATGGAGGCCGCCAGCTCCTGGATCGTCCGGCCGCGGTGGTAGAGGTCCGGCCGCGTCCGCCGGTAATCCTGGAGATAGGCATAGGCGACGCCGGGAGCGGTCGAGATGAAATGCGGCCACTTGCCGAACCTGCGCGCCACCTCGTCGTCGAAGACGATGTAGCCGACCTTGCCGGGCTGTTCGGCCAGGGCGTAGTTCGGGCGGTCCAGCTCGTCGGCGAAACGCTCGCCCCGCTTGTTGACCAGGATCGCCCCCTCGCGGAAAAGCGACGGCTCGGGGCTGAGATAGGTGGTGACGAAGGACAGGATGAAGGGACGCAGAAGCCAGGTCGGCAGCGTCTCCAGCGCCATGCGCATGGCGCCGGTCAGCAGCCGGTGCGGCGGCAGGCGCAGCAGGATGCTGGGCTTGTCCGGCGGCATGAAGCGCAGGTTCGGGCCGTAGATGATCTCCCCGAACCTCACCTCGGCGCCAAGCTCCTCGCCGAACCGGTGTCCGTCGCCGACATTGGTCGTGTTCACGCCGTCCACCTCGGCCACCGCCGGGTTGAAGCGCCGCTTCCAGTCCGGGCTCGACGAATAGTCGCCGGTCGCAAGGATGACCGCGCGGCGGGCGCGCAGCTCGTGGACGCGGCCGGCGATCCGCGCCGCCACGCCGACGACGCGGCCGTCCTCCACCAGCAGCCGCTCGACCGTCGCCTCGACCCGGGCGTCGACGCCGACGCGCCGTGCCTCGCGCGCCACGAAATAGATGTAGGCGCGCGAGTTGGGCAGCACATTGTGCATACGCGGCTGCCGGTGCGGCGGCTCCGGCATCGGGCCGTAGAAGGTCACCCCCAGCGACATCAGCCAGTCGACGCTGGCCGGGACATTCTCCACCAGGATACGCCGCAGTTCCTCGTTGTCGGCGGCGGCGGCGCGGTCGCCGGCGAGCTTGGCGGCGAACTTCCCCATATCCTCGAAATGGGCCTGGGGATCGTCGGCGATGCCGGCCCGGCGCTGGTGGGGAGTGCCGGTGGCGGTGATCGAGCCGATCGACAGGCCGGTGCTGCCGCGCAACTCGGTGTGCTTCTCCAGCAGGACCACCCGTGCGCCTTCCCGGCGGGCAAAGATGGCGGCGGTCAGGCCGGAGCCGCCGCCGCCCACCACCACGATGTCCGTCTCTTCGCGGACGACGATGTCGCTCATGTCGGTGCCTTCCCAATAGGGCGGCCACCGGCGCCGCGCCGTGAGGAGCACGCCGGTCCGCCGCCTGTCCCGTTGTTTCGGTTGCCGCGCCTCCGGCGGGGCCGTCAGTCCGGCCTGCGGTCGAGCGCCCGCGCCCGCCGGGCCAGCCACCAGCCGGCCTGCTCCGGCCAGCCGTCGAATCCGCCGCCGCACAGCTGCTGCCGGGCATGCAGCGGCCAGTTGGGATCGGCCAGCGCCTCCCGCCCGATGGCGACGAGGTTGGCCTGCCCGTCGCGCAGGATCGCCTCCGCCTGCCGGCCGTCGAGGATCAGGCCGACCGCCATGGTCGCGATCCCGGCCTCCCGCCGGATCCGCCCGGCGAAGGGAACCTGGAAGCCGGGATGGCGCGGAATCGCCGCCGCGGTGGCCGACACCCCGGTCATGCCGCCGGAGGAGCAGTCGATCACGTCGACCCCGAGGTCCCTCAGGTCGCGGCTGAAGGCGACGCTGTCCTCGATAGTCCAGCCGCCGTCGATCCAGTCGGTCGCCGAGATGCGGACGAACATCGGCCGGTCGGCCGGCCAGACCGCCCGCACCGCCGCCGCCACCTCCAGCGGGAAGCGGCAGCGCCCCGCCAGATCGCCGCCATAGCCGTCGGTGCGCCGGTTGGCGAGCGGCGACAGGAACTGGTGCAGCAGGTAGCCGTGGGCGCAATGCAGCTCCACCACCTCGAACCCGGCCTCCAGCGCCCGCGTCGCCGCGCCGCGCCATGCCTCGACCAGGGCGGCGAGGCCGGCGCGGTCCAGTTCCGCCGGCAGCTGCCAGCCGTCGGCGACCGGCAGCGGGCTGGGGCCGACGACCGGCCAGGGCGGCTCCCCGCGCGCCGCGTCGGCGGCGCCGAGCGGGCCGTGCCCCTGCCAGGGCCGTTGGCTGGCCGCCTTGCGCCCGGCATGGCCGAGCTGGATGCCGGGCACCGCCCCGAGGGCCGTCAGCATCGCGGCGATGCCGCGCAGGCCGGGGATCTGGCGGTCGTCCCACAGGCCGAGATCGCCGGGCGTGATCCGGCCCTGTTCGGTCACCGCCGTCGCCTCGACCATCACCATGCCGGCCCCGCCCATGGCGAAGCGACCGAGATGGACCCGGTGCCAGTCGCCGGCCTCGCCATCCACCGCCGAATACTGGCACATCGGCGAGATGACGATGGGGTTGCGCAGCGTCGTTCCGCGCAGGGCGACCGGCCGGCACAGAAGCGGCGTCCCGGCGGAGGGGTCGGCGGCGGGAGCGCTTTCCATATCCGGCCTCACCGCCCCACCCCGCCCCTGCTCCCGCTCCCGCCAAGCTCGGCGGCGGCGGTCTCGGCAGCCCGCAGGCCGGTGACCGACGATTTGGTCAGGCCGCCGACATAGCCGATGGCGTCGCCGCCCTCCAGCCCGCCGGTGGTCGCCCCGGCGGCGAACAGGCCGCCGATCGCCGTGCCGTCCTCGCGCCGGACCCGGCTGCGGTCGTCGATGGCAATGCCGCCCATGGTGTAGGTCATGCCGGCGACCAGACGGATCGCCTGGAACGGCGCCTTGCGGACCGGGAAGGGACGCGCGCGGCCGGTGCTGCGCGGCGGCGTGAGGCCGGCGGTGGCGCCACCGTCCACCGCGGCATTGTAGGCGGCCACCGTCGCCACCAGCCGGTCCGCCGGGATGCCGAGCTTTTCCGCCAGCCCCTCCAGCGTGTCGGCCTCGATGAGTGTGCCGCCGACGCGGGGAAGGTGCGGATTCGCCGGGATGATCGATTCGGTTCCCGGCCCGTCCCAGATCGGCCGGTCGAAGATCACCGTCGCCCCCAGCGGGTCGTCCAGTTTGGCGATCATGTTGGTGACATGGACGCCGCCGCGGCCCTCGTCGACGACCCGCGCGCCGCTCCGGTCCACCACCAGCCCGGCCATCACGATCTCGTCGAGCCAGGGGTAGGGCCACAGCCTGTCATTGGTGAGCGCATCCTGGCACAGGATGTGGCCGTAGACATAGGGCGTGCCGCGCAGGGCCGCGCCGGCCTGGACGGCCATCCGCAGACCGTCGCCGCCGCCGGTGCCGGCGCCGCGCTGGCGCACCGCTTCGGGAACCGGGGAGACGAGGGTGCGCACGAGGTCCGGGTCGCCCTGGAAACCGCCGTCGGCGATGACCACCGCCCGGGCCTCCACCGTCAGCGTCCCGCCGTTCCGGTCGGCCTGCAGCCCGACGCAGCGGCCATCCTCCATCGTCAGGTCGCGGGCACGCACGCCGCGGTGGATGCTGCCGCCGCGCTTTTCCAGGGCGGCGCCCAGCGTGCGCAGCAGCGTGTCGCCGCCCCTGCCCTCCCAGTTCAATCCCGGCTGCGGCAGGGCCGGCGGCGCCAGCACGGTGTCCTGCCAGTCGCGCGGCCCCGCCTTCATGAAGCGGATCCCCTGGCGGCGCAGCCAGTCGACGGCGCGCGGCGCCTCGGTCGCCAGCATCTCCACCAGGGGTTCGTCGACGAAGCCGTCCGTTTCGCTGCGGATTGTGTCCTTCACCTCCTCCACCGGACGGTTCAGGCTGCGCATGCCGATGTGGAAGGCGCCGCCGGTGTAGCGGGAATTGCAGAGGTAACGGTCCTCGGTCCCCTTCTCCAGCACGGCGACGGACAGCCCGAGTTCGGCGGCGCGGTTCGCGGCCACCAGCCCGGCGATGCCGGCGCCGATGACGACCAGATCGGTTTTCATGCGGTCTCTTCCCTCCCGGAATTTACGTCGCGGGCGTTCCGCCCGTCTGTTGCATGCGGGCGTTCCGCCCGGCGTGTTGCATGCGGGCGTTCCGCCCGGCGTGTTGCATGCGGGCGTTCCGCCCGGCGGTTACTTCGGCAGCAGCATGTCGGAGATGATGGCGACCAGTTCCGCGAACGCCTTCATCACCAGGAACAGCAGCGGGGCGCTCAGCGCCAGGACCAGCGCGGCGCCGCCGCCCCAGCCGGACAGCAGCGCCACCGCCGCCACGAAAAGCGGCGCCAGCCCGGCGGCGACGGCAAGCCAAAGGCCGTACCGGACGACGAAGCGGACCGCCGGATAGTTCTGTTCTGGCGACATGGTCCCTGATCCCGAATTTGCGGTGGTGATGGCGGAGATGCCGGGCCGGCCGGGACATGCTGGTCGGCCGGCGGTTCGGCGACAAATGCCGCGCGCCTGATTGTTGACAGGCCATAATCGTGATGTACACTGATTATACGCATACTGTCAATATGTGGCGAGCGATCCCGGCCGGACGAATTCGGCCGGCGGCTCCGCCGGCAGGGTCCGTTGCCCCGCGCCGGCCACCATCCAAAAAAACACGAGCTTTGGGAGGACCATCATGAACACGCGCATCCCGGCACTCGCCCCGGCCCTGGGCTTCGGGCTGGCCCTGCTGGCCTGCGGCGCCGCCCCTGGCACCGCCTCTGCCGCCTATACCGGCAATGTCGTCCGCATCGGCGTCCTCAACGACCAGTCGGGTCTCTATGCCGACATCATGGGACAGGGGTCGGTGATCGCCGCCCGCATGGCGGTGGAGGATTTCGGCGGCAGGATCGGCGACACGCCGGTCGAGGTGGTCGCCGCCGACAACCAGAACAAGCCGGACATCGGCGCCGCCATCGCGCGGCAATGGTACGACGTCCAGGGCGTCGACATGATCGCGGAGATCGCCAACTCCTCGGTCGCGCTGGCGGTGGTCGAGATCGCCCGCGACAAGAACAAGGTCGCCATCGTGTCAGGCTCCAACACCAACCGGCTGACCGGCGATTCCTGCACGCCCAACCATGTGCATTGGGCGTTCGACAATTACGCGCTGGCCAACGCCACGGCGCGGGCGGTGGTCAAGCAGGGCGGAACCTCCTGGTTCTTCATCACCGCCGACTATGCCTTCGGCCATGACATGGAGAAGCAGGCCGGCGACATCGTGAAGCAGTCCGGCGGCACGGTGGTCGGTTCGGTCCGGGCACCGCTGAACTCGGCCGATTTCGCCTCCTACCTGCTGCAGGCGCAAGGGTCGGGAGCGAAGGTGATCGGGCTGGCCAACGCCACCGCAGATTTCACCAGCACGGTGAAGCAGGGCAAGGAGTTCGGCATCCTCGACGGCGGCCAGAGCTTCGCCGGCCTGACCGTGTATTTGACCGACATCGACGCGCTGGGTCTGGAGGCGGCGCAGGGAACCCTGCTCAGCGTTCCGTTCTATTGGGACCTGAACGATAGGACGCGCGCCTTCTCCAAGCGCTTCTTCGAGCGCCACGGCAAGATGCCGACCGCCTACCAGGCGTCGGTCTATTCGCAGGTGACGCATTACCTGAAGGCGGTCAAGTCGCTGGGCAGCGATGCCGACGGCCGGGCCGTCGTCGCCCGCATGAAGGAGCTGCCGACCGACGACGACGCCTACGGCCAGGGGTCGATCCGCGTCGACGGGCGCAAGCTGCACCCGATGTATCTCTTCCAGGTCAAGACGCCGCGGGAATCCAAGGGGCGATGGGACTATTACAAGCTGGCCGCGACCATCCCGACGGAAGAGGCCTGGAAGCCGCTTGATCCGGCCTGCGCCCTAGTCGCCAGGCAATGACGCCGCCCCCCGACACCGACACGGCATCGAACAGGGAGTTTCCAGTGGTTGTCGAAGAACGCACCTATGTCCTGCACACCGGCGTCAGCCTCGCCGACTATCTGCACATCTACGAGACGGAGGGGCTGCCGGCACAGAAGCCGATCCTCGGCGGCTTCCTCGGCTATTTCGTGACCGAGTTCGGCACCCAGAACCAGCTGGTCCATCTCTGGGCCTACGCCGACCTGGAGGACCGGCGGGCGCGGCGGGCGCAGCTGGCCGGGAACCCGCAATGGCAAGGCTGTCTGGCGAAGATCCGGCCGATGATCATGACCATGGAGAACCGGATCATGTATCCGACCTCCTTCTCGCCCATCCGCACCCTGCCGGTCACGACCGGGCAGCCGGACACCGCGCTGGCCTGAGCCGGGGGAGACACCGGGGGCTGCACGGCGACGCGCAGCCCCTTCCCACCGGGTCAGGGCGCCGTGTCAGGCGTCCAGCAGTCGGACCGGGCGGCCGGTGGCCGCTGCCTCCTTCACCGCCAGGGTCGCGCGCAGGGTCTCGGTGGCGTCGGCGCCGCCCGCGACCGGCGCCTCTTCGCCGCGGATCACGCGGGCGAAATGCGCCAGCTGCAGGGCGTAGGGGTTGCCGGGCGTCAGCGGCAGCGCCGTCCGGGTGAAGGGGTCGAGCCAGCCGCGCCCGCCCTCGTAGCGCCAGAGTTCGAGGGTCGGCACCGTCAGCGAGCCGTGGGTGCCCGAAAAGAAATGGGTGGGGACATGCTGGCGGGCGAACTGCGGGCTTTCGCCGGTGGTCATGTCCCAGCTCCAGGGCGTGGCGGCGGCGTCCGACAGGCTGACGGTCGCCAGCGCCCCGCCGCGCAGCCGCAGCAGCACCGCGGCGGTGTCCTCCACCGCGAAACCCCGCGTCCGGTTGGAGCTGGCCGCCTGCAGGCTCTCGATGTCGCCGCACAGGAAGCGCAGGGTGTCGATCTCGTGGATCAGGTTGATCAGGATCGGGCCGCCGCCCTCCTCCCGCCGCCAAGCGGCGTCGAAATAGCCGTCGGGCTTGAGGAAGGTGTAGAGGATCGTCGCCGTCACCAGCGCCCCCAGATCGCCGCGCCCGATCACCTCGCGCGCCATCCGCAGGATCGGGTTGTGGCGGCGGTGATGGCCGACCAGCAGCGGCACGCCGGCACGCTCCGCCGCCCCGGTCAGCCGACGGGCCGCCTCCACCGTGTCGGCGATCGGCTTCTCCACCAGCACCGGGATGCCGCGCCCGATGCAGGCAATGGCGATCGGCGCATGGGTGGCGTTGGGGGTGGCGACGATGACGCCGTCCGGCGGCTCGCCGGAACTCAACAGCGCTTCGATGTCGGCATGGTGCGGCACCCCGTGCCGGCCGGCGAGCGCGCGGGCCCCGTCACCCGGATCGACGATGGCGCAGAGCCGGCAGGGGTGCCCGTCCTGCCGGAGACTGGAAGACATGGCCTCGATGTGCGTCCTGCCGATGACGCCGGCACCGGCGACGGCGATGCGAAGGGGAGACATGCGGGGAACCTCGATGGGGGCCCGATGACGGGCGGAATGGCGGCCAAATGTTGGGTGGGCCGGAGCGGCATCGGACGTCCGGCGCATGCATCGCGAACATTGACAGCATACGTAATGTCAGCTTACATACTGATTGTGTCCTGTCAATATCGTTGGCGAAACGGACGATGGCCCGGGCTTGCGCTCCGGATTGCGAAAGGATGCGGACGAGGGTCATGCGGGTTGTGCTACCGGCGGCTTCCGTATGGGAGTATCACCGCAACATGAACAGGATCGACAGGTGCGCGCATGGCCATGGATGAACTCTACGCAAAACCCGGACATCTTCTCCGGCGGGCACAGCAGATTTCGACGGCGCTCTTCACCGAGGAATGCGCGGTCCATGATCTGACGTCGGTGCAATATGCGGCGCTGGTCGCCATCGACGAGAATCCGGGGGTCGACGCCACCCGGCTGTCGGGGCTGATCGCCTTCGACCGCTCGACGCTGGGCGGCGTCATCGAGCGGCTGGAGGCCAAGGATCTCATCTATCGCCGCCCGAGCGACGACGACAAGCGGATCAAGCTCCTCTACCTGTCGCCCGCCGGCCGGGAGATGCTGGTCACCGTCACCGCGGCGGTCGAACGGGTGCAGGACCGCATCCTGGAGCCCCTGCGTCCGGCCGACCGCAAGACCTTCATCCAGCTCCTGACCCAACTGGTCAACCTGCACAACGACACGCTGCCGTCGTCGCTGCGGCTGGTGGTCGACCGCGAGGCGGCTGCCGAGGATACGGGCGCACCGCCCGCCGCCGACGGAAACACGAAACGCGGCAAGGCCGCAGCCGGTCGAAAGGTCAAGCGACGATAAGAACCTTCGACCGCGCGGGAGGAAACGGAGAGCATAAGGAATGGCACAAGCTACCGCGTGGGATGCCGAAGTCGATCTTCTGGTGGCCGGCGCCGGGCCGGGCGGCATGGCCGCCGCCCTCGTCGGCGCGCTGGAAGGTCTGGAGGTGATGGTCTGCGAGAAATCCACGCAGATCGGCGGCACCGCCGCCACCTCCGCCGGAACGCTCTGGATCCCCGGCAACACGCAGAACCGCCGCGCCGGCCACGACGACAGCCCGGCGCAGGCGGAGATCTACATGGACCGGCTGGTCGGCGGCACCAAGGGCCGCGACCTGCGCAGCGCCTATCTGGAGACCGGGCCGGCGGCGATCGATTATTACGACACCCGAACCGACGTCCAGTTCCTGCCCTGCGGCCGGCATCCGGACTATCGCCAGAACATGGAAGGGGCCGCGGTGACCGGACGGGCGATCGTCCCCAAACCGTTCGACGGCCGCCTGCTGGGCGAGGATTTCCGGCTGGTCCGCCCGCCCATCGGCGAGTTCATGATCTTCGGCGGGATGATGGTCGGCAAGGACGACATCCCCCGCCTGATCGGACGCTTCAGATCGGTGGCGAACTTCACCCATGCGGCGAAGCTGCTGCTGCGCTATCTGTCCGACCGGCTGAACCATCCGCGCGGCACGCGCATCGTCATGGGCAATGCGCTGGTGGCCCGCCTGTTCTACAGCCTGCGCAAGCGCAAGGTGCCGATCCGGCTCGACACCGCCATCCGCGAGATCCTGCGGGAGGACGGGCGGCAGGATGGCCGCGTCATCGGCGCCGTGGTGGAAAGCGGTGGCCGGACGCTGCGGGTGCGCACCCGCAAGGGGGTGGTGCTGGCGACCGGCGGCTTCGCCCACAACAGCGGATTCCGCAAGGCCTTCATGCCGCAGCCGGTCCCCGTCCATTCGCTGGCCTGCGAGACCGACACCGGCGACGGGCTGACCCTGGCGCAGGCCGTCGGCGCGAAGATCGACGGCGACCAGCATCGCGGCGGCGCCTTCTGGACGCCGGTGTCGGTGACGCGCAGGACGGGGACATGGAGGGGGCTGTTCCCCCATCTGGCGCTCGACCGCGCCAAGCCCGGCCTGATCGCGGTGAATGCCGCCGGCCGGCGCTTCGTCAACGAGGGCGCCTCCTACCATGATTTCGTGGAGGCGATGTTCGACTCGCACAAGCTGGTGCCGACCATGCCGGCCTGGCTGGTCTGCGATTCCGCTTTCGTCGCCCGGTACGGCCTCGGCGTGGTGCATCCCGGCACCCGCAACCTGGTGCCGCACGAGAAGAGCGGCTACCTGACCACCGCCCCGACGCTGGAGGATCTCGCCCGCAAGATCGGCGTCGATCCGGCCGGGCTGGCCGACAGCGTGCGCCGGCACAACGGCTTCGCGCAGACCGGCAGCGACCTCGATTTCGGCAAGGGCGACAGCGAACTGAACCGCTTCAACGGCGATCCGGAGAACCGCCCCAACCCGTGCCTGAAACCGATCGAGACCGCCCCCTTCGTCGCCGTCGCGGTCTGGCCGGCGGAGATCGCCTGCAGCGCCGGGCTGGCGACCGACGCCGACGGACAGGTGCTCGGCGAGGGCGGCGACCCGATCCCGGGGCTCTACGCCTGCGGCAACGACATGGCCTCGATCATGGCCGGCACCTACCCCGGCCCGGGAACGACCCTCGGCCCGGCGCTGGTCTTCGCCTACCGGCTGGCCATGCATGCCGCCGGCAGGAGCGATGCCGCCGCCACGGCGGCGGTTGGCCGGGAGGAACGGGCGGCGGCGCACTGACGCCGCCTGCTCCTCCCTGGGCCACGTCACCGTTCGGCAGGCGTCAGTCCGGCGTCCGCTCCCCGTCCGCAGGCCGGGCGGAGAGCGGTCCCGGCGCGCGCAGCACCGCCAGCAATGCCTCGTTGCGCATGCGGAGCAGCGCGTCGCGCCCGCCGACCGACGCCTCCAGCGCCTCGGCCCCGGCGACAAGCGCCCGCTTGCTCTCCGCATCGAAGACCGGGGTGCCGAGATCGTCCCACCAGGACCGGATCGGGGCGTCGAACACCTCCAGGAAGCGGGCCAGCCCGCCCGCCCCGCCGCCCAGATGATAGGACAATCCCTGCCCCAGAACCGCCCAGCGCGGTCCCGGCCCGGCGGCAATGGCACGGTCGATGTCGCCGAGATCGCAGACGCCCTGCTCCACCAGATAGACCGCTTCGCGCCACAGCGCCGCCACCAGCCGGGTCGCCAGATGGCCGGCGATCTCGCGGCGCAGCACCACCGGCACCTTGCCGACGGCTAGATAGACCGCATGGGCCGCCGCCACCGCCTCGGGAGCCGTCTGCCGGCCGGGCACGATCTCGACCAGCGGCAGCAGGTGCGGCGGGTTGAAGGGATGGCCGATCAGGATCCGTTCCGGATGACGGGCGCCCTCCTGCAGATCGCTCGGCATCAGGCCGGAAGTGCTCGACGCGATCAGGGTTCCGGGCGGCACCACCGCCTCGACCGCGGCGTAGATCCCGCGTTTGGCGGCCAGGGATTCCGGCCCGTTCTCCTGGACCAGATCGACGCCGGCCAGCGCGCCCCAGTCGCCGCCGCCGGCGGTCAGCCGGTCCCAGTGGGCGCGCGGGTCGCCGATGCCGAGCGCCACCAGATCGCCGGCCACCGCCTCGATGGCGGGACGCAGCCGGGCCATCGCCTGCGGGTCGGCATCGACGACCGTCACGCGCCGTCCGGTCGCAAGGAAAAGGGCGGCCCAGCTCGATCCGATGGTGCCGGCCCCGACGATGCCGATCGACGCGGCGTCATGGCTGAACGCGCGGTGCATGGCGGACTCCTCTGATTTCATGGGGGGAACGGGGAGATCCTAAGCCGCGCGGCGTCGATCCGCCGCATTGACAATTCGTGATGCCGATCTTCCAAAAAGCCAATTGACAGTACACATACTGACAGATAGCTTTCTGACAGCATACTCACAAAATGGCTACGCCATGGCGCGGCAGCCGGCGCATCGCCGAACACGGCGGGCGGTCTTCCAGAGACGTCTTTCACGGACAAGCGGACAGCCAGGGACGAGGCGAGGGCGAAGAGCGCCCCACCCGGCAGCCAATCGGGCAAGGCCGGCAGGCGCGGCGGAATGGCCGACGCCTGAGGCGTGTCCCGCCCCCTGCGCGAAGCTCCGCGAAAAAAGGAGGGAAAGGAACGCCATGACAATTCCAAACGGCCCGACTTCAAGCGGCCCGACTTCAAGCGGTTCGACACCATTCGACCTGACGGGCAAGCGCGTGCTCATCACCGGGGCGGCCGGCGGCATCGGCTCGGCCACGGCCAGGGCCTGCGCCAGGCTGGGGGCCGAGCTGGTGCTGACCGACATCCGCGACTGCTCGGCCCTGGCGGCTGAGCTGGCGCCGGCCGGCGCCGGGGCGACCGCCCCCAGGGTGACCGCACATGTCTGCGACGTCCGCGACCGCGGCGCCATCGACGCGCTGGCCGAAACCGTCGGCGGCGTCGACGGGCTGGTGCTGAACGCCGGGGCCATCGCCTTCGACGATTGGGACGCGCTGGAGTGGGAGGAGTCCTTCCACGAGATCATCCACGTCAACCTGCTGGCGCCAATGCAGTTCGCCCGCGCCTTCCTGCCCGGCATGCGGACGCGCGGCGGCGCGCGGATCGTGCTGGTCGGCTCGGTCGCCGGCTGGACCGGCGGCACCATGTCGACCACGGGGGCGCATTACGTCGTCTCCAAGGGCGGCGTCCATGCCTTCACCCGCTGGCTGGCCCGCCGGGCCGCGCCGGACGTCGGCGTCAACGCGGTCGCCCCCAGCGCCACGGCGACGGCGATGATCGCCGGCCAGCCGTCCCCGGCGGTGGCGGCGCAGCTGGTGCCGCGCGTGGCCACACCGGACGAGATCGCCTGGCCGATCGCCTTCCTCTGTTCGCCCGCCGCCTCCTTCCTCAGCGGGGTGGTCCTCGACATCAACGGCGGCGCCTACCTGCGCTGACCGGCATCGAAGGGAGCCCCCAAGATGGCGAACGCATTGCTGATCCAGATTCTCAACGGCCTCGTCTATGGGGGCCTGCTCTTCATCGTGTCGGTCGGGCTGGTGCTGATCTTCGGGCTGCGGCGGGTGGTGAATTTCGCCCATGGCAGCCTGTTCATGATCGGCGCCTATGTCGGCTTCAGCATCGCCACCGTCGCCGGCTTCTGGGCCGGCGTCGCCGGGGCCGCGGTGGTGCTGGCGGCGGCCGGCGTGCTGCTCGACATGTCGGTGTTCCGGCCGCTGCGCCGCCAGGACCCGATCGCCACCGTCCTGGTCACCTTCGGGCTGCTGCTGATCCTTGAGGATCTCGCCCACACCGTCTGGGGCAAGGAAACCCGGTCCCTGCCCTTGCCGGAGATGCTGACCGGCAGCGTCGAGATCCTGGGCGAACCCTTCCCGGCCTACCGCCTGATGGTGATCGCGGTCGCGGCGGCGGTCGGCGTCGGGCTGGCCCTGTGGCTGCGCTTCAGCCGGATCGGGCTGTTCGTCCGCGCCTCCAGCGTCGATCCGGTGACGACGGCGGTGCAGGGGGTCGACACCGACCGGGTGAGCGCGCTGGTGGTCGCCATCGGCACCGGGCTGGCTGGCCTGTCGGGCACCATCGCCGCCCCGCTGCTGGCGCTGTCGCCGTCGATGGGCGGGTCGATCCTGATCGAATCCTTCATCGTCGTGGTGGTCGGCGGCCTCGGCAGCTTTTCCGGCGCGCTGATCGCGGCGCTCGCCATCGGCCAGATCCACAATCTCGGCATCATCTACGTCCCCTGGGCAGCGACGATGGTGCCCTTCCTCCTGATGGTCGCGGTCCTGGTGTGGCGGCCGACCGGTTTCGCAGGGAGCCACGTATGAGCCGCGCAACCATGAACATGACCGCCGGCCGCATCAACGCGCCCCGCCTGTCGCATCTCTCCTGGATCCTGCTGGCCGTCGCGGTGGCGGCCGGGTTCGGCCTGCCGGCGGTGGTCGGCTCGGTGCTGGTGCTGACGCTGCTGACGCAGGCGGTGATCGGCGGGATGCTGGCGGTCGGCGTCGGCTTCCTGATCCGCCAGAACGGCGTCGTCAGCTTCGGCCATGCCGCGTGGTACGGGGTGTCGGCCTACTGCCTCGGCCTGCTGCTGCGCCACGGGGTGCTGCCGGTGGAGCTGGCGCTGGTGCTGGCGCTCGCCGTGCCGACGCTGACCGCCTTCCTGCTCGGGCTGGTGATCGTGCGGGTTCCGGGCGTCGCCTTCTCGATGCTGACGCTAGCGGTGGGACAGGCCTTCCACGAATTCGCGATGAAGGCGCAGGGGCTGACCAACGGCGACGACGGCTTCGCCATCCCGCTGCCCGACAGCCTGTTCGGCCTGCCGATCTCCACCGTGCAGCAGCCCGACACGATGTTCGTCCTGTGCTGGACGCTGTTGGCGCTGGTGATCTTCGGCCTCTACGTCACCGTGCGCAGCCCCTTCGGCCGGCTGACCGAGGCGATCCGCGAGAATGAGGAGCGCGCCCGCTTCATCGGCTACAAGACGGTGCTGCCGCGTGCCGCGACCTATGCCATCTCGGCGTTCGTGGCGGCGCTGGCCGGGCTTCTCTTCGCGCTCTACAACGGCTTCGTCTCGCCCGAGGTGCTGCACTGGAGCCTGTCCGGCTCGGCGCTGATCATGGCGGTCATCGGCGGCTCGCGGCTCTTGTGGGGGCCGGCGCTGGGCGCGGTGATCTTCTTCTTCCTCAAGGATCTGGCCGGGAACCTGACCGAGCATTGGCCGGCGATGATCGGCGTCACCGTGATCGTCGTCACCGTGCTGATGCCGGCCGGCATCGCCGGAACCATCGCCGGAACCCTGGCCGAACTGACCGGGCGCCTGCGCCGGGCGGGAGGCCGGGCATGAACAGGAGCATGAACGGCACCTACGCCATCGAGGGGACCGCGCTGACCCGGCCCTATGGCGGCTTCTTCGCGGTGAACAAGGTCGACATCGCGGTGCCCCACGGCGAGATCCGCGGCCTGATCGGGCCGAACGGCGCCGGCAAATCGACGCTGATCGACGTCCTGTCGGGACGCGCCGCGGTGTGGTCGGGACAGGTCAGAATGGACGGCCGCGACATCGGCGCGATGAGCGTGCAGGAACGCCGCCGCCACGGCATGGCCCGCTCCTTCCAGAAGACCAACATCTTCCCCGAGCTGTCGGTGCGCGAGCAGCTCGACCTAGCCGCCCGGCAGGCCGAGAAGCCCAACGTCGAAGAGGTGATGGACGAGCTGGGCCTGTCCGGGCTGGCGGATGCCAAGGCGCGCGACATCGCCTATGGCGAGCAGCGCCGGCTCGACCTGGCGCTGGCGCTGATCGGCCGGCCGCGCGTGCTGCTGCTGGACGAGCCGGCGGCCGGACTGTCGATGCGGGAATCGCTGAACCTCGCCACCCTGCTGCGCGATCTGGCCCAGCGCTGGAGGGTCACCGTCCTGATCGTCGAGCACGACATGGAGGTCGTCTTCTCCATCTGCGACCGCATCACCGTCCTCCAGCTGGGCCGAATCCTGGCCGAGGGCACGCCGGACGAGATCCGCCGCTCGGCTGACGTCGTCACCGCCTATCTCGGGAGCGCCGCATGAGCGAACTTCTGGCCTTCCGCGACGTCGTCGCCGGCTATGGCGGCGCGCGCATCCTCCACGACCTGGATTTCCGCATCGATGCCGGCGAGCGGGTCGCCGTGCTGGGGCGCAACGGGGTCGGCAAGACGACCATCGTCAACGCCTTCCTCGGCATCGCCCGGCGCATGCAGGGGGAAATCCGGCTGGCGGGCAAGGCGGTGGGCGACATCCGCCATTTCACCGCGGCGCGGGCCGGCATCTCGGTGGTGCCGCAGGGGCGCTGCATCATCCCCAACCTGACGGTGCGCGAGAACCTGATCCTGGGCGCCGCCGTCCGCCGCAAGGGGGCGTGGACCATCGAGCGGATCTTCGAAATGTTCCCGATCCTGCGCGAGCGGGCCGACACGCCGGGAACCGCGCTGTCCGGCGGCCAGCAGCAGATGCTGGCGATCGGCCGCGCCCTGATGGCGAACCCGCACCTGCTGGTGCTGGACGAGCCCAGCGAGGGGCTGGCCCCGGTGATCGTCGACGAGCTGGCCGGCAACCTGCGCCGGGTCGCCGACGGCGGCACCGGCCTGCTGATCATCGAGCAGAACCACAGCCTCGTCCACCGGGTGGCCGAACGCTACTACGTGCTGTCCAAGGGCGAGGTGGCGGAACAGGGCGCGATGGCCGCCTTGACCAAGGAAAGCCTGAAGAAGCACATCGCGGTGTGATGCTTTCCCCCTCTCCCCCCGGGGGAGAGGGCTGGGGTGAGGGGGACGCACGGCGGCCGTTTTCCGGAAATGCCGGTGCTCCCCGCCGTCCCCGAACCAGTCGCTACGCATCCCCCTCACCCCGACCCTCTCCCCGGGGGGAGAGGGGGAGAAAGGCGGAAGAGGGGAAAAAAACAGAATCATGGAGGAAACGATGACCAGGACCAACAGCCTCAGGCTCCGCGCTCTCGGCGCCGCCAGCGCCCTCGCCCTCGCCTTTTCCGGTACCGCCCACGCCCAGGACACGCTGAAGATCGGCGTGCCGACCGCCATGTCCGGCACCTATGCCGACCTCGGCAACCAGGCCAAGCGCGCGGTCGAGTTCGCCGTTGCCGAGGCCAACGCCAAGGGCGGCGTCGCCGGCCACAAGGTCGAGATCAAGATCCTCGACACCGAAGCCAAGCCCGATCTCGCCCGCAAGCAGTCCGAACGGCTGGCGCTGGAGGGCTACAAGGTGCTGACCGGCATCATCGCGTCGGGCGAGGCGCTGGCCATCGCGCCGATGCTCGACCGCTGGGACGCGCTTTATGTCGCCACCGTGACCAAGAGCGACAAGATCACCGGCGACAGCTGCGTCCGCCGCGCCTTCCGCGTCAACCACCAGGACGCGCAGGATGCGGCGGTCGTCAAGCCCTGGCTGGCCGGGCGCAAGGAACAGAAATGGGCGGTCATCGGCATGGACGGCGCCTGGGGCCGCGGGTCGGGCGCCGGCTTCAAGGAGGCCGCCGCCGCACACGGCAAGACGGTCGTCGCCGAGCTCTACCCGCCGCTCGGCGCCACCGACTACGCCGCCTACATCCAGCAGATCAAGGCGTCGGGTGCCGAAGGGTTGTGGGTGGCGCTGGCCGGGCGCGACGCCGTCAGCTTCGCCACCCAGGCGCGGCAGTTCGGCCTGCTCGACAGCGTCTTCACCGCCGGGGTCAGCTTCGTCACCGACAACACGGTGCAGGCGATGGGCGAGACCGCCAAGGGCATCCACGGCATCATCAACTACAGCTCGACCCTCGACACGCCGGAAAACAGGAGCTTCGCCGCCGCCTGGGCCAAGCACTTCAACGGCGACCAGCCGTCGAACTTCGAGGGCGAGACCTATCTCGGCATGCAGGTCATCTTCCAGGCGGTCGAGAAGGCCAGGAGCGTCAAGCCGATCGACATCGCCCGGGCGATGAGCGGCGGCAGCTTCGACACCATCCTCGGCAGGCTCGCCTTCCGGCCCGAGGACAACCAGCTGGTCCTGCCCAACTATTTCGGCCATGTCGCCGAGGCCGGCGGCAAGCTGCGCCCGGTGGTGACGATGTCCTTCCCGGCCGATCAGGCGACCCCGCCCCCGTCGGGCGCCTGCAAGCTGGCGAAGCTCTGACCCCCGCCCCACTCCCCTTGCCACCATCAGCGGAAGGAGCCGGCACATGTCCGCTCAGGCATTTCTGGAAAGCCGCTTCGGGCTGGGCGGCTCCGTCTTCCTCGTCACCGGCGGGGCCGGCGGCATCGGCTTCGCCGCCGCCCGCGCCGCGGCCCAGGCCGGTGCCGTCGCCGTCATCAACGACCTCGACCCCGAGCGCACCGAACAGGCTGCCGCGACCTTGCGCGACGAGGGGCTGGAGGCGACCGCCGCCCCCTTCAGCGTCACCGATCCGGACGCGGTGCGGGCCGGCATCGCCCGGATCCTCGACCGCCATGGCCGCATCGACAGCCTGTTCAGCAACGCCGGCAACCAGAACCGCAAGGCCTTCCTGGACTACCGGCCCGACGAATGGGCATCGCTGTGGAAGACCCATGTCGACGGTGCCTTCAACCTCTGCCAGGCGGTGCTGCCGTCGATGGTGGAGCGGCGCGGCGGGCGCATCGTGCTGATGTCGTCGATCTCGGCCTTCGGGTCGCGCGGCACCATCAGCGCCTATGCCACCGCCAAGGGCGGGCTGGCCGCGATGACGCGGGCGCTGGCGGTGGAATACGGGCCGCTCGGGATCGCCTGCAACGCCATCGCCCCCGGCTATGTCGCCACCGGCTTCACCACGGCGATGCAGGGGAACGAGGCCTTCCAGCGCTACATCGAAAGCGACGTTCCGGCGCGGCGCTGGGGGACGCCGGAGGACATCGCCGGGGTGGCGGTCTTCCTGGCGGGACCGGCCAGCGGCTTCATCAACGGACAGGTCATCCCGGTGGACGGCGGGCTGCTCGCCACGCTGTGAGAGACCAGAAGAGACTACGCAGAGGAACAACCACATGCCTGACCGTCCCATCCTGATCGCCGGAGGCGGCATCGGCGGTTTGGCCGCCGCGCTGGGGCTGGCCCGCAAGGGCTTCCGCTCGATCGTGCTCGAACAGGCCCCCCAGCTGGGGGAGATCGGCGCCGGCATCCAGATCGGCCCGAACGCCTTCCATGCCTTCGACTGGCTCGGCGTCGGCGACGCCGCGCGGGCCAAGGCGGTCTACATCGACCATCTGGTGCTGATGGACGCGATGCGCGACGAACGGATCGCCGCCATCCCGCTCGACGAGCCGTTCCGCCGCCGCTTCAAGAATCCCTACGCCGTCGTCCACCGCGCCGACCTGCACATGGTGCTGCTCGACGCCTGCCGGGCCAGCGACCTCATCGAACTGCGCACCAGCGCGTCGGTCGAACGCTATGAGCAGGACGGCGCGTCGGTCACCGTCACGCTCGGCACCGGCGAGCGGCTGGCCGGCTCCGCCCTCGTCGGCGCCGACGGGCTGCGCTCCAAGGTGCGGGCACAGGTGGTGGGCGACGCGCAGCCGCGCGTGTCCGGCCACACCACCTTCCGCTCGGTCATCCCGACCGAACAGATGCCGGAGGATCTGCGCTGGAACGCGGCGACGCTGTGGGCCGGGCCGAAATGCCACATCGTCCATTACCCGCTGAAGGGCGGCAAGGTCTTCAACCTCGTCGTCACCTGCCACAACGACGCCGCGGAGGCGGTGGCCGGCGTGCCGGTGACCCGGGAGGAGGTCCACAAAGGCTTCGAGCACATCGCCGACCGGCCGAAGCGGATCATCGAGCGCGGCGAGAACTGGAAGCTGTGGGTGCTGTGCGACCGCGACCCGACGCCGAACTGGGTGGACGGCCGCGTCGTGCTGCTGGGCGACGCCGCGCACCCGATGCTGCAATATCTGGCGCAGGGCGCCTGCATGGCGCTGGAGGACGCGGTCAACCTCTCCCACCATATGGCCGAGACCGGCGGCGATCTCGATGCCGCCTTCCCCGCCTACAACCGCGACCGCTTCGCCCGCACCGGCCGGGTCCAGCTCAATTCCCGGCTGATGGGCGACTATGTCTACCACCCGGCGGGCGGTCCGGCGGCGCTGCGCAACGCGGTCCTCGGCAACTCGACCCGCGAGCAGCATTACGACCGCGTGGCGTGGCTCTACGGCGTGACCGGTCTCGGCGCCGCAATCTGACAGAAAGGATCGTCCCATGTCCATTTCCGGACCGCCCGCCGAGACGGCCGAACGGCAGGCCTATTACGACAAGATCAGCAAACGCAACCTGAACCCGCTGTGGTCGGTGATGAGCGCCATCATCACCCGCGAGCCGCGCAGCGCCTGCGTGCCGCATCTGTGGGCCTTCGCCGAGATGAAGGAGCTGCTGCTGGAGGCGGGCTCCCTCATCACCGCCAAGGAGGCCGAGCGCCGGGTGCTGATGCTGGAGAATCCCGGCATGCCGGGCCAGAACCGCATCACCACCTCGCTCTATGCCGGGCTTCAATTGGTATTGCCCGGCGAGGTCGCGCCGGCCCACCGCCACAGCCAGTCGGCGGTCCGCTTCGTGCTGGACGGGGCCGGCGCCCACACCTCGGTGGATGGCGAGCGCACCATCATGGAGGTCGGCGACTTCGTCATCACCCCGCCGCGCGCCTGGCACGACCACGGCAACCACAGCGACCGGCCGATGATCTGGCTCGACGGGCTCGACATCCCGACCGTCTCCTTCTACGACGCCTCCTTCGCCGAATCCTACCCGGACGACGAGCAGCCGGTGACCCGGCCGGTCGGCCATTCGCTGGCGCGGTTCGGCGCCAACATGCTGCCGGTCGATTACGAGGCGGCGCAGCCCTCCTCCCCCATCTTCAACTATCCCTATGCCCGCACCCGCGAGGCGCTGGAGGCGATGCGCCGGCAGCAGGAGTGGGACCCGTGCCACGGGCTGAAGATGCGCTTCGTCAACCCGGTGGACGGCGGCTCGCCGATGCCGACCATGTCGGCCTTCATGCAGCTGCTGCCGAAGGATTTCGCCACCAGCGCCTACCGCAGCACCGACGCCACCATCTTCGCGGTGGTCGAGGGGCACGGCACCACGACGATCGACGGCCAGCCCTTCGCCTGGGGACCGAAGGACGTGTTCGTGGCTCCGAGCTGGAAATGGGTGACGCACCATGCCGGCGAGGATGCGGTGATCTTCAGCTATTCCGACCGCATCGCCCAGCAGAAGCTCGGCCTGTGGCGCGAAGACCGCGGCAACCGAGTGAAGGAGTGAGACGGATGCCGATGGAGGTCTACGGCTATTTCCGCTCGTCCGCCGCCTACCGGCTGCGGATCGCGCTGGCCCTGAAGGGGCTGACGGCGGAACAGCACTTCGTCCACCTGCGTCGGAAGGAGCAGTCCTCGCCCGGCTATCTCGCGGTCAATCCGATGGGGCTGGTGCCGGCACTGGTGGAGGACGGGCGGACGCTGACCCAGTCGCTCGCCATCATCGAGTATCTGGACGAGACGCACCCGACGCCGCCGCTGCTGCCGGGCAACCCGTTCGACCGAGCCTGGGTGCGGTCGGTGGCGCTGGCGGTCGCCTGCGACATCCACCCGGTCAACAACCTGCGCATCCTGAACCACCTGCGCGACGCGCTCGGCCAGGACGAGGATGCCCGCAACGGCTGGTACGCCCATTGGGTGGCGGAAGGCTTCCACGGGCTGGAGGCGATGCTGGCGGCGGCCCCGCGGCCCGGCACCCTCTGCTTCGGCGACGAACCGACGCTGGCCGACATCTGCCTCGTCCCGCAGGTCTTCAACGCCGAGCGGATGAACTGCCCGCTCGACGACTATCCGACGATCCGCCGCATCGCCGCGGCGGCGCGCTCCCTGCCGGCCTTCCAGGCCGCCGAGCCGGGCCGCCAGCCCGATGCCGAGTGATCCCACCTCATTGAAGGAAGAACCGACTTGACCAGCTACGTCTTCGATCCGGCACCGCGCCCCGCCGCCCCGGTCCGCGGCACCGACGCCCGGTTTCCGATCAACCGCATCTTCTGCGTCGGCCGCAACTACGAGGCCCATGCCCGCGAGATGGGCGTGCAGGTCGACCGCGAGGCGCCCTTCTACTTCACCAAGTCGCCCGGCACCTATGTGCCGTCGGGCGCCACCGTCGCCTATCCGCCCTCGACCGGGAACTATCATTACGAGATGGAGCTGGTGGTCGCCATCGGGAAGCCGGCCTTCCGCATCGCCCGGGAGGATGCCCTTGATGCCGTGTACGGCTATGCCTGCGGCCTCGACATGACCCGGCGCGACCTGCAGCTCGCCGCCCGCGCCAAGCAGCGGCCCTGGGACATCGGCAAGGATTTCGAGGAGTCGGCCGTGCTGTCGGAGATCGTCCCGGTCGCCGATTGCGGCCACCCGGCCGCCGGACCGCTGGAATTGCGGGTGAATGGCGAAACCCGGCAGTCGAGCGACCTCGGCCTGCTGATCTGGTCGGTGCCCGAGCTGATCGCCCATCTCTCCACCCTCTACCATCTGCAGCCGGGCGACCTGATCTATACCGGGACGCCGGAAGGCGTCGGCCCGGTCGGGCCGGGCGACCGGATCGAAGGCTCGATCGCCGGTCTCGGCGGCATCGCCCTGACCGTCGGGTGAGGCCGGTGCATGGCCCCGGTCAGCGGCCGATCAGCGGCTTCAGCCAGGGCGAATTGGCGAAGACGTCGGTGAAGTAGCCCTGCTGGATCACCGCCCGCCCGGCCTTGTGGATGCCGGCGGGCAGCGATCCCAGCTCGCCCCTCCGCGTCACCACATGGATGGAGCGGCGGAATCCGGAGGTCGGCAGCGGCATCACCCGCATGTGGCTGAGATGCTGGCGGCTCTTCACCAGGGCGGTCGGCGGCAGCAGGCTCCATCCCATCTCCTCGGCCACCATCGCCATCACGGTATCGGTGGCGTCGAAGGCGAAGCTGCGCGGCACCTCCATCCCCAGCCGGCGCAGATGCTGGTCCACCAGCCGGCCGAGCGCGCTGTCGGTCGTGCTGCGGATCAGCGGCAGCGTGCGCGACAGGGCGCGCAACGCCGCCTCGTCGGCGATTTCCGGGCAGCTGCGCGGCAGCAGCAGCACGAAGGGCTCGATCAGCAGGCGCTGGCTGTCGACCTGGTCCATGTCGTCGAAGCTGTCGTTGGTGAACAGCACGTCGAGGCGGCGGGCGAGGAACTGCTCGCGCAATTGCCCGCACAGGCCCGACGCGATGCTGAAGGACGGCACATTGTCGCGCAGCCGCTGCAGCAGCCGCGGGATGAAGGGCGCCGCCAGCGTGTCGATGCAGCCGATCCGCAATTCCGGCATGAAGGGCGCGTCGGCCCCGCCGATGGCCGCCGGCAATTGCCGCGCGTCGGTCAGGATGCGGTTGCTCCAATGCCAGAGCCGCTGGCCGGCGGCGGTCAGCGCCATCGGCCGGATGCTGCGGTCGAGCAGCTGGGTGGAGAAGGCGGTTTCCAGTTGACGGACGACATGCGATACCGCCGACTGGGTCAGCCCGAGCCGGCCGGCGGCGCGGGTCATGCTGCCCAGCTCGGCCACGGCGACGAACACTTCCAGGGATCCCAGGTCGAAGTCTCGGTGATGCATGGCGCTCCGATATGTGGGCTGGCGGCGGCTGGCGGGTCGGACGGCGGACTGCATACTATCTTATGCGGACCGCCTTTATGAATGGTGGTCATACCGACCATGAGATAAATTTGTTCCTCTGACCGGGTGGCGGATTCCACGGCAGCCTCGCAGGCTGTCTGCAAACCCTGCCGGAGCGCCCGCGATGACCCTGATTCCCGACGATGCCCCCCTCCCCGCCGCCGCCCGACGGATCGGCGATTGGCTGGCGGGCTTGCGGCGAAGCGACATTCCGGAGCCGGTCGCAGCGGTCGCGTTGGACTGCATCGTCGACACACTGGGCGTGGCGCTGGCTGGAGCCGGTACGGAGGCCGCCCGGCTGGCCGCGGACGAGGCGCGTGAAATTTACGCTGCCGGAGCTTCGCAGCTGCTGGCCGGAGGGCGGCTGTGCCCGGAGGGCGCCGCCTTCGCCAATGTCGCCGCCGCCCATGCGCTGGATTTCGACGACAACAGCTATGCCGGCTTCGTCCACGGCTCCGCCATCGTGGTCCCGGTGGCGCTGGCAATGGTCGAGATGACAGACGGTACGGGAAGGGACCTGCTCACCGCCGTGGTGGCCGGGGCGGAGGCGCAATATGCGCTGGCGGAGGCGGTCGGTAACGGGGTCTATCATGCCGGCTGGTGGACCACCGCGCTGTTCGGAACCGTCGGCGCAGCGGCGGCCGGCGCCAGGGCGTTCGGGCTGGACGGGCGGACGGCGGCCGACGCCATCGCCTTCGCGCTGTGCGGGACCGGCGGGATGCGCGCCTGCTTCGGCACCGGGGCCAAGCCGCTGCTCGCGGCACAGGCGGCGGCGAACGGGGTGCGCGCCGCCCGGCTGGCCGCAAGGGGACTGACTGTGCCGCATGGGGTGGTGGAGGATCCGCGCGGCTTCGCCCGGCTGGTGGCAGCCGGCCGCTTCGATCCGGCGGCGCTGGATGGGCTCGGCCGGCGCTGGCGCCTGCTCGATCCCGGCATCGACACCAAGCTCTATCCGGTCTGCCTGTCGGCCCATGCCGCCATCGACGCGGTGCGCGACCTGATGGTGGAGCGGGGCCTCGCTGCCGGCAACATCCGCGCCGTCCACTGCCGCGTTCCCCCGGTGGTGGTGGCCAACCTGACCTACGACCGCCCGGCGACGCCGGGGGAGGCCCGCTTCAGCCTGCCCTTCGCCGTCGCCTGCGCGATGCTGTACGGCACCCTGGGGCTGGAGCATCTCGACGACGCGACGCTCGCCGACCCGGCGCTGCGCGAGGCGATGGAGCGGGTTTCCATGACCGCCGATCCCGGCTGGACCGCCGATGCCGACCGTGCCCGCCTCGCGCCGGAAGGGGCGGAGATCCACGTCGAGACGGTGACGGGCGAGCGCATCGACCGCTTCTGCGCCTCGGCCCGCGGCACGGTGGCCCGCCCGCTGTCGGCGGCGGAACTTGCGGCAAAGTTCCTGACCTGCGCCGGCCGCGCGGTCGGGCCGGAGGGGGCGGAGCGTCTCCACCGGAGCTTGCGGCGGCTGGAGACATTGTCCGGCCTCCCGGGCCTGCTCGACCCGAGCCCAACCATGGCCGTGGCTCATGATGTCGATGAATATCGGTCATGATGGGCAGCCGGCGAGCCGGCAGCGGCCCGCTTTTTCAGCAAGCGGGGCTGTCGAACCATTCGGGAAAAACACAGGAAAACCAGCGATTTCAGCGGCGGTGCGCTGCACAAAATATGTTCGCATCCGCGGTATGCATGAAATTTAGGCGGCATGCCGCCCGTTCGCCGTCCTGCCGCAGCCCTTTCCACGGGCGGCGGCCATGTGCGACCGTTTCGGACAAGTGGAAACCAAGGTCCGCCGCAAGGACCGGCAAACAGAGAGGCTTTCATGATGATGCGACGTTTGGTGGCGCGGGCCGTGCTCTCGGCGATCCTCCTGTCCGGGACGGCGATGTCGGTCCAGGCCGCGGGCACGCTCAAGGTGTCGGTGGATTCCAACCTGAACACGCTGGATCCCGCCAAGATGAAGGGCGGCCAGGAGTATGTCGCCGCCTACCTGATCTTCAACGGGCTGACGATCATCAGCCATGACATGACGGTGAAGCCCGACCTGGCCGAACGTTGGGAGCGCAGCGACGACCTGAAGACCTGGACCTTTTATCTCCGCAAGGGCGTGAAGTTCCACAACGGCCGCGAACTGGAGGCCGAGGACGTCGTCGCCACCATCGCCCGCATCCAGGACAAAGCGACCGGCTCCACCGCCCGGGTCAATTTCGAGATCGTGGAGTCGATGAAGGCGCTGGACCCGCTGACCGTCCAGTTCCAGCTGAAGAGCCCCTATGCCGGCTTCGCCGAGCTGTTCGGCGAGCGTCAGGCCCGCATCGTGCCGCGCGACGCCGTCGACACGCTGGCCTCCAAGCCGGTCGGCACCGGCCCGTTCGAGTTCGTGTCCTTCGCCCCCGGCGACCGCATCGTCCTGAAGCGCAACCCGGCTTATTTCGAGCCGGGCCTGCCGAAGCTGGACGAGGTGATCGTGCGCATCCTGCCGGAATCGGCGGCCCAGGTGGCGGCGCTGACCACCGGCGAGCTTGATCTGGTGTGGAACCTGCCGCTGGAGGCCATCGACAAGGTCAAGGCCGACCCCAAGCTGAAGGTCGATTCCGTCCCGACATCGACCTGGGACGGCGTCATCATGAACAACGCGGTGAAGCCGTTCGACGACCCGCGCGTGCGCAAGGCCGTGGCGATGGCGCTCGACAAGCAGGCGATCACCCAGATCGCGCTGTTCGGCAACGGCACGCCGACCCACTCGCCGATCCCGCCGAGCCACCCCTACTACAACAAGGATCTGAAGATCGCCAAGGGCGACCCAGCCGGCGCGAAGAAGCTGCTGGCCGAGGCGGGCTATCCCAACGGCTTCGAGGTCACGCTGCACACCCCGGCCGGCCGCGCCACCCGCGAACGGCTCGGCCTTGCGGTGCGCGAGCTGCTGAAGCCGGCCGGCATCACAGTCAACGTCCAGCGCGTGCCGTTCGACGTCTTCCTGAAGGACATCGAAGGCAAGGCCGGCTTCTACATCGACGGCTTCTTCAGCCGCCCGACCATCGATACCTCGGTCTATCCCTGGTACCACTCGCGCGGGTCGTGGAACACCGCGCTGTGGAGCTATTCCAACCCGAAGATGGACACGCTGCTGGACGGCGCCCGCCAGGCCAAGAGCGAGGACGAGGCGAAGTCGCTCTACACCCAGATCCAGGCGCTGGCGGTGGAGGATTCGCCGGGCGTCATCCCCTACGTCATCAACCACATCAACGGCATGAGCGCCAAGGTCCACGGGTTCCATTCGCACCCGATGATGTTCCTCGACCTGCGCAACGTGTCGGTCGACTGAGGCCAACCGGGGACCGGCCGCGGTGTGCGCGGCCGGTCCCCCCTCTACCCGCCGGGGATGCTGCCATGCTTGCCTACACGCTGACCCGTCTCGTCTATCTGGCGCTGGTCCTGGCCGTCATGTCGGTCCTGGTCTTCCTGGTGACGCAGGCGATGCCGGGCGACGTCGCCTCGATGATCGCCGGGCAGTTCGCCTCCAAGGAGGTGGTCGACGCCATCTCGGTCAAGCTGGGGCTCGACCAGCCGCTGATCGTCCAGTACGGACGCTGGGCCGCCGGCATCCTGCAGGGCGACCTCGGCCGCTCGCTGGTGCTGGAACAGCCCATCGCCCCGATCCTGATGGAGGCGCTGGCCCGCTCGCTGGTGCTGGCCGTGGTCGCGTTGGTGGTGGTGGCTGTGGTCGGCATCGCGCTCGGCGTGCTGGCGGCGGTGCAGCGCGGCAAGCTGGCCGACCAGCTGGTTTCCGGCGTCTCCTATCTCGGCATCGCGCTGCCCGACTTCTTCTGGGCCATCCTGCTGGTGCTGGTGTTCGGCAGCTGGCTGAAGCTGCTGCCGACCGGCGGTTATACCCCGATCGCCGAAGGTTTCCTGCCCTGGGCGTCGCATCTGGTGCTGCCGGTGGTCACGCTGGTGCTGATGCTGCTGGCGCGCATCGCCCGGCTGACCCGCTCCAGCATGATCGACGTGCTGCAGACCAACTACGTGAAGTTCGCCCGTGCCAAGGGCATGCCGGAATCGGTGGTGATCCTGCGCCATGCGCTGAAGAACGCGCTTTTGCCGACCATCACCGTGCTGGCCATCGATTTCGGCCTGATCCTGGGCGGCGTCGTGGTGATCGAGACGATCTTCTCCTATCCCGGCATGGGCCGGCTGCTGCTGTTCGCCATCCAGCGCCACGACCTGCCGCTGATCCAGGCGACCATCCTGATCGTGTCCGCCGCCTACTGCCTCGCCAACCTGACCGCCGACCTGCTCTACGCCTTCGTGAACCCGAAGATCCGCCACGGCATGAGGGCCTCCTGAGATGACCGACGCGACTCCCGTCCAATCGGCGCCGCCCCGCGGCCTCCTGGCACGCCTGCCGGACCTGCCGGTCTCGCTCGTCGTCGGCATCCTGCTGCTGGCCCCGCTGGTGGTGGCCGCCGTCGCCGGATCCTGGCTCGCCCCCTACCCCTACGATGAAATGAACATCATGAGCCGGCTGCAGCCGCCAGGCGCCGATTTCTGGTTCGGCACCGACGAGTTCGGCCGCGACGTGTTCAGCCGCACCCTGGTCGGCACCGGCAGCTCGCTGGTGATGGGCGTCGCCGCCACGGCGCTGAGCCTGCTGGCCGGCGTGCCGCTGGGGCTGGTCGCCGGCTACAAGGGCGGGCGCGTCGGCGAGGCGATCATGCGCGCCATGGACGTGCTGATGTCCTTCCCGCCGATCCTGCTGGGCATCCTGGTGCTGGCCGTCACCCCGCCGGCCCAGTGGAAGGCCATCGCCGCCATCGGCATCGTCTATGTGCCGCAGGTGGTCCGCCTGACCCGCGCCATCACGCTGGAGCTGATGCAGGAGGAGTTCATCACCGCAGCCCGCCTGCGGGGCGAGAGCGCCGCCTACATCCTGTTCCATGAGATCCTGCCGAACATCTGGCCGCCGCTGGCGGTCGAGGCCAGCCTGCGCGTGGTCTTCGCCATCCTGCTCGGCGCGGCGCTCAGCTTCATCGGCATGGGGGCGCAGCCGCCCTCGTCGGACTGGGGCCTGATGATCAGCGAGGCGCGGCCCTTCGTGGAACAGGCGCCGTGGATCGCGCTGTGCCCCGGCTTCGCGCTCGCCACCGCGGTGATCGGCATCAACCTGCTGGGCGACGGGCTGCGCGCCCTGCTCGACCCCCGCAACACGGGAGCGCACTGAGATGATGACCGCTCCGCAAGCGCGCCCGGCGCTTTCCCCGGCGATCCCCCCGGTCACCCTGCCCGAACCGGCGCCGCTGCTGGATGTGCGCGGCCTGACCATCAGCTACGGCAACGCCCGCGGCACGCTGCGCGCCGCCAGCGACGTCAGCTTCGCCATCCGCCCCGGCGAGGTGATGGGGCTGGTCGGCGAATCCGGATCGGGCAAGAGCACCATCGCCATGGCGATCCTCGATCTGCTGGGCGGCGGCGGTCGGGTCGAGTCCGGGGAGATCCTGTTCGACGGCACCGACCTGCGCAAGCTGCCGCCGTCCGGGCGGCGGGCGCTGCGCGGCGACCGCATCGCCGCCGTGTTCCAGGATCCCTTCACCTCGCTGAACCCGGCGCTGACCGTCGGCCGCCAGATCGCCGAGCCGCTGATCCAGCACAAGGGGTTCTCCCCGCGGCAGGCCGCCGTCCGGGTCGAGGAGTTGCTGGCCGAGGTCGGCATCCGCGATCCCCGCCGCGTCGCCGCCGCCTACCCGCACGAGCTGTCGGGCGGCATGCAGCAGCGGGCGCTGATCGCCACAGCGCTGGGCTGCGAGCCGAAGCTGCTGATCCTCGACGAGCCGACCACCGCGCTGGACGTGACGGTCGAGGCCCGCATCATCGAGCTGCTGGCCAAGCTGTGCGACAGCCACAAGCTGAGCGCGCTGTTCGTCTCGCACAATCTCGGCATCGTCAACCGCATCTGCGAAACCGTCACCGTCCTCTATGGCGGGGTGGTGGTGGAGACGGGGCGGACCGGCCGCGTGCTGTCCCGCCCGGCCCATCCCTATGCCAAGGGGCTGGTCGCCGCCCTGCCGCGCATCACCGCCGACCGGCGCCACCGGCTGCCCTCCATCCCCGGCACCGTGGCCAAGCTGACCGGGGCGCCCGCCGCCTGCGTCTTCGCCCCGCGCTGCCCCTTCGCCGAGGAGACCTGCCGCAGCCAGCCGCAGGCGATGCTGACGAATGGCGACGGCAGCGAGGATGGCGTGCGCTGCTGGAAGGCCGGCGCCCTGGCCGGCACGCCCTGGCCGGACGAGGAGGCCGGGGTATCCCGCCGGCCCACGGCAAGGACGCCGACGGCGACGCACTCCGCCCCGCTGGTCGAGGTCGACCATCTGCGCAAGATCTACGGCGCCAGCCGCTCCATCCTGCCCTGGCTGCGCCGGGCCGGCACCGTGGCGGTGGACGACGTGTCCTTCACCATCGGCCGCGGCGAGGTCGTCGGCGTGGTCGGCGAGAGCGGCAGCGGCAAGAGCACCATCGGCCGCGCCCTGCTGGCGCTGACCGAACCCACGGCCGGAGCCGTGCTGTTCGACGGCGCCGACCTCACGGAGCAGGTGAAAAGCGGCAACCAGGATCTGCGCCGCCGGGCCCAGCTGGTCTTCCAGAATTCGGCCGCCTCGCTGAACCCGCGCAAGACCGTGGGGGCGGCGATGGACCGGCCGCTGGTGCTGGCCGGCCGCGAAGATGCGGAGGAGCGGCGGAAGACCGTCGCCGGCCTGCTGACCCGCGTCGGGCTGCCGGCGGCCTATGCCGACCGCTACCCGCACGAGCTGAGCGGCGGCGAGCGCCAGCGCGTCAACATCGCCCGCGCGCTCGCCACCGATCCCGACTTCGTCGTCTGCGACGAGGCGGTGTCGGCGCTCGACGTGTCGGTGCAGGCCAACATCCTGAACCTGCTGGCCGAGCTGCGCGACGAGATGGGATTGTCCTATCTCTTCATCACCCATGACATCGCCGTGGTGTCGCACATCGCCGACCGCGTGCTGGTCGTCTATGGCGGCACCATCTGCGAGGAGGGGCCGATCGGCCGCGTGCTCCGCCCGCCCTACCACCCCTATACCGAGGCACTGCTGTCCGCCGTGCCGCGGCTGGCCGGGGACGGGCCGGAGGCGCCGCGCATCCTGCTGGAGGATGCCGTCGCCGCCCCCGGCGGGCGGGGATGCGCCTTCGCCGCCCGCTGCCCGCGCAAGCTGGGGGCGGTCTGCGACGAGCAGTCCCCGCCGGTCCATGAGACGGCCGACGGCCACCGCATCGCCTGCCACATCCCGCTGGCGACGCTGGCCGAACGCGCCGCGGTCTTTCCGGAGCTTGCCGGCGCGGACGCCACGCCCGGCTGACCGGTCCTTTCCGAACGCCTTGCCTGACGGCGCTCCCGAATGGAGGCGCCGGACGCCTTTCCCTTGCCTTTCGATCCAACCGCCAACCAAGCCAGGGCATCCGCCATGACCGTCCACACCCGCATCCGCCAGTTCAACACCAAGAAGACCTATCCCGAGCAGACGCTGGACAACGACCTGTGCCAGACCGTCGTCGCCCGCGGCACCATGGTCTTCGTGCGCGGCCAGATCGGCCAGAATCTCGACACCAGCGAAAGCGTCGCCATCGGCGATGCCGCCGGCCAGACCGAGCAGGCGATGTCCAACATCAAGATGCTGCTGGAAGAGGCCGGCTCGCAGTTGGAGCACATCTGCAAGATCACCGTCTACATCACCGACCCGCGCTATCGCGAGCCGGTCTACCGCACCATCGGCAAGTGGCTGAAGGGCGTCCATCCGGTGTCGACCGGCCTCGTGATCAGCGCGCTCGCCCGCCCGGAATGGGTGGTCGAGGTCGATGCGATCGCGGTCATCCCGGACGCCACCTGAAGCGGCGCCGCCTGAAGCGGCCTTCGCCACCTGCCCCGCCAACCGACAAGAAGAACCGGCCACCATGAGCAACAGCCTGACCAACGCGCCGCGCCGCGAGCTGCAGAGCTTCCTCGACTTCCCCATCTGTACCGACCTCGACCAGCTCGACGGCCATATCGGCATCCTGGGCATTCCCTACGGCGATCCCTATTCGATCGACGAGGTGACCAACGACCAGACCAACGCCCCGACCTGGGTGCGCCGCTACACCGAGCGGGCGCTGCGCAAGCTGGAGCGCTGGGACTTCGACATCGGCGGCCCGCTGCTGGGCGGCAAGGACATCAAGGTGGTGGATTGCGGCGACGTGAAGGCCGATCCCCGCGACCTCGACCTGCATTACCGCAACGCCGAGGCGGTGGTGCGCCGGATGCTGGCCAAGGGCATGCTGCCGATCGTCATCGGCGGCGACCACGGCATCCCGATCCCGGTGCTGCGCGCCTATGACGACCAGGGGCCGATCACGCTGGTCCACATCGACGCCCATCTGGACTGGCGCGACGACGTGAACGGCGCCCGCAACGGCTATTCCAGCCCGATCCGCCGGGCGGCGGAAATGGACCATATCGGCCAGATCTTCCAGATCGGCCTGCGGTCGGCCGGCAGCGCCCGGCCGGAAGAGGTGGAAGCGGCGCTGGCCTACGGCGCGGTGCTGGTCCCCGACGTGGAGTTGCAGGACATCGGCATGAAGGCGGTGCTTGACCGCATTCCCGACGGCGGCCGCTATTACCTGACCATCGACGCCGACGGCATGGACCCGACCATCATGCCGGCGGTCAACGGTCCGGCGCCGGGCGGCGTCACCTATCCGCAGATCCGCACGCTGATCCACGGGCTGGTGGCGAAGGGTCGCGTCGTCGGCATGGACATCGTCGAGATCACGCCGAAGAAGGATCTCAACGGCATCACCGCCATCACCGCCGGCCGCATCATCTGCAACCTGATCGGCAAGACCATCCAGGCCGGCTATTTCGACGCCAAGTGACGAAGCGCATCGGGCGATAGGGAGGACGGAGCCATGACCGCCGCGCGCCGGCTCGACCGGCTGTACTGCGACCGGGCGCTGCTGGCCGGCGGCTGGGCCTCGGGCGTGCTGCTGCGCTTCGACGCGCAGGGGCTGATCGCCTGGGTGGAGGCTGGGCTGGACGCACCGCCCGACGGCGTCGAACGCGCCGCCGGGCCGGTCGTCCCCGGCATGCCCAACCTGCACAGCCACGCCTTCCAGCGGGCGATGGCCGGGCTGACCGAGCGGGCCGGGCCGGCGGAGGACAGCTTCTGGACCTGGCGGGAGGTGATGTACGGCTTCGTCCGCCGCATCGATCCCGACGGGCTCCAGGCGGTGGCGGCGATGGCCTATGCCGAGATGCTGGAGCGCGGCTACACCTCGGTGGCTGAGTTCCATTACCTCCACCACAATGCCGGCGGGCAGCCCTATGCCGATCCAGCCGAGATGTCGATGCGCATCCTTGCGGCGGCCGGCGCCACCGGGATCGGGCTGACCCATCTGCCGGTGCTCTATGCCCAGGGCGGCTTCGGCGGGCAGCCGGCCGGCGAGGGGCAGCGGCGCTTCCTCAACGATCCCGACCGGCTGCTGCGGATCGTCGAGGCCTGCCGCGCCATCCCCGGCGGGCATCGCACCGGCCTCGCCCTCCATTCGCTGCGCGCGGTGTCGCCCGACGCGATGGCGGCAGCGCTCGACGGGCTGGCGGCACTCGACCCGGCGGCGCCGGTCCACATCCATGTCGCCGAGCAGACGGCGGAGGTGGAATCCTGCCTCGCCTGGTCGGGGCGGCGGCCGGTGGAGTGGCTGCTCGACCGCGGCTGGCCGGGGCCGTCCTGGTGCCTCGTCCATGCCACCCATGTCACGCCGGACGAGGTGGCGGGACTCGCCGCGTCGGGGGCGGTCGCGGGGCTCTGTCCGACGACGGAGGCCGATCTGGGCGATGGGCTGTTCCCGGCGCGCGACTTCCTGGCGCAAGGCGGGCGGTTCGGCATCGGGTCGGACAGCCAGGTCATCATCGACGCCGCGGAGGAGCTGCGGCTGCTGGAATTCGGGCAGCGGCTGGCGGAGAGGCGGCGGAACCTCCTGGCTCGGGAGCCGGGAGCATCGACCGGGGCGGCGCTCTACCGCGCGGCAGTGGCAGGGGGCGGGCAGGCGCTGGGCCTGCCGGAGCCGGCGGGCGGCCTCGCAATGGGCCAGCGCGCCGATCTGGTCGTGCTGGATCCGGACGATCCGCGGCTGTACGGCCGCAGCGACGACACGCTCCTCGACTCCTACGTCTTCACCGGCGCCCGCGGTGCCGTGCGCGACGTGGTGGCGGGGGGGAGGCTGGTCGTGCGGGACGGCCGGCATGTCGATGCCGACGCGATCCGCGGCGGCTGGCGCCGCGCCGTCGACCGGTTGGGCATTGCCTGAGCGATGCAGCGAACGAGCAAGGATAGGGATCCCATGACGGCGACCATCGATATCCTGGAGCGGCTGATTGCCTTCCGCACCGTCAGCCGCGACAGCAACCTGGAGCTGATCCGCTGGGTTCAGGAGCGGCTGGAGGCGGTCGGCGCCGCCACGTGGCTGGTGCCGAGCGAGGACGGGCGCAAGGCCAACCTGTTCGCGACACTGGGACCGGCCGACCGCCCCGGCGTGCTGCTGTCGGGGCACAGCGACGTGGTGCCGGTCGAGGGGCAGGCCTGGACCGGCGATCCCTTCCGGCTGATCCGGCGGGACGGCAAGCTGTTCGGCCGGGGCACCGCCGACATGAAGGGCTTCATCGCCGCGGCGCTCGCCCTGTTCGACCGCGCCGCCGGGCTGACGCTGGCGCAGCCCCTGCATCTGGCCCTGTCCTACGACGAGGAGGTCGGCTGCCTCGGCGTGCGGCGGCTGATCGAGATGATGGCGGCCCTGCCCGTCCGCCCGCGCTTCTGCATCGTCGGCGAGCCGACCGGCATGCAGGTGGTCACCGCCCACAAGGGCAAGACTGCGCTGCGCGCCGACTGCCGCGGCGTCGAATGCCATTCCAGCCTGGCGCCGCAGGGGCTGAACGCGATCCACATGGCGAGCGACCTCCTGACCGGGCTGCGCCGCATCCAGGACCGGCTGCGCGACGACGGCGCGCAGGATGGCGGCTACGACGTGCCGTGGACCACGGTGCATGCCGGGGTCATCCAGGGCGGCGAGGCGCTGAACATCGTGCCGAACCGCTGCCGGCTCGACTTCGAGATCCGCCATCTGCCGCAGGACCCGGTCGAGCCGCTGCTGGACAGCATCCAGGCGGAGGCGGATGCCATCGTCAGCCGCCTGCGCCCCGATTTCCCCGGCGCGGCGCTGACGATCAGCGAATTGTCGAGCTATCCGGCGCTCGACACCGATAGCAACGCCGAGGTGGTGGCCTTCGTCAAGGCGCTGACCGGCGGCAACAGCACCGGCAAGATCTCCTTCGGGACGGAGGGCGGGCTGTTCCAGCGGCGGCTGTCGATGCCGACCGTGGTGTGCGGTCCCGGCAGCATCGGCGAAGCGCACAAGCCCGACGAGTTCGTCACCGAGGACCAGCTCGCCGCCTGCGACCGCATGCTGGACGCCCTGCTCGCCCGCCTGCTGCACCACGCCTGACGGCGGCGGCGGCGCTCAGGCCCCGGCGGACAGGCGCTCGCGCAGCTCGCGCTTGAGCACCTTGCCGTAGTTGTTCTTGGGCAGCGCCTCGACGAACAGGTAGCGCTTGGGCCGCTTGAAGCGGGCGATGCTGGCGTTGCAATGGTCGTCGAGGCTGGCGGCGGCGATGGCGCGTCCCTGGACGGCGACGATGAAGGCGACGACGATCTCACCCCATTCCGGGTCGGGCTGGCCGGTGACGCAGACCTCCTCGACGTCGGGATGGCGCAGCAGCACCTCCTCCACCTCGCGCGGGTAGATGTTGGTGCCGCCGCTGATGATCACGTCCTTGGAGCGGTCGCGCAGCGTCAGGTAGCCGCGCGCGTCGAAGGAGCCCATGTCCCCGGTGAAGAGCCAGCCGCCGCGCAGGGCCTCGGCCGACGCCCTCGCATTGTGCCAATAGCCGGCCATCACGACATCGCCGCGGCAGACGATCTCGCCGACCTCGCCGGGGGGCAGCGGCCGGCCGTCGGCATCCACCACCGCGACCTCGACCCCGCTGCGGGCGAAGCCGACCGATCCCAGCACCGCCTCGTCGTCGCCGACATGATCGCGGCGGCGCAGGCAGGTGATGGTCATCGGCGCCTCGCCCTGACCGTAGATCTGGACGAAGACCGGGCCGAAGACGGCGAGCGACCGGCGCAGCTCCTCGACATACATCGGCCCGCCGCCATAGACGACGCTGCGCAGGTTGGCCGGCCGGCGGCCGCTGCGCTCCGCCTCCAGCCGCAGCCGCTGCACCATGGTCGGGGCGAGGAAGGCGCCGCAGCCGGGATGATGGTCGCAGAGGTCGAGGAACTCCGCCGGCTCGAAGGCGGAGGAGGCCGGAATCACCTGCCGGGCGCCGCGGGCGACGTAGGCGGCCATGTAGAGGCCGGAGCCGTGCGACATCGGCGCGGCATGCAGCAGGCTGCAGTCCTCGTCCACCGTCTCGACGTCGGCGAGATGGGCGATGGTCATGGCCAGCAGGTTGCGGCGGGACAGCATCGCCCCCTTGGAGCGCCCGGTGGTGCCGCTGGTGTAGAACAGCCAGCCCAGCGCCTCCGGGTCGGGGTCCACCGGCCCGGCCCATTCCTCCCCCGCCGCCAGCGCGGCATGGTCGGCCCCGCCGATGACGATGCGGCGGCAGGAGGCCGCCGGCGATCCGGCCAGCACCGCCTCCAACCCCGCCGCCAGCTTGGGCGAGACGAAGATGGTCGTCGCCCCGGAATCCTCCAGGATCTGCACCAGCTCGCGGGCGTGCAGCTTGGCGTTCACCGGGGTCGCCGCCATGCCGGCGGCCCAGATGCCGAAGAACAGCTCGACATATTCCGGCACATTCTCGCTGGCGATGGCGATGCGGTCGCCCGGCTTTCCGGCCGCGCGCAGCCCGGCGGCGATGCGCAGGGCGCGTGAGCGCAGCGATGCGAAGCTGTGGACCTGTTCGGTCCCGCGATACACCGCCCCGCGGTCTGGATGACGGGCCGCCGCCTGATCGAGGAGGGAGAAGAGGTTCACCGGCACTGTTCCCTTGTTGGACTGGTCCCTGAGGCCGGATGACGCACCATCCGTTTTGCCTACAAATATTCTGGCCGCTTCGGGGTGAAGATGTCCAGGTTCAGCACCGGCTCGTCGCCCACCACATCGCCCCAATGCTCGGCGTTCGGCGGGATGGCCGGCAGGCCGTTGGGGCCGACCAGATGGTCCTTGCCGTTGACGTGGAAGCGGATGGTGCCGGCAAGGATCAGGACGATCTGCTCGTGCACATGGCTGTGCGGGCGCGGCTCGTGGCCGGGCATCAGGCGGTGCAACGCCAGCGTGGCGCCCTCGCCGGTGAAGATCTTTCGCTCGACTCCCGGCCGCACCGGGGTTCAGGGCAGCTGGGAGGACATCTTCCGTGCCTTGAGCGTAGCGGGTGGCCCACCGGCCCGGGTGATGATCGCCTCCCCGGCGGTCCGCGCCCATCGTCCGGCAAGCGGCGGCAAGGGGGGGAGCGCGCCCAAGCCATCGGACGGTCCCGATGTGGGAGAACCACCAAAATCCACGCCTTGTTAAACAAATCTTGCTGGAAAAAAATGTTTGTTAGGTCTTTCGCAAAGACAGATTCGAGATATTAGGGATGGGAAATTCAAATATAAACTTCTGGACCAAATTCCCTCGACAGTTAACGTAAAATGGGCTGAGCACCGCTTGAGTCTGTAAAGAAGGGGCAGCCGTAGCCGTCCTGGTGTTGTCGCGAAAGCAACCGTGTTTTGCGAAGCGGGAACTACACCGTTGGAACGGTACTCCTTGTTCAGCTTCTGCGTGCCTTTGCCAAGTTGAAGGACAGCCATCGGAGATGGCAAGGTCGTGGTCAATCCCACAGTCACCTTTCTGAGGCGCTTTCCCAGTTCCCCTATCGGTAGAGGCCCCGCTTCGCGCCGCACCATGACGAAGGGCTGCATCCCACGTTCTGGGCCCTCGGCTTCCTCGCCAGCATCAGGCTGACGCCGTGTTTTTGGAAGGGCGTGACCGACCCGGCAAAGCCAGAGCATGCTTCGTTCCAGGCGCTGGACCCCATACTGTTCAGCACCAAGGCCGTCATCCAGGCCGACCGTGCCTGCAATGGCCAAAGCCATTCTCGATCTCCAAGAACATTTCAAGGTGCGACGTTACAGAAGCAGGCGCAGATCCCGTTGCTAGTCAGAAGGGTATGCTCGTAGCGTTTACCTTTCACCAAAGCTACTCAACGGAGTGGGCGCCATCCGAAGCCTCTCTGCTAACCAACGTAGCTAATACATAGAATATATAACAAATGAGGACTCCTTTAAATCGTAGTTGCCTAGTTAGCATTTCCTGCGCCTGAATTTGGAGGACGCCATGAAACGCATCCTGACGCTAACTGCGGCAGCGGCAATTTTAGGGCCTGCGTTCACCGCACTTTCACAATCTACAGATTGCCCGTACCTTCTTACTCATCCTGTTTTTCGTCAGGAAACCATCAGCCAAAATGAGAAATCACGCGATAATCTCCGGATACTGCAATGCACATCAAGCTGGCGGAACCGGCAAGAGGCGCAGGCGGCTGGTGTCGAAGTAGCGGTTCCCATCTATGGCGTTCCGCTGACCTTCACAGGCGACTTCAGTCAAAGCCAAGTCGACCAGTGGAAGACGCAGAACTGCAGCAATGACGAGCGCAGCGCCGATTATCAGGGTACTCTTGTCCGAATTGTGTACGCCGTCGACCCAATCATCGCCCGGGCGTTTGTTGAGTGCATGGCACTCGCACAAGACCATGCGGCACTGTCGTGCAGCACCACCGAGACACAGACGTCCGTGGTTTTTGATGCAAGCTGGAGGATGGCAAATGGTGAACTGCCGGACGCCGCACCGGTTGTGCAGAACTTGAGCATCATTGGTGCCACCTGTACACAGACGCTTCAAGAAAACAGCCGAATTCCGCAAGGTGGCGTCGGTCTACTATGCCAGATCAGCGGTGATGACGCTCCGGTCTTCGTTCTGAACACCAACCGAGGGCGCTGCGTCAGCCAAGGCAGCGGCATGTCCGGCCAGATCACCTTGGCGGGGACGATCACGCTGAGCGCTCCAACGACCTACAGCTACCGGTCGGTTACACTCGCCAGCGATTCCAAGATCATTACGAATGGCTGGCCCTTGACAATCAAAGCTCACAATCTGGCCATCCAAGGTTCGCCTCAGATCATTTCCTATGAACCCCGCGATATGGCGCCCGCCACCCCCGGCCGATCAGCGGCCCCGATTGCAATCAGCGCGCGCGCCATCACTGGCATTGGCCTTTCCATCCTAAACGCCGGCGAAGAGGGCAGTGTTGGCGCTACGGGCGCAAAGGGCGATACAGGTCCGAAGGGGGCACGTGGTGCGGGAGTGAGCTGGAACCCCATCGAAGGCTGCCATGCCGGGACCAATGGAAACCCAGGCGGACAGGGAGGGCAAGGCCGCCCTGGTCAAGCCGGTGCCCCTGGCGGCGCCGCTGGCGAAGTGCGGCTCCAGACGCCAGACTATGGCCAGCCTAACCCGGCTGTATCGGTTCGCACCGACGTGAGCCTGCGAAATCAACCTCGGCAATGCCAGGGGTTGGTGTGTGGCGGTGCGGGCGGGCCTGGCGGGCCTGGCGGACCGGGAGGCGACGGAGGCCCCGGCGGTGACGGAGCTTCCGGAAATGCGGCTTGTGGAGGAACAAATGGCGGCCCCACGGGGCCGGCTGGTCCCCAAGGTCCGAACGGGGCAGTCGGACCCGATGGTCAACATGGTACGGTCCGACGCTTCTAGCCCGTCCACTCCCTGGTTGTTGGGGACAAGTCCGATGGCGACGCTCTGATGCGCGGACGGCAATCCCATGGGGGAGCCGATCGGTTGCGCCAGTCCGCTGGGCTCACATTCACTGCGGTGTGTCGAGAAGCTCTGCACGCGGCGTCGCATGCGGAGCTTCGCAATCGCTCGCTCCGAGTTGGTTTCCCAGGCCATGGCCATAGCTAACAAGCCTAGGCTGTCCATGGGTTGCGTTATCATCTGCAGTTGAAGAATATGAATTGTCATACGTAGATATTCACAGAAAAGGTATCTCGATCATCACCTAAAACGTGGCATGGCTCTATGAAATATGATTTGCGTTACCCCTCATATAATCTTCAACATTTGTATTATCTGTGTCATTTATTGACGCATAATTCCCAAAAGACCACGCCCAACTGCATGACAGATCGTCATTGATCTTAGACCGACTCCCAAAGCTAATGACCGACCGTACGTCACCATCCTCAAAGCACCGTCATTCACATCAAGCAGGAAGGATTATCAAAATGCGACTGCTGTTAACCATTGCAAGTGTGGCTGCTGGAGCGCTTCTGGTGGGGCACGTTGCTTCCGCGGACGAGCCGAAGACGCCGGAGAAGAAGACGATCCCTGGCACTGGCGGATATGTTTGGGGTTCCGGGCCACCGGCAACTCCACCGAAGACCCCCCCTGCTGCCGGGGGGTTGTTGGTGGGCAATACCCGCCAGATAAAGGGCCGACAAAAGTGAAGTGCACACATAATGGCAAAGAAGTGCCGTGTTGAAAAACTCCAACACCCTGTCCATCCCCCGTGTACTCGCACTCAATCTTGCTCACAGATAGAAAACAAGAAGAAGCGCCTGCCCGTATCGCTTACTATTAAGCGCCATATCGGGACGCTTGAAGGTGTCGCAAAAGCGAGAGCTGAACCGGTGGTGCTCCGCGTCAAGGCGGGCGCGGACGCGCCTCCGCCCTCCGGGCGGCTTCGGCCTTGACCCGTCCGCGCCGCCGGTTCGCTGTGTTCGGCATCGGTCGGCAGCGATGCGCCGACCGTCGGCCTCTTACGCGGGCTTGGCTTCCCAGTTGAACACCTCGATAAACCGGGCTTTCTGGCCGGTTAAGTCCACGGAACGGGGTTGAGCCGGTGAGAAACCAGCAATTTCTGGAACAGAACCCCGATTTTAGTGCAAAAAGTCGGAAATATGCGGCGGTTTTGGCGCTATACGGGCGCAGTTCGCCCCTCGAGCCAGATCAGGCGTCGGAAATTGTAGGCGAGGTTGGCGATGCCGATCTTCACCGTCGCGCGCCCGAGGCCGATGGTGCGGATGAACAGCGCCATGCGCTGCTTCTGTTCGGCGAACACATGCTCGACGGCGGATCGTACCGCGGAACGGGCACGGTTGGCGCGTTGATGCGGCCCAGGCATCGGCCGCCCCTTCTGCTTGCGGAAATGCACCATGCTGCGGCGGCTCGCCGCCGCGATGGCCTCTTCGGTGGCCTTCGAGCGGTAGGCGCTGTCCGCCCATACCCGGCTGTCGAAGGCGTCCGGGTTGAGCAGAGCCGGCAACTGCGCGCCGTCGTGCCGCGCGGCGTCGGTAACGGCAAAGCGCCGGATCAGGTCCTGTGTCCCCGTGCAGATGGATTTCATCCATCTGCCTCGGTTCATAGGAAACCCGGACTTTCCAGGTTCCCCGTTGGCGGGCGCGTTCGAACCAATGCTCGGCGATGGCTTGTGGGCAGGTGTAGCAACAGCCATGGAACCGGATGCCATGAGTGGTCACGACGGGATCATCGGAGGGGAGAAGGCTCAACTTCACCTGATCTTCTGGAAAAATGCGGAGCTTGCCGCTGCGCCGGGCGACTCCCCATTCCCAAAGGTCGGTTGGAATGGCCGGAACATCGTCGGCGATCATCAGCGCGGATTTGTCTTAATCGCGCAGGCGATGCTGATTATTGTAGTAGAGAATGCAGTGGATGATGATCCGCGTGAACTGATCGAAGTCGAGGGTCGCGTCCGGGCGATAATCACTGCCGCCTCGCTCTTTGTAATCCTCAGCGATATCTGCCGTCCCATCTTCAAGCCGCGTAGACGATGAACACGCCCAGAAGAGGGGGCATCCTGGACGGTGAGCCACGGTTTGTAGTTGGCGCCGCGTCCCTTGCCGCGCCCTTCCTGGTGGAAGAGGGCGATCTTGTCCTCATTGAACGTGTAACGACGGCGAGCCATGACACCTCCGGGGTGCGCCTACCTCTTTCGAGGATGCGCTGATTCCCCGGACGGTACAAGGTCACCGGGTATGAGATTTTATTATCCGGTATGAAGGTTTATTCTTCAGTATGAAACTTTATTCTCCGCGAACATTTGCTCCGACTTCCTTGCGTCTACTCCACCGTAACGCTCTTCGCCAAATTCCGCGGCTGGTCGACATCCGTTCCCTTCAGCACAGCCGTGTGATAGGCCAGCAACTGCACCGGAATGGCGTAGAGCAGAGGGGCGACCAGCGGGTCGCAGGCCGGCAGTTCGACCGACCAGCGGACCTTGTCCTTCAACCTGTCGATCCCCTTCTTGTCGGCCAGCAGCAGCACCTTGCCGGACCGGGCGCAGACCTCCTGCACGTTCGACACCACCTTCTCGAACAGGGCGTCGGAGGGCACCAGCACGATCACCGGAACATTGTCGTCGATCAGCGCGATGGGGCCGTGCTTCAACTCGCCGGCAGCGTAGCCCTCCGCGTGGATATAGCTGATCTCCTTCAGCTTCAATGCCCCTTCCAGCGCCAGCGGGTACATGGCGCCGCGGCCGAGATAGAGCACGTCGCGGGCTTCCGACACCTCCTGCGCCAGCTCCTTCAGCCGCTCGTCATGGGCCAGCACGTCGGCGGCACGGGCCGGCACCTCGCGCAGGGCATGGGCGATCTGCTGCATCCGCTCCTGGTCGATGGCGCCGCGGGCACGGCCGACGGTGACGGCAAGGCAGGCGAGCGTGGTCAGCTGGGTCGTGAAGGCCTTGGTCGAGGCGACGCCGATCTCCGGGCCGGCCATGGTATAGAGCACGGCATCGGATTCGCGCGCGATGGTGCTTTCCGGGGCATTCACGATCGACAGGATCTTCTGGCCCTGGCGCTTGCAGTAGCGCAGCGCCTCCAGCGTATCCAGAGTCTCGCCCGACTGCGAGATGAACAGCGCAATGCCGCCCGGCGGCAGCGGCGCCTCGCGATAGCGGAACTCCGACGCGATGTCGACCTCGACCGGGATGCGGGCCAGCGTCTCGAACCAGTATTTGGCGACGAAGCCGGCATAATAGGCGGTGCCGCAGGCGACGATGGTCAGCTTGGCGGCGCCGGCCAGATCGAAGGGAAAGTCCGGCAGGGTGAAGGTGCCGGTCTCCGGGTTGATGTAGGCGTTCAGCGTGTCGCCGATGACCTGCGGCTGCTCGTAGATTTCCTTGAGCATGTAATGGCGGTAGCCGTCCTTGCCGATCAGGGCGCCGGAGACCGCCGTGGTCTTCACCGGCCGCTCGACCACCGCGTCGGTTGCGTCATGAACGATGGCGGCGGTGCGGCTGACCTCGACCCAGTCGCCATCCTCCAGATAGCAGATGCGGTTGGTCAGCGGCGCCAGCGCGAAGGCGTCCGACGCCAGATACATTTCGCCGTCGCCATAGCCGACGGCCAGCGGCGTGCCGTGGCGGGCGCCGATCATCAGCTCATGCTCGCCGGCGAAGATCAGCACCAGGGCGAAGGCGCCGGTGAAGCGCTTGAAGGCGGCGGCCGACGCCTGCACCGGCGTCATGCCCTCCCGGTCCAGGTAATAGGTGACGAGATGGACGATCACCTCGGTGTCGGTGGCGCTTTCGAAGACGTAGCCGTGGCCGGTCAGCTCGTCCTTCAGCTCCTGGTAATTCTCGATGATGCCGTTGTGGACGACGGCGACGCGCCTGGTGGCATGGGGATGGGCGTTGTTCTCGGTCGGGCCGCCATGGGTGGCCCAGCGGGTGTGGCCGATGCCGACGGTGCCGGACAGCGGCTGGTCGCGCAGCTTCATGTCGAGGTTCGACAGCTTGCCTTCGGCGCGGCGGCGTTCGATGTGGCCATTCACCAGGGTGGCGATGCCGGCGCTGTCATAGCCGCGGTATTCGAGGCGGCGCAGGCCTTCCACCAGCCGGGGGGACGCGTCGTGGATGCCGTTGATGCCGATGATGCCGCACATGGACCTGATGCTCCTGAAAAGATGCCGACCGGAGGGAGACCCGAACCGAGCTTAAGCCTTTTTCGCCTTCTCGTTTTGCTTCCGTTCGCGGAAGCGCCTTGCCCAGCCGGCGTACGCCTTCTGGCTGCCGCGGGCGACGACGAGGGCGTCCGCCTCCACCGCCATGGTCACCACGCTGCCGGCACCGACGATTGCACCCTCGCCGATGACGACCGGCGCGACCAGCGCGCTGTTCGACCCGATGAAGGCACCGGCACCGATCTCCGTCCGGCTCTTGGTGAAGCCGTCATAGTTGCAGGTGATGGTGCCGGCACCGATGTTCGCCCTGGCGCCGACACGGGCGTCGCCGATGTAGCTCAGGTGGTTGGCCTTGGCCCCGGCCTCGATCACCGCGTTCTTCACCTCGACGAAATTGCCGATATGGGCGTCGGCGCCGATCTCCGCCCCCGGACGCAGCCGGGCGAAGGGGCCGATGACGGCGCCGCTGTCGATCCGCACGCCTTCCAGGTGGCAGTAGGGCTTGATCTCAACCCGGTCGCCGACGGTGACGCCGGCACCGAAGAAGCAGCCGGGACCAACCACCACGTCGCGGCCCAGCCGGGTGTCGGCGCTGAGGAAAATGCTGTCGGGGTCGATCAGCGTGGCGCCGTTGTCCATGGCGGCCTTGCGCAGCCGGCGCTGCAGCAGCCGTTCCACCTCCGCCAGCTCGGCACGGGAATTGACGCCCACCACCTCGGCCGGGGCGGCTTCGACAACGGCGCAGGCCATGCCGGCGCGGCGCGCGATCTGCACCACGTCGGTCAGGTAATATTCGGACTTGGCATTGACATTGCCGACGCTGCCGATCAGTTCGACCATGCGGGCGCCGTCGAACGCCATCAGGCCGGCGTTGCACAGGCCGACCGCGCGCTCCTGCTCGCTGGCATCGAGATATTCGACGATCTTCTCCAGCCCGCCGCGGGCGTTCAGGATCAGCCGGCCATAGGCGCCGGGATCGTCGGGGCGCATGCCGAGCACGACGACCGCCGGATCGGCCGCCTGGCGCCGCGCCTGCACCAGCGCGCGCAGCGTGTCGGGCGTGACCAGCGGCGTGTCGCCGTACAGCACGATGACGTCGCCGGTGAAGCCCTCCAGCAGGCCGAAGGCGGCGCGGACGGCATCGGCGGTGCCGCGCTGCTCGAGCTGGACCGCGGTGGGATACGGGGCGACGGCCGCCGCCACGCTGTCCATGCCGGGACCGACCACCACGACCACATGATCGGGGTCGAGCGCCTTCACCGCCGCCAGCACATGCCCGACCATCGGCCGGCCGGCCACCCGGTGCAGCACCTTGGGCAGATCGGATTTCATGCGCGTGCCCTTGCCGGCGGCGAGGATCACGCAGGCGAGCGGACGATGAGCCATGTCGATGTTCCTGATCGGACCTGTGTGGAAAGGATGGCGGGCGCCGTACTTGAACCGGTAAAGGTTTAAGACATCACTGCCTCGTCTCGCGGCGCCTCTTCCCGAATGTGCGCCGCTCCGCCGGCAATTTCGAGAGTGGTTTGCCACAGTACGCAGCGGAAGCCCAACTCAACTTTTGTTTCAATCTGCAATAAAGAAACGCCTCCGAAGCTTGTCCGCCGAACGGCTTCATGCTTGCCGGCTTTGCGTCGGCCGGCAGTTCCGAGGTAGCGTTTCCCTTCCCGGCCGTCAACTCGGCCAATCGGGCCGCGGGACATGCTACCCAACAATGGGCCGCGGGGCATTTCTGGGTAACCTGGATCGCGGAGCCGGGCCCGGCGCCCGCTGCGGTCCTATCGCCGGAACAGGAACTCGCGTCCCACCTTCACGCGGCGCTCGCCGTCATAGGCGATGATGTCGGCGGTCGCATAGGTCTCGGTCCAGCGTTCGGGCAGGTAGCTGCCGGTGCCGATGACGTCCACCGGGGCGTTGGCCTCCGCCATCAGGCGGCACTTCGCCGGACCGAAGCCGCTGCTGGCGACGATCTTCACCGCCGGGAAGCCGGCCTCGTCCAGCCTTTCGCGCACGTAATGGATCGCCGCCGCCGACACGCCGGTGCCGATCAGGTAGCGCAGCTGCGTCTCGTCGCGATAGCCGCGGATCGCGTGCGGGGCGTGGCGCTCCAGCACGGCGTAGGATCCCGGCGGGTCCAGCCCCTCGACGAAGCGTCCGCCGGGGGTGTCGAGCCGCAGCGACAGCCTGCCCTGGGCGGCGAGCTGCGGGAAACGGCGGCAGACCTCCAGCCCGTCGGTGATCTCGCGGCCGAAATAATCGACGAGCACGGTCAGGGCCAGGTCGGGGAAGGTCTCGTGGAACATCTCCGCCGCGCGCACGGTCGATCCGGCATAGCCGATCAGGGCGTGCGGCATGGTGCCCATGCCCTTCTCCTGCCCGAAATAGGAGGCGGTGGCATCGGTGGCATTGCCGATGAAGCCCTTGGCTCCGACCTTGCGCCCGGCCCGGGCGGACCCGACCGACGCGGCATAGGCCATCATCTCCGCCATCTCGGTACCGGCGCAATGGCGGGCGTCCATGGCTAGGAAGGCGACCTTCGGCAGATCGGCGCACATGGTGAAGGCGTTGTAGGCGGCGACGCTGGCCGGCCCCAGCTTCTGCAGGATGATCGTCTCGCAGTCGACCAGATGATAGAAGGAGCCGGTGATGTACATGATCGGCTCACCGGCGCCGACCCACTTGCCTTCGGGGTAGTTCAGCTCGATCTGGACCGGGAAGTTGCGCTCGCGCGCCACCGCCTCCAGCCAGTCCACCGCCAGCCGCGGCGCGCAGACCACCGGCCGGCGCATGAAGATGGCGTAGGTCACCGTCTTGTCGCCGAACTTGCCGACCGCCTCCTTGGTGCGGCGGAAGTATGTGTCCGTCCAGTCGGGGATCTCGGCGGAGGATGGGTGGTGGGCTGCCGGCCCGGTTCCGGACGTCGGGTTGCCAGCTGTGCGGTTGCCAGCTGTGCGATTGTCGGTGTCGTTCATCCCGGTCTCGCCTTCCATCCCCGTCTTGCGCCCCAGTGTCTTGCGCCCGAATCCGGGCATCGTCCGCCCCCAATCCACTCCATGACGTTGCCATGCCCTGTCATGGACGGCCGGTTGTGCTGGTATCCCAGCATTATACGGCCCGGGCGGACGGGGGAAGAGGCTCCCATCCCGTCAACCCGTGACGGATGGCTGCGTTGCGTTTTCGACGGGAGTGCGATCCTTCGACACCCACGGGCGAAGGTGCCCGGATGCCAGGCCCGCCCTCGCGAACCGGCCATTCAAGGACGATCTCTCGTCAATCCAAGAAAAAATCCGCTAAAATGCCTTAATTTGACCCACCACTTTCGCACGAGTAAAGTCATCTCACGGCGTTCTTCGACAACAAGGCGGCTGCGGGCATAATGGCGAAGACGGCGGCGGCGGCCGAAGCAGGATCCGACGACAGTCTTTCCAGTCTCGACCGGACGGGAAACCGCCTGGTTTTCGCGCTGATGCTGCTGATGGTGGCATTCGCCGGCGCCGGAGCGGGCGGCGCGCTGCTGCTGCGGCCGGCTCCCGCCCAGGGCGCCTATGTCCCTGCCCGGATCGCCGCCGCCCCCGCTCCGGCGGTCTATGCCTCCCTGCCGACGCTGATCGTCACGCTGAACGATGGCCGCCGCCTGCACGAATTGCGGTTGCGCGCGGTGCTGGAGTTCGATCCGGCAACCCCGCTGGAGACGGTGACCCCACACCTGCCCCGCATCGCCGACGCCATGAACCAGCGCCTGCTGGACGTCGATCCGGCGGAACTGCGCGGGGCGGACGGCCCCGCCTATGTCAAGGACGCGCTGCGCTTCGTCGCCAACAGGACGATGCGGCCGCTCAAGCTTCGGCAAGTGCTGATCCAGGACATGCTGCTGCGCTGACGGCGCGCTTCCCAACCCACGCCACCACCCCATATCCTGCCGGTTCCCTGCTTTTCCCCCGGTCGATCGGGGAACGGTCCGGGGAACCGGGCTGATCGAGCATGTCGAGTGGAAGGAGACGGCTGTGGCCGAGTTCGATTTCGACCTCTTCACCATCGGAGCGGGATCCGGGGGCGTGGCGTCCAGCCGGCGCGCGGCGTCCTTCGGCGCCAAGGTCGCGATCTGCGAAGGCAGCCGCGTCGGCGGCACCTGCGTGATCCGCGGCTGCGTGCCGAAGAAGTTCCTGGTCTATGCCGCCCAGTTCCGCGACGGGTTCGAGGATTCCCGCGGCTATGGCTGGGATGCGCACATGCCGGCCTTCGATTGGGAAACGCTGATCGCCAACAAGGATCGCGAGATCGACCGGCTGAATGGCATCTACATCGACATGCTGAAGAATTCCGGCGTGACCCTGTTCGAGGGCCATGGCCGGATCATCGACCGTCACACGGTCGAGGTGGCCGGCAAGCGCTACACCGCGCGCAACATCCTGGTCGCCACCGGCGGCTGGCCGTCGCTGCCGCCGATCGAGGGCATCGAACTCGCCGCGACCTCCAACGAGGCGCTGGAACTGGAGACGATGCCCCATTCCGTGCTGATCATCGGCGGCGGCTACATCGCCGTCGAGTTCGCCGGCATCTTCCGCGGGCTGGGCGCCGAAGTGACCCTGATGATCCGCGGCGACGACCTGCTGAACGGCTTCGACGACGACATCCGCATTGCCCTGTCACAGGAGATGCGCAAGCGCGGCATCAACATCATCTCGCGCTGCAAACCGGTGAAGCTGGAAAAGGGGGCCGGCGGCTACACCTTGACCGACCATATGGGGCGCGAGCATTCCGCCGGGCTGGTGATGGCCGCGACCGGCCGCAGCCCCAACACCCGCAATCTCGGCCTGGAGGAGGTCGGCATCGCCCTGGACGCCAAGGGTGCGATCCCGGTGGACGAATGGTCGCGCACATCCGTCGACAACATCTACGCCATCGGCGACGTCACCGACCGCATGGCGCTGACCCCGATCGCCATCGCCGAGGGCCGCGCGCTGGCCGAGACGCTGTTCAACGACAACCCGATGCGCATCGGCTACGACAATGTCCCGACCGCGGTGTTCTCGCTGCCGCCGCTCGGCACCGTCGGCCTGACCGAGGCGCAGGCCCGCGCCAAATATCCGCAGGTCGACATCTACAAGGCCGGCTTCCGGCCGATGAAGCACACCCTGTCCGGCCGGGACGAGCGGGTGCTGATGAAGCTGGTGGTCGACGGCGAAAGCCAGCGCGTGCTCGGCTGCCACATGATGGGCATGGACGCGCCGGAGATGATGCAGCCGCTGGCCATCGCACTGAATTGCGGCGCCACCAAGCGCGACTTCGACCGCACCATCGCCCTGCACCCCTCGACCGCCGAGGAGTTCGTGCTGATGCGCGAGAAGGCGAAGCCGGAAGTGAAAATCTGAACGGCGACGCGCCCGCTCCCCTGCAACCGGGACCACGGCCGGAGAAGGAGCGCCTCCGGCCGGGTTCTGGTTGTCCGCCCTCTCGTCCCCTTGGCAGAGGCACTGGACTTACTTCGAATGCCATACGTAGAATGGACAGGTGGATAATAATCGGGGATCGGTTCCAAAGATGCGCGCAATTTTCGCAGCGGTTGCCAGCATGGCAGCGCTTACTTCGGTCGCCACCGCCCAGGCGGAAACCAAAATCGGCGTGTGGAGCGTGAGTATCGATAAGGACTGCGCCATCACCCAGGAATGGAAAACGGAGACGAAGGACACTGCCGGGATCGGCCTTGCCTACACCGCAAAGGGCCAAGCCATGGTGATGGTGTTCAGCGACTCGAGCTGGAAGCTCAAGGAAAAGGAATCCCTGTCCATTTCCTTGGCAGTCGACAAGAAATGGAGCGAAACCGTTTCCGGCACCGCCGTTGACAAGACCATGGCCGCCGTCGGCATTCCCGCCACCTCCAGTGCCATCAACGCTCTCATGAGTGGAAAAGAGCTTTACATGGAGATGGACGGCAAGGGCGACGATTACGCCTACACCTATTATCTCGACGACACGCGCAAGGCGATTTCGGCCCTGGAAGCTTGCCGCGCGCAGGCTGAGTAAACCACGCTCCCTTCGGAGGCGGGAGCATCGGACCGGGTGGCGCCGGCGCTCCCGCCTTCCGTCGGATCCGAACCGGTTTCTCCATTGCTCCGCGTGCCGCCGGAGTGCCCGAAGGTGCATGGGAGGCGCCCGATGGTGTCACCGACACGAGCCAAGCGTAATATCACTCCAATCCGGGACATTTCCCTGGAACGCTTCTAAACAAACCGGGTTAAGGGCATGGACGAACCGGATCGCCCTGCCCAGCCTGGTCCCCAGCCGGGCTCCAAGATCGCGCCCATTTGTGCATCGCCGACGATGCAGTCCTGCGACGGGACGTGCCGATCCGGATTTCTCCAGTCTTTGGCAATCCAAGCGGGAGGAGTCCCTCATATGTTCATGCATAACAAAAACCTGATGTACACGGTGCGCGTGTCGGAGCCGAATCCGGAACTCGCCAGCCTGCTGCTGGAACAGTTCGGCGGGCCGCAGGGCGAACTGGCGGCGGCCATGCGCTATTTCTCGCAAGGCCTGTCCGACGAGGATCCGGGCCGCAAGGATCTGCTGATCGACATCGCGACCGAGGAGTTGAGCCATCTCGAGGTCATCGGCTCGCTGGTGGCGATGCTGACCAAGGGCGTGAAGGGCAAGCTGGCCGAAGGCGCCGAGGAAACGGCCGAGCTCTACGGCAACATCACCCAGGGCAGCGGCAGCCACACGCTTTCGATCCTCTATGGCGGCGGCCCGGCCCTGACCAATTCGGCGGGCCAGCTGTGGACCGCCGGCTACATCGACAGCATCGGCGAGCCGACCGCCGACCTGCGGTCGAACATCGCGGCGGAATCGCGCGCCAAGATCATCTACGAGCGCCTGATCAACGTCACCGGCGATCCCGGCGTCAAGGATGCGCTGGGCTTCCTGATGACCCGCGAGGTCGCGCACCAGAAGAGCTTCGAGAAGGCGCTCTATTCGATCGAGAACAACTTCCCGCCGGGCAAGCTGCCGGCCATGCCGGAATATGCCGACAAATACTACAACATGAGCCATGGCGACGGCGACATGCGCGGCCCCTGGAACCAGGGCGCCCAGTGGGAGTTCGTCGACGTCAAGCCGACCGACGGCCCGGTCAACGGCGGCGACGGCAATCCGTCGGTGAAGCTGGCGGCGAAGGAGCTGGCGGCGGTCAACGCCGTTGCCGCCCGCACCATGTCGAAGCCGGATGCCGATCCGACCACCGGCGCCGACCTCGGCGCCGGTCCCGGCGCCGGCAAGACCAAGGCGAAGGCCAAGGGCTGACGGGCCCCCGCCCGCCCACAGGCAGCTTGCGGTATCGCCGTCCCCGTCACTGTGCGGGGACGGCGGCCTCCTCCCGGCGGCGGAGCCCCATCAGCCAGACCAGCAGGCACAGCGCCGGCAGCGCGCCGGCCATCGACAGCAGGAAGAAGCTGACCCAATCCATCCGGTCGGCCAGCCAGCCCGACGACGCGCCGAACAGGTCGCCGCCCAGCTTGTACAGGCTGGACAGCAACGCGTACTGGGTCGCGGTGTAGGCGACGTTGCACAGGCCGGACAGGTAGGCGACGAAGGCGGCGGTGGCGATGCCGCCGCAGACATTGTCGATCGCCACCGTCGCCGCCAGCATCGAGACGTCGTTGCCGGTCCAGGCCAGCGCGACATAGCCGAGATTCGACACCATCTGCAGGATGCCGCCGACCATCAGGCCGCGCAGCACCCCGACCCTCCCGACCAGCAGGCCGCCCAGCAGGCCGCCGGCGATCGTCGCCCACAGCCCGAACAGCTTGCCGACCGTGGCGATCTCCGCCTTGGTGAAGCCCAGGCCGATGTAGAAGGTGGAGGACATCTGGCCGGCCAGCACCTCGCCCAGCTTGTAGCTGGCGATGAAGGCCAGGATCACCACCCAGCCGCGCCGCTCGGTGAACTGGACGAAGGGCGCAACCACCGCGCCATAGAGCCAGGCCAGCGCCACGGCGCTGCGGCCCGACAGGTGGGGCCGCGCCCGCAGCCATTCGGCGATCAGCCGCTCGCGCGCGTTGGCGGCCGGCGCCTCGGGCTCCCGGCACAGCAGGATGGTCGCCATGCCGACCAGCACCAGCACCGCCATCGCCTCGTAGGCGGTGCGCCAGCCATGGAACTCCGCGATGTAGAGCGCCCCCGCCCCGGCGGCCATCAGCCCGAAGCGATAGCCCAGCACCAGCACCGCGGCGCCGGCCGCCTGCTTGTGCTCCTCCAGCACCTCCACCCGGTAGGCGTCGACGACGATGTCCTGGCTGGCGGAGCAGAAGGCGACCAGCACGGCGCACAGCGCGGTCCACCACAGATCCTCGCCCGGGCTGGTGGATCCCAGCCCCAGCAGCGCCGCCACCAGCGCCGCCTGGGCGGTCAACGCCCAGCCGCGCCGCCGCCCGAACAACCGCGTCATCACCGGCAGCCGCATCCGGTCGACCAGCGGCGCCCACAGGAACTTCAGCGCATAGGGCATGGTGACCAGGGCGAACAGCCCGATGTTGGTCCGGCTGACCCCCTGTTCGGTCAGCCAGACATTCAGCGTGGCGCCGGTCAGCGCCAGCGGCAGACCTTCGGAGAATCCCAGGAACAGGATCGTCAGCACGCGCGGGTCGCGGTAGACCGCCAGGGCCTGCCCCCAGGAGGTCAGTCGCCGGGCCGGCCAGGATGTCGCTTTCACCGGGATGGCTCCTCTCCGGTCGGGATCGTCATCCCCGATGTATAGAGGGCGCGGCGGAGCGCCGCCAGCGGCGCCGGCACGAAGTTTCCTCCGGCCGATATCACCTGCGGTGGCATGCCGCCCATGTCCGCGGCACAGCATTGCCGGAAGGCGGGCCGAAACTGTGGAAAAGTTTCCCCGACTCGCGGTATAGAGTGTACCCCTCACGGGCACAGCCGCCGGTCGTTCGCCCGGCTCCCGTTCCGCAATCGTCAAGGAAGAGCAGGCGCGTCATGGTCGAGCGTTGGACACCCGCCAGTTGGAAGACGAAACCGGCGAAGCAGTTGCCGACCTATCCCGACCAGGCCAAGGTCGAGGCGGTCGAGCAGCGTCTGGCATCCTATCCGCCGCTGGTCTTCGCCGGCGAGGCCCGCCGGCTGAAGGCCAAGCTGGCCGATGCCGCCGCCGGCCGGGCCTTCCTGCTGCAGGGCGGCGACTGCGCCGAGAGCTTCGCCGAATTCCACCCCAACAACATCCGCGACACCTTCCGCGTCCTGCTGCAGATGGCCGTGGTGCTGACCTTCGGCGCCTCGATCCCGGTCATCAAGGTCGGGCGCATGGCCGGCCAGTTCGCCAAGCCGCGCTCGGCCGACATGGAGACCATCGAGGGGGTTGAGCTGCCCTCATACCGCGGCGACATCATCAACGGCTTCGATTTCAACAGCGAGGCCCGCGTTCCCGATCCGGAGCGCATGATGCAGGCCTACACCCAGGCCGCGTCGACGCTGAACCTGCTGCGCGCCTTCGCCCAGGGCGGCTACGCCGACCTGCACAAGGTCCATCAGTGGACGCTGAGCTTCGTCGAGAAGTCGCCGGCCGGCGAGCATTTCCAGGAGCTGGCCGACCGCCTGGACGAGACGCTGGCCTTCATGGCCGCCTGCGGCATCACCGCGGAGACCACGCCGCAGCTGCGCGAGACCGACTTCTTCACCAGCCACGAGGCGCTGCTGCTGCCGTTCGAGCAGGCGCTGACCCGCGTCGACAGCACGACCGGCGACTGGTACGACGTGTCGGCCCACATGCTGTGGATCGGCGACCGCACCCGCCAGCCCGACGGCGCCCATGTCGAGTTCCTGCGCGGCGTGAAGAACCCGATCGGCCTGAAATGCGGCCCGACCACCGATCCGGACGAGCTGATCCGCCTGATCGACATCCTGAACCCGACCAACGAGGCCGGGCGCCTGACGCTGATCGTGCGCATGGGCTCCGACAAGGTGGCGGAGAAGTTCCCGCCGCTGCTGCGCAAGGTCCAGCGCGAAGGCCGCACGGTGGTGTGGTCCTGCGACCCGATGCACGGCAACACCATCAAGTCGACCACCGGCTACAAGACGCGGCCGGTCGAGCGCGTGCTGGCGGAAGCCCGCGGCTTCTTCGAAGTGCATCAGGCCGAAGGCACCCATGCCGGCGGCGTCCATTTCGAGCTGACCGGCCAGGACGTGACCGAATGCACCGGCGGCGCCCAGGCGATCACCGACCACAATCTGGCGCTCCGCTACCACACCGCCTGCGACCCGCGCCTCAATGCCAGCCAGGCGCTGGAACTGGCCTTCCTGCTGTCGGAAAAGCTGAAGGACGGTCGCCAGTCCCGCGAGGCCCAGCGCCGCGCCACCATCGCGGCCGAGTAACGGGGTTCTTCGTCACCGCGACGTCCTCCTCCGGCCCCGCAAGGGCCGGAGGAGGATGGATGCAGTTCAGCCCAACCGTTTCGCGATCAGCGGCCCTCGGGCCGGTGCGCTGTCCGCCACGGTGACGGCGGCGCGCAGACGGCGTTCGGCCTCGTCGGCCTGGGCCTCGGTGCGTGCGTGCAGGATGGCCAGCGGATGCCCGCCCGGCCCGACAGCCTGCCCCAGCCCGGCAACCGCGTCGAACCCGACGGCGAAGTCGATGGCGTCGGTCGTCCGGGTCCGGCCACCGCCGAGCGCAACCACAGCCATGCCGACGCCGCGCGTGTCGATGGCCGACACAAAGCCGGTTCCGGCGGCGAACAGCGGCCGGACGATCGGCGCCCGGTCGAGATAGCGGTCGGGCCGCTCCAGCAGGTCGGCCGGCCCGCCCAGCGCGGCGACCATGCGGGCGAAACGTTCAGCCGCGGCACCGCCGGCAACGGCGCGCTCGGCCATCGCCCGGCCCGCCTCGACGTCCGGCGCCAATCCGCTCACCGCCAGCAATTCCGCCGCCAGCGCCACGGTGACTTCGTAGAGGCGCGGGTCGGCCGCCTCGCCGCGCAGGATGGCGAGGCATTCGCGCATCTCCAGCGCGTTGCCGGCACTCGCCCCCAGCACCTCGTTCATATCGGTCAGCAGCGCCACCGCCGGCAGGCCGGCGCCCTTCGACACGGTGACGATGCTTTCGGCCAGCGCCTCGGCGTCCGGGAGGCGCTGCATGAAGGCGCCGCTGCCGAACTTCACGTCCATCACCAGCGCGTCCAGCCCGGCGGCCAGCTTCTTCGACAGGATCGACGCGGTGATGAGGTCGAGCGATTCGACGGTCGCTGTCACGTCGCGGATGGCGTAGAGCCGCCGGTCGGCCGGGGCGATGTCGTCGGTGGCGCCGATCACGGCGCAGCCGACCTCCTTCACCACACGGCGCAGCAGGTCGTTGTCTGGCTTGGCCTTGTAGCCGGGGATGCTCTCGAACTTGTCGAGCGTGCCGCCGGTGTGGCCCAGCCCGCGGCCCGAGACCATCGGCACGTAGCCGCCGCAGGCCGCCAGCATCGGCGCCAGGATCAGGCTGACCTTGTCGCCGACCCCGCCGGTCGAATGCTTGTCGATCACCGGGCCGGGCAGGCCCAGCGGCCGCCACTCCATCACCGTGCCCGAATCGCGCATGGCGCGGGTGAGCGCCACCCGTTCCTCCAGCTCCATGCCGCGGAAGAAGACGGCCATGGCGAAGGCGGCGGCCTGCGCCTCCGACACCCGGCCGTCGGCGATGCCGCGGACGAACTCCCCGATCGCGGCGGCGTCGAGCGGCTGGCCGTCGCGCTTGGCGCGGACGAACTCCTGCGGCAGCATCCCTCAATACCCCCCGGCCGGGGCCGGCTCGCGCTCGCCACCATGGCCGGCACCGTGACCGGCGGCGGCCAGCAGCGCATCAAGCAGGCTGGAAGCGCCGAAGCGGAAGGTCTGCGGCGTCGCCCAGCCCTCGCCCAGGATATGGTCGGCCAACGCCAGATAGCGCGCGGCCTCGCCGGCATCGCGGATGCCGCCCGACGCCTTGAAACCGACCGTCTTGCCCGATTCATAGATGCTGTCGAGCATCACCGCCGCGGCCGACAGGGTCGCCGCCGGCTGGGTCTTGCCGGTCGAGGTCTTGAGGAAATCGGCCCCCGCGGCGATGGAGTCGCGCGCCGCCCAGGCCAGCAGGTCGGCGTCGGGGAAGGCACCCGATTCCAGGATCACCTTCATCAGCACCGTGTCGCCGCAGGCCTCCCGGCAGGCCTTGACGACATTCATCGGCTGGGTGCGGGCGCCGTCGATGAAGGCCTTGTAGGGCAGCACCACGTCGATCTCGTCGGCACCGTCGGCGATCGCCCGCCGGGTCTCCGCCGCGACCGCCGCGGCATCGGCCTCGCCGCCGGGGAAGTTGACGACGGTGGCGACCTTGACGCCGCTTCCCTCCAGCGCCTTGCGCGCGGTCGGCACGAAGCGCGCCCAGACGCAGACGGCGGCGACCGGCCCGGCCGGCGTGACGGCGCGGGCGCACAGCGCCTCCACCACCCGGTCGTTGTCGTCGCCGTTCAGGCTGGTGAGGTCGAGCATCCCGATGGCCCGGCGCGCCAGATCGGCGTCGGACGGGGCGTTGGCGCTGGCGTCCAGCGCGCTTTGCAGGTCGGCAGACAGCTTCATGACCGGGACCCGTCCTTCTGATGCAGGCGTTCGAGAAAACCGACCAGCAGGCGTTCGAGGTCGGCGGCTGCCGCCGATGCGGCGGTCAGCGTCTGGTGATGGTCGACCGGCCCGTCGCCGAGCCCGACCCCGAGATTGGTGACGACGGCGCAGCCGACGACCCGCAGGCCGCAATGGCGCGCCACGATGCATTCAGGCACGGTGGACATGCCGACCGCGTCGGCGCCCAGCAGCCTCATCATCCGCACCTCGGCCGGCGTCTCGAAGGACGGGCCGGGATAGGCGGCATAGACCCCCTCCGCCAGATCGATGCCGCGGTCGGCCGCGACCTCCTTCAGCAGGGCGCGAAGCTCCGGATCCCAGGCGTCGGTCATGCTGGGGAACCGCTCGCCGAAGGCCTCGTCGTTCGGGCCGGTCAGCGGGTTCGAGCCCAGCAGGTTCAGGTGATCGCTGATCGCCATCAGCCGGCCCGGCCCGACCTCCAGCCGCAGCGAGCCGGCGGCGGCGGTCAGCACCAGCGTATCGCAGCCGGCCAGCTTCAGCGACCGCACCGCGGTCTTTAGCGCGTCGAAGCCGTTGCCCTCATAGGCATGGACGCGCCCCTGCATGCAGGCGACCTCGACCCCGCCGAGCGTGCCGACCACCAGCCGCCCGGCATGGCCGGACACGCTGGGCACGGGAAAGCCCGGCAGCTCGCCGTAGGGGATGGCAACGGACCCGGCGATGCGGTCGGCGATCCCTCCCAGGCCGGAGCCCAGCACGATGCCCACCCGCGGCCGGTGGCCGGGGGCGCGGTGGAGGATGTCCGCGGCGGCGCGGGCTGCGGTCATGTCGGGGAACTCCGCTCAGAAGACCAGGTTGGTGGGGCCGAACGATTCGGGCAACAGCCGCTCCAGCGGAAAGGTCCGCCGCAGGCCGGCCGGGTCGCAGATATGGATCGGCGTCTCCAGCGCCGCGAACTCGCGGATGCGCTGGCGGCAGCCGCCGCAGGGGGTGCAGATCTCTTCCGCCCCGGCCTCCCCGCCCATCACCAGGATGGCGCGGATCCAGCGGTCGCCGGCGGTGACCATGGCGCCGATGGCGGTCGCCTCGGCGCATTGGCCCTGCGGGTAGGCGGCGTTCTCGACGTTGCAGCCGGCGAAGATGCGGCCCGATCCGCCGAGGATGGCGGCCCCCACCTTGAACTTGGAGTAGGGGGCGTGGGCGTTCTCCCGGGCGGTCCGGGCAGCCGCGATCAGGGCGTCCAGTTCGACAGGATCGGACATGGCGTCAACGCTCCTTGACGTGTGGTATGCCGGTGGAACGGTGAGCGGCTCGATCGCCGGCCGGGAAGCGGACGGGCATGCGTCGATAAAGATGTGACGGAGGCAAAGCGCCGGGTCAAGGAGCTTGGAACATTCTTGCTATCCAAGCGGATACGCACCCCCGACGCCGCTTGCGCCGGGGGTGGTGCTGGAGCAGGCGGTACAATCCCGGCCGAGTTCAACGATGCGAGGAGCCACCGGCCACCGGGGCGACGATCCGGAGGAGATCGCCGTCGGCACCGAGATCCTCCAGCTTGCGCGGCAGGCGGCGGCGCCAGTTCGGATGCTGGTCGACGGTGCCGGGAAGGTTGGGCTGCTCGTCGTCACACAGCGCATCCTCGATCTGCACCATGACGATGCGGGACGGGGTGCGCGCCAGATAGGCATGGACGGCGGCCGACAGCTCGACTCGGAAGGGCTGGTCGCCCTCCTCGCTCGGGTAGCTGTCCGGGCGCAGCCCCTCGCGCGACAGCGCCTGCAGCAGGCGCCAGCGGTCGACGCCGCGGTCCCAATGGTCCTTCTCCCGGCTGGCCTCGTCGGGATAGAGGCCGAGACGCCGGCGCCAGTCGAGGTCGCGGCCGGTCCAGAAGCCCTTGAACGGTGCCAGGTCATGGGTGCTGACCGTCGCCATCGACCCGGCCGGATAGTCGCCGGGCGGCTTGAAGGCGCCATCCGCGCCGCGTTCGAAATAAAGCACGCGGTAGCTGAGGATGCCGGCCCGCTCCAGCGCCGGGCGGAAGCCCTCCGGCACGGTGCCCAGATCCTCGCCGATCACGACGCAGCGGTTGCGCCGGCTCTCCAGCGCGACGATGCGCAGCAGGTCGTGGAAGGGATAGGCCACATAGGCGCCGTCGCTGCCGTCCTCCGGGATCCAGAACAGATGCTGGAGCGCCATCACATGGTCGATGCGGAGCGCGGCGGCGTGGCGCATGTTGGCGCGCAGCAGCTCGACGAAGGGGCGGTAGGCGGCCTCGCGCAGGCCGAGCGGCGACAGCGGCGACAGCCCCCAGTTCTGGCCCTTCAGGTTGAACTGGTCGGGCGGGGCGCCGACATTGGCGCCCTGCACCAGCATCGACGGATCGGCCCAGGCGGCCCCGCCGCCGGGATGGACGGCAACGGCGAGGTCACGGTAGAAGCCCATGGCCAGCCCGGCGGACCGGCCGCGCGCCGCCGCCTCGCCCAGCTGGCGGTCGGCCTCGAACTGCGCCCAGGCGAAGAAATCGACCCGGCCGGCCTTTTCGGCGGCGAAGGCCGCGACCTCGGCGCTCTGCGGATCCTGGAAGGCGGCCGGCCAGCTCCGCCACATCCAGCGCGCCGGATCCTGGCGGAAGAAATGCTCGTGCAGGGCGTCGAACAGGGCATGGCGCTCCAGCGCCGCCCCCATCTCCCGCCGGAAGCCGGAATAGGCGGCCTTGCGCGGGTGCTCGTCGGGCAGGGCGCGGAAGCGGGCATGGAGCGCCTCCAGCACCGGCAGCTTCAGCGCGGCGACGGCGGGATGGTCGATCAGCTCCGCCTGCCTCGCCCCGGCCAGCGCTGCCTGGAAGGCCGGATCGGCGATGCGGGCACGGATGTCGCCGGCATCGTCCAGCTCGGGGACCCGCGCCGGGTCGATGTAGAGGATGTTGAGGAACTGGCGGCTGGACGGCGAATAGGGGCCGATATGGTGCGGATCGGCCGGGAACAGGGCATGCAGCGGATTGAGCCCGACCAGCCCGGCACCCAGCCTGCCGGCGGTCTCGGCGAAGCCGGCGAGGTCGCCGAAATCGCCCATGCCCCAATCATGGTCGGAGCGCAGGGAATAGACCTGCAGGCCGATGCCCCACGTCCGCCCGGCGGGGACCATCTCCTCGACCGTCACGCAGCGCTCTGGCGCCACGATCAGGGTGGTGGAGCCGGAGAGTGCGACTCCTCCCGCAGCGGACTCCACGCGCAACTCCAACCGGTGGTAGCCGATCGGCAGCGACACCGGCAGCAGGGCGCCCAGCGCGCGGCGCTCGAAGGCGCCGCCGTCCAGGCTGGCGCGGTCGACCACCGGCAGGTCGTGCACCGCCGTCCGGCCGCCCTGGGCGATGCCGTCCTCCGGCGTCAGTTCCCACACCAGCACCGCGTCGTCGAGGCCGGCAGGCAGGGCGACGCCCAAGTCGATCGCCTGCCCCTCCCCGCTGACCAGCACCGGCGGCAGCGGACGGTCCCAGGCCCGCCGCTCCATGATGCGGAGGCTGGCGGCGACCGCTTCCGCGGTGTCCGCATCCAGCCCCATGGCCCCCACCAGCGCCCGCTTGGTGGCGGCGGACGTCTCGCGCCGGTTGCCCCAGATGTCGTGGTAGAGGGCTTCGAGGCCAAGCAGATCGGCCAGCCGGTCGAGATCACTCATGCAGGGTCCCCGCGGGTTGTTCGGACATCGTGATGGGGCTTAGGGATCGGTGCTGCGGCAGGCGGCGTCAATGCCTTGCCGGCGGCCTATGCCGTCGGCAAGACTGCTCACCCGGCCGGAAGGGCGGAGGCCGCCGCCGATTCGGCCAAAGGCGGCGGGGCCGCGGCGGTGGAGGAGACAGTGGACGCATCGGCCTGCGCCGCCAGGGCCGATGCGGCGGCGGCGGCCTTGGCCTGGGCGATCTGCTCCAGCCGGCTGCGGTAGCCGGCGACGGCCGCCGACACCTCGCGGGTCATCGCCTCCAGCGGGCGGTCGGGGTCGACCGCCTGCATCAGGGCGCGCGACAGGGCCGACAGCTGCTCGCGGTCGCCGGCGGACACCGGGCTGCCGTCGGCGGCGTTGCGGATCCGGTCGGCCAGCGTCTTGATGGCGCGGGCCACCGCCTCGACGGGCGCATGGTCGCCGTCCTCGCCCAGCCGGCGCAGCAGGTCGTCCAGGAATCCGCCGATGCGGCCGACATGATCGACCGCCATCCGGTCCGGCACCGGCCGCGCCAGACCCGGCAGGGCGAATTCGACGAGGAAGGCGACCTGGATGCTGGCGCGCAGCCGCTTCTGGGTGACGACGGCGGCGATCGCCTCGTTCAGCAGCATGCGGGCGCCGGACTGGGTCCATTGGCCGGTCGCCTTCAGCCGCAGGGTGTTGGGGGCGTCCAGCACCGGCACCTGCGCCCCTTCGCGCGGCGACTTGCGGCGGTCGGGACCGGCATAGTCGGCGGTGACGACGAAGCCCTTGCGCGCCTCGATCAGGCTGACGATGCGGTCGCGCACCTGCTTGGGCGACACCGGCTTCATCAGCAGGTCGTCGCCGCCGGCATTGGTGACGCGGGTCAGCAGGGCCGGGGTCGGCGCCCAGGTGGTGACGATGACGCAGGCGAAGGGGTTGGGCACGCCGGGATCGTTGCGCAGGGCGCGGATGAAGCGGAAGGTCTCCGAATCCTCGCCGTCGGCGTCCACCAGCACGAGGTCGGGAATGCCGGCCTGCAGCAGCCCGGAGGCGTTCTTCACCGAATCGAACAGCTCCACCCGGCGGAAGCCCATGCGGATCAGCACGTCGCGGAACACGCGCCCGGTGTTGAGCTGGCCGTCGATGATCGCGGCGTCGACCTGCGAGAAATCGTAGTCCGGCATCGTCCTTCCCGAAGCTCCGCTGCGGCCATGGGGAACACGCTCCACAGCGTAGCACGCCTTGTCCCAACCCGTCGCTGGTAGCATCTCCGGCAGGGGTAAGGACAGTGGGCAAAGGATCGCAGGGACGATATGCCTCCCCCCCTCCACCCGGGGTTCCCCGCAATCACATCCCCGCCTGCTCCACCAGCGTGAAGACCAGGACGGTCCGCCCGTCGACCAGAACCGAACGGCCGGCCAGATGCATGCGCTCGTCCCCCGCCCCGTCGGCGACGCGGGTGTCGAGCACGCAGCGCCAGCCCCGCCCGCCCGGCACGTCGGGCAGGGTGACGGTCAGGGTGTCGCCATGGGCGTTCAGCACGATCAGCATCACGCCGTCCGCCAGGGGCTGCCCGTCCGGCCCGAGATGGGTGCCGGCGCGGCCGTTCAGCAGCAGGACGATGCAGCGGGCCTGGGTGTTGCGCCAGTGCTCCGCCGTCTTCTCGACCCCTTGCGCATTGTACCAGACGATGTCCTTCAGCCCGTTGGACGCCACCTCGCGCCCATGCAGGAAGATCGGCCGGCGCAGCACCGGATGGACGCGCCTGAGCGCGATCAGCCGGCGGACGAAGCCGACCGTCGCCCCGTCGCGCCGCGACCAGTCGAGCCAGGTGATGTCGTTGTCCTGGCAATAGGCGTTGTTGTTGCCCTTCTGGCTGTGGTCCAGCTCGTCGCCGGCCAGCATCATCGGCGTGCCCTGCGACAGCATCAGCGTCGCCAGCAGGTTGCGCTTCTGCCGCCCGCGCAGCTCGTTGATCCCGGCATCGCCGGTCTCGCCCTCGGTCCCGTGGTTCCACGAGCAGTTGGCGGAATGGCCGTCGCGGTTCTCCTCGCCGTTCGCCCAGTTGTGCTTGTCGTTGTAGGTGACGAGGTCGTGCAGGGTGAAGCCGTCATGGGCGGTGATGAAGTTCACGCTGGACCAGGGGCGGCGGCCACGCTTCTCGAACAGGTCGGCGGAACCGGCGATGCGGCCGGCCAGCTCCGGCAGCATGCCGTCGTCGCCGCGCCAGTAGCGGCGCACGGTGTCGCGGTAGCGGTCGTTCCACTCCGCCCAGCCCGGCGGGAAATTGCCGACCTGATAGCCGCCGGGACCGACGTCCCACGGCTCGGCGATCAGCTTGACGTCGGCCAGCACCGGATCCTGCCGCACCGCGTCGAGGAAGCCGGAGCCCGGGTCGTAGCCGTAGGGTTCCCGCGCCAGCACGGTGGCGAGGTCGAAGCGGAAGCCGTCGACATGCATCTCGGTCACCCAGTAGCGCAGGCTGTCCATCACCATCTGGACCACGCGCGGGTGGCTGAGGTTCAGGGTGTTGCCGGTGCCGGTGTCGTTGATGTAGTGGCGCGGCGCGTCCGGCATCAGCCGGTAATAGCTGAGATTGTCGATGCCCTTGAAGGACAGGGTCGGACCCAGATGGTTGCCTTCGGCGGTGTGGTTGTAGACGACGTCGAGGATGACCTCGATCCCGGCCTCGTGCAGGCGGGCGACCATCGTCTTGAACTCCGACAGCACGCCGGTGTTCATGTAGCGCGGCTCGGGCGCGAAGAAGCCGATGGTGTTGTAGCCCCAGTAGTTGGTCAGGCCGCGGGTAACCAGATGCTGTTCGTCCGCCACCGCCTGGACCGGCAGGAACTCGACCGAGGTGATGCCGAGCGCGCGCAGATACTCGATGACGCTCTGGCTCGACATGCCGGCGAAGGTGCCGCGCAAATGGGCCGGCACGTCGGGATGGCGCATGGTGAAGCCGCGGACATGGGTCTCGTACAGCACCGTGTCGGTCCAGGGAATCGTCCGGCGGCGGTCGTGCCCCCAGGTGAAGGCGCCGTCGACCACCCGGCATTTCGGCATGCCGCGGGCGTTGTCGCGCCGGTCGAACGACAGATCCTCGCGCGTCGAGCCGACCCGGTAGCCGTAATGGGCGTCCGACCATTTGAAGCCGCCGAACAGCGCCCGGGCATAGGGGTCGAGCAGCAGCTTGTTGGGGTTGAAGCGGTGCCCCTCCTCCGGCTCGTAGGGGCCGTGGACGCGGTAGCCGTAGAGCATGCCGGGCCGGGCATCGGGCAGGTAGCCGTGCCAGACCTCGTCGGTGTGCTCGGGCAGCGTGACCCGCTCGACCTCGCGCTGGCCGGTCTTGTCGAACAGGCAGAGCTCCACCCGTTCGGCATGGGCGGAGAACAGCGCGAAATTGACGCCGAAACCGTCCCAGGTGGCGCCGAGCGGATGGGGCTTGCCGGGCCAGACCGGGGTGCGGGCGGGAATAGGGGGCATCGGCGGGGTCCGGCGCGTGGCGGGTGACGAAAGAACGACAGCCATTAGAAAGCGTTAGTCGGCAAGGTCAAGAGGGATCGGCCCGGACCGGCCCAACGACGCCGCGCCGTCGACGCGAGTGGAGCACGCCCGATGCAGGCTGCGCTTGTGGCCGGCCAGGGCGTAGGCTATTTCTGGGTGGAGACATCTGGACGGACCGCATGCGCTTCTCCCCCGCCTCCCCCCTGAACGGCATCGTCGATTCCCTGCTGACGGCGACGGAGCCGGTGGATCGGGCGAAGGCCGAGAACATCCGCTGGGAAAGCCGGCTCGCCGCCGTCCGGATCGCCCATTACGAAGGCGAGATCGGATCGCCCGACCCCGAGGATTTCGCGACCGGACACGGGGATTACGTCGCCAACCACATCAACCTCCGCCGTGACACCGGGGAGCCGGCCTGCTTCGCCGCGGCCAACGCCCCGGCCCTGCTGCCGACCCTCGCGCCGGCCGAGCGGCTGGTGCGGGTGGAGGACATGACCGGTTGGGCCGAGCGGATCTTCGGCCGCGACAATCCGGCGGACCTGAAGGATTCGGAGCGGCTGAAGGCCGCCTTCGAATCCGGGTCGGCGGAATTCACCGCCTTCCTGAAGACCTGGAATGAAGCCGCCGACCTGCGGCCGATGTTCGCCGCGGTCGTCGGGGATCTCGACGATCTGCGGCCCGACTGGCGCGGCTCCTGGTGGACCGCCCTGCCGGAGTTGCTGGGACTGGGGCATCTGGGCGCCGCCACGAGCCATCCGCGGGCGCTGGCGCTGATGGAATATCCGGCGTCCCGCGTGCTGGACGAAGCGGGATCGGTCGATCCCGCCCACCGTTTCGCCGCCCCGACGGTGATCGACCATCATCTGAACGCCTATTTCTGCCCGTCCCCGGTGCCGGCCAAAGGGGCGGCGATCTGTTACGGCCGGGCAGTGAACCTGACCGCCCGCGGTACCCTGGTCTGCGAGATGATCCACCGCCATATTTCCTACCGGCCGGAAGACGTGAAGGCGATTGTGGTGTTGACGGAAACGGGGCCGTGGGCAACCGTACCGGACATGCGGGCCGCGCACCTCACCGCCCTCAGATCGCAACCCGGATGGGCCGGGTTCGGTGTGGATGCCACGGGATCATGACCAGCTACCCAACCTTGGACGCCTGGCTGGACGATTTCCGCAAGGAACCGCTCCGCCGCCTGGACCGGCTGTTCCGCCGGGGCGACAGCATCAGCCCGTTCGAGCGCGGCGACCCGCATGACGCCGCGCTGATGGCCCTGCGCAGCCTTGGGACGGCGGACGACCGCGACGCCGCCGACGCCGCCCTGGCGCAGTGGCTGGAGGAGCGTTTGGCCGAACCGCTGGCGGTGGCGGCCAAACGCGGCTGGGGCGCCTATGTCGGCTCTGCGATGGAAGGCTTCGACATGGCCGCCCGCATGCCGGGGGTGCGGGTCGGGGCGGTGCTGCGCGACCAATTCGACCGCTTCGACACATGGACCGGCGACCTGTCCGCCGACGGGCCGGGCGACCTGCGGCTGCGCTTCCTGCTGGCGCTGGCGCACAACCAGGGGAACAAGCGGCGCTTCCTCGGGCTGTGGTACGCGCTGTGCGACAAGGCGGAGCGCAGCGCCACGCCCAACCTGACCCTGTCCGTCGGGCTGGCCGGTCTGCGCGGCCTGCCGCCCGACGAGGACGGCCGTCCCCGCGTCGCCGAGGGGGTGGAAGGGCTGTGCCGCTGGGCACGCCACCTGCCCGACAGCGAGGAGGCGCGCGAGCGCTTCGTGATGCAGTGGCGCGCCTTCACCGGCCGCCATCACCGTAAGCCGGAGGTCTGGCACCGGCTGACCGCCGAGGCGGTTGAGACCCACGCGAGCCGGCCGTTCGTGGGGTGGTGGCGCGATGAGGTGGGGGAAACAGAGAAGCCGGTGCCAGCAGCCGGACCGGCAATGGCGCCGACGAAGCAGGATGCCGATACTCTGGCGCGGAGCATCGCGAAGAACCCGCCCAACAGCTGGGAACGGGATGTCATGGCCTTCACCGCGCGGCATGAACGCTATGCCATGATCAAGCAGGATTTCTACGCGCTGCCACGCGGCCTGAACATCGTCGGGAATGCCCTGCTCCGGCAAAAGACACGGGTGGGCTTCGTCCTGGCCGCCCGGTTGGCGACCACCGCACTGACCCATGTTCCCAACCACGAGAACAGTTGGGTTTTGTGGGCGCAGGCGACGGACGGCCTTGGCCAACGCGATGTGGCGGAAAGCATCCTGTGGCAGGCGATGGAGCGCCTTCCGGCCAGTGCACCCATCCGAAACGCCCTGGCCGGCATGCTGGCAAAACGTGGCCGGGTCGAGGAAGCGGAAGCGCTCTATCGGCAGACCATGCAGCGCAATCCGGAAGCCCCACACGCCTTTACCGCGCTAGCCGGCTTGCTGGCCGACCAGGGCCGCATGAGCGAAGCGCAATCACTCCTGCAAAGCGCCTTGCCGCGCTTCCCCGACGACGAGGCCGTCCCCAGCGCATTTGCCAATCTGCTAGTCCGCGATGGACAATACGCTGAGGCCGAGGCGCTCTACCGCAAGGCAATGGAGCGGTTTCCTCAGGATCCGGTGTGCCGCCTGGATCTCGGCCTGCTGCTGCTCCGGCTGAACCGCCGCGACGACGTGCTTCCCATTCTCGATGAACTGCGCGCTTTGAAACACACCGGTGCGCAAACGCTTCAAGCCCATCTCGACGGACGCGTCCGCGCCGACAGCAGCAAGCCGGCGTCCCCGGCTCCCGACCAGCAGGCTTCCCCCGAATGGTCGCCCCTGCTCACCAACGGCACGGCACTCCGGGCATCCTTCATCCTGTCGCCCGCCCTGTCCCGCACGGATCTGCTTTTGATGACGCGGCAGCGGGCGGAAGAGTTGCGGACACAGGCACGGGAACTGCTGAACGAGGCGCTGGCACACGATCCGAACAATCCGCTGGTCCGGTTGATCGCCCGCCGGCATGGGATCAAGGACGCCGGCGGCATCGACGCCGCACGGCTTCGCACTGTCGCCGGACGGAATTTCCCGTTGCGGCTGGAACTGGCCCTCGATGCCCGGAGCGACAAGGCCCTGCGCTGGCTGTACCAGGACTTCGGCGATGCCAACCACCGCGCCCTGACGGCGGTTGGCTGGCTGCTGGTGTCGCCCTACGCCGATTACGCCGACGACGAGGACGCGTCCTCGCCCGTCGCCGAACAGGCGGCCCGGCATCTCCAAAGCTGGCTGAACCGGCGGGACAATCCGGAGGCGGACACCGGCCTCGGCCTCCTGTGGAGCGACCTGCGAAGCCGGCTCGGCCAGTCCGTGGGCGGCGACCTGGACGGCTTCCTCGACGCTTGGCAGAATGTAATAGCCCCCCGCACGAGCCGCGATCTGCTGGACATCGCGCTGCTCGGCATGGTGCTGGCGGCGCTTCCCTTCGCCGCCTATGAGTACGCGCTGGCCGAGTGACGGGTGGCGATTGGTGAGTGCGGCGGCCTGCAACCCGACCGGGATTTTTACGCCGCGCTTATCGGCGGGCGGCGCTCATGATAGGATTTAACGCCTAATTCCTATCCATGATCGGTCCCGAATGCCTTCCAATGCCGCCGCATTGCCAACCCCATCCGGCCCGTGGAACAGTGGAACAGGCCTGGGAAAATGTTCCATACGGTTTCATATGTTCCATTCAACGCCGAACCGGGGCGGAAAACCGCGCTTTCCGCCCCGTCCCCCGGCCGGCCGTGAAACACGACGTTCCGCCGGTTCACTCCGGCCTGCGCTCCAGGATCAGGGTCGAGAGCGGCGGGATGGTCATGTCCAGCGAGTGGGTGCGGCCATGCCAGGGGATTTCCTCGGCATGGACGCCGCCGCCGTTGCCGACGCCGCTGCCGCCATACTTCGCGTCGTCGGTGTTCATCCGCTCGACATAGCGGCCGGGAAGCGGCACGCCGACACGGTAGCCCTGGCGCGGGATGGGGGTGAAGTTGCAGACGGCGATGACGATGTGCCCGGGGTCGCCGGCCTTGCGCAGGAAGGTGAAGACCGAATTCTCGTTGTCGTTCGACTCGATCCACTCGAAACCGGCCGGGTCGCAGTCGGTCTTGTGCAGCGGCTCCAGCTCGCGGTAGAGGCCGTTCAGGTCGCGGACCAGATCGCGCATGCCGCGGTGCAGCGGCTGGTCCAGCAGGTGCCAGTCCAGGCTGCGCGCCTCGCTCCACTCGCGCCACTGGGCGAATTCGCCGCCCATGAACAGCAGCTTCTTGCCGGGATGGGCGAACATGAAGCCGTAATAGGCGCGCAGGTTGGCGAATTTCTGCCAGTCGTCGCCCGGCATCTTGTTGATCAGCGAGCCCTTGCCATGAACCACCTCGTCATGGCTGAGCGGCAGCACGAAATTCTCGGAGAACTGATAGATCAGCCCGAAGGTCATCTGGTGGTGATGGTAGCGGCGGTGGATCGGGTCGTTCTGCATGTATTCCAGGGTGTCGTGCATCCACCCCATGTTCCATTTGTAGCCGAACCCCAGACCGCCGAGATAAGTCGGCTTCGACACCATCGGCCAGGAGGTCGATTCCTCCGCCACCGTCATGGCACCCGGCTGCTGGCCATAGACAAGCTCGTTCATCCGCTTGAGGAAGGCGATGGATTCCAGGTTCTCGCGCCCGCCGAACTTGTTGGGGACCCACTCCCCTTGCTTGCGGCTGTAGTCGAGATAGAGCATCGAGGCCACGGCATCGACGCGCAGGCCGTCCAGCTTGTACTGGTCGAGCCAGAACAGCGCGTTGCCCAGCAGGAAGTTCTGCACCTCCGTCCGGCCGAAATTGTAGATCAGGGTGTTCCAATCCTGGTGGAAGCCCTGGCGCGGGTCGGCATGCTCGTAGAGATGGGTGCCGTCGAACTCGCCCAGCCCGTGCGGATCGGTCGGGAAATGACCCGGCACCCAATCCAGCAGCACGCCCAGCCCGGCACGGTGACAGGCGTTGACGAAGTCCTTGAAATCCTCCGGCGAGCCGTGCCGCGCCGTCGGGGCATAGAGGCCGATGGGCTGGTAGCCCCAGGATCCGTCGAAGGGATGCTCGGTGACCGGCAGCAGCTCGATATGGGTGAAGCCCATGTCCTTGGCATAGGGGATCAGCCGCTCCGCCAGTTCCTGGTAGGTCAGGAAGCGGTCGTCCTCCTCAGGCACCCGCGCCCAGGATCCCAGATGCACCTCGTAGATCGAGACCGGCGCGCTGCGGTCGGAGCTGGAGAGCTTGCGGCCCTGCCATTCCTGGTCGCGCCACTCGAAGGAGGGCAGCCCGTGGACGACCGACGCGGTGGCCGGCCGCATCTCCGCCTGGAAGGCGTAGGGGTCGGCCTTGGCCGGCAGCAGGGTGCCGTCGGGGCCGCGGATCTCGAACTTGTAGCGCTGGCCGGCGGTGGCGTGGGGGACGAAGATTTCCCACACCCCGACCTCGACGCGCCGCCGCATCGGCAGGCGCCGGCCGTCCCAATTGTTGAAGTCACCGACCACGCTGACGCTGCGCGCGCTCGGCGCCCAGACGGCGAAGGACACGCCGGCGACGCCGTCGACCTCGCGCGGGTGGGCGCCCAGCTTCTCATAGGCGCGCAGGTGGGTGCCCTCGCCCAGCAGATGGACGTCCAGCTCGCCCAGCATGTTGCCGAAGCGGTAGGCGTCCTCGAATTCCTGCGTCGCCAGCGGGTATTGGGCGCGCAGGCGGTAGCGGAACCGCTCCGTCCGGTCGGTCATGACCGCGCGGTAGAAGCCGTCCTGGTGGATGCGCTCCGCCTCGCCCGCCGGCTCGCCGGTGGCGGCGTCGATCACCCACAGCCGCTCGGCCCCGGGCACGAAGGCGCGGACCTCCACCGGCCGGCCCGGCGCCTCCTGCTGCATCCCCAGCACGGCGAAGGGATCACCATGCTCCGCCCGCGCGATGGCCGCTGCCGCCGCAAGCAACGCCTCCGCCCGATTGTCGGCGGCGCGGCCCTCGGAAACGCCGGTCTGCGCCTGGTCCTTGCGGGTGTCCGTCGTCATGTCGCTCGCCATTGGCCAACTGCCCTTCTTCGTGGAGGCCCTGTCGTCTTGTGGACCGTTGATCTCTCACCGTCCAGCCGGAACGCGCCTGCCATGCCGACGCTGCCCCCTCCCCATCCCTCCCCCGCTTTCGGACGGACCTTCAGTCCGCCGAGAGCGGGAGAGGGTGCCTTCTGCAAAGCGGCGGCAGTTCCCTCTCCCTCGAAGAGGGGGAGGGTTAGGGAGGGGGCAACGCCGGCGCAGCCTCGCCGGAAGGCCTTCTCCGGACGTGAACATACCCGCGGCGGTTTCGTCACACCCTGCCCGCCGCGAATCCTCCGCTTCCTTCCAGGGCATCGTCCAGCAGGCCCAGCACGCCCTTGACCGGAATGCCGATCCAGGCCGGCCGGTTGGCCGCCTCGTAGCCGATCTCGTAGAAGGCCTTCTCCAGCAGGAACAGGGTCAGCAGGCCGCGCGCCGCCTCGCCCTGCGACGGCCAGACGGGGCAGCCCTCGATGGCGGTGCGGTAGCCGTCGAGGAAAGAGTCGACGCTGCGCCGCTCCCAGTCGCGGGCGGCGGCCAGCGCCGGGTTGTCGCCGCCGTTGGCGGGCTCGCCGGCATTGTCCAGCCGGAACAGCGCCGCCCAGGCGGCATAGTTGAAGGAGCGCAGCATCCCGGCGACGTCGCGCAGCGGGCTGACCTTGGCCCGGCGCTCGTCCAGCGTCTTGGCCGGTTCGCCTTCGAAGTCGAGGATGTACCAGTCGTTCTGCGCCCGCACCACCTGCCCCAGGTGATAGTCGCCATGGATGCGGGTCTTGACGCTGTCAACCGCCATCCCGGCCAGCGCGTCGAGCCGGTCCATCGCCTCGGCCCGGCGGGCGAGCAGCTGTTCGGCATCCGCCCGCACGTCGGCGGTCAGCCGGTCCAGCGTACCGGGCAGCGCCGCGAAGGCGGCTTCCGCCTGGGCGCGGGCGGCGGCGGTCCAGCCTGCCAGATCGCCTGCATCGACCGGCTCGGGATCGAAGGCCGGGTTTCCGGTGGTCTGCGCCAGCGCCCGGTGCAGTTCGGCGGTGCGCTGCCCCAGCGTGGTCATCATCACCAGATGCATGCCGAAGGGCTCGCCGGCCTCGGCCGCATCCTCGGTGGTACCGGCGACGCCCAGCCGGATGTCCTCCAACTGGCGTTCCAGCTCCTCCACGGTGCTGGCCCAGCCGTCGCCCTGGTTGCGGACGAAAGCCTGCGCCACCGCCAGCGCGGTCGGCGTGCCGTCGGCGGCCACCTGCTCCACCGCGCCCAGCAGGGCCGGGGTGTTGGCAAAGCCGACCTCGGTCAGGAAGCGGCCCATCTCCACCTCGGGATGCTCGCCCTCCACCAGCCGGCGCAGCACCTTCAACACGATCTGGCTGTCGACCAGGACCGAGTTGTTGCTCTGCTCGACGCCCAGGCGCCGCACCTCGGCCTCGGCCGACAGCTCGATGGCGGCCAGCGCGTCGGTGGGGGTGAAGCGGATGCGGTCGCCGCCCGTGGCTGCGGGGAGGGTCTCGCCGCGCCGCAGCGCCTCGATCAGCGACAGGGCGAAGCCGTCGGTCTGCACCGCGTCATAGAGCGCGCCGGTGCGCGGGCCGCGCCGCACCTTGGCCAGCGTGTAGGGCAGCAGCGGCCAGCCGGTGCCGCCGGCTCCGCTCTCCCAGCTCATCGCCAGCGGCAGGAAATAGCTCTGGTCGGCGGCCTCGCCGTCCATGCCTCCCCCGCTCAACCCAACCTGGGTGCGGACCAGCATGAAGCCGTCGCCCGGCCCAGGCAGATGGGCGGCGAGCGTGACGTGCGACCGGGTGATGCGGCGGTCCTTGGCCGAGAACCAGCGCTGTTGCGGCATGTAGGCCTGTAGGATGTCGCGGCCCAGCTCGTCCGCCGACTTGCCGGTGGTCAGGCTGTGCCAGCCGTCGCGCATGACGATGGTCAGTAGGTCGGGCAGCGGTTCCGGCGGCGCCTCGTGCCAGGTCGGCAGCTCCGCCTCCGCGGTCAGAGCGAACCAGTAGAAGCCGTAGGCCGGCAGCGTCAGCAGATAGGGAAGGTCGCCGATGGGCGGAAAGACGGTGCGGCCCAGCAGTTCGACCGGGATGCGGCCCTTCCACGCCTTCAGGTCCAGCTCGACCGCCTGGGCCGAGCGCGACAGGTTGGCGACGCACAGCGCGATCTCCGCGCCGTTTTCCGTCTCCAGGCTGCGGATATAGGCCAGAACCTTGCGGTTGCCGGGATAGAGCAGCGAGAAGCCGCCGCGGCCGAAGCCCTGGCGCTGCTTGCGCACCGCGACCAGCCGCTTCATCCAGTTCAGCAGCGAGGAGGGGTTGCGGGCCTGCGCCTCGACATTGAGGGCCATGAAGCCGTAGATCGGGTCGAGCACCGCCGGCAGGTAGAGCCGCGCCGGATCGGCGCGCGAGAAGCCGCCGTTTCGGTCGATCGACCATTGCATCGGCGTGCGGACGCCGTCGCGGTCGCCGAGATAGATGTTGTCGCCCATGCCGATCTCGTCGCCGTAATAGAGCACCGGCGTGCCGGGCATCGACATCAGCAGGCTGTTCAACAGCTCGATCTTGCGGCGGTCGTTCTCCAGCAGCGGGGCCAGCCGGCGGCGGATGCCGAGGTTGATCCGCATGCGCCGGTCCGACGCATAGAAGTTCCAAAGATAGTCGCGCTCGCTGTCGGTGACCATCTCCAGCGTCAGTTCGTCATGGTTGCGCAGGAAGATCGCCCACTGGCAGTCGGCCGGGATGTCGGGCGTCTGGCGCATGATGTCGGCGATCGGATGCCGGTCCTCCATCGCCACCGCCATGTAGATGCGCGGCATCAGCGGGAAGTGGAAGGACATGTGGCATTCGTCGCCGCCCTTTTCCGGGTCGCCGAAATAGGGCAGCACGTCCTCCGGCCACTGGTTGGCCTCGGCCAGCAGCATGCGGTCGGGATATTCCTCGTCCAGCGCGGCGCGGATCGCCTTCAGGACGTCGTGCGTCTCTGGCAGGTTCTCGTTGTTGGTGCCCTCACGCTCCTTCAGGTAGGGGATGGCGTCGAGCCGCAGCCCATCCACCCCCATGTCCAGCCAGAAGCGCATCACCTTCAGCACCTCCTGCAGGACCTCCGGATTGTCGAAGTTCAGGTCGGGCTGGTGCGAGTAGAAGCGGTGCCAGTAATAGGCGTTGGCGACCGGATCCCAGGTCCAGTTGGATTTCTCCGTGTCGCAGAAGATGATCCGCGTGCCCTGGTATTTCTGGTCGCTGTCGGACCAGACATAATAGTCGCGGTGGTTGGATCCGGCCGGCGCCTCCCGCGCACGCTGGAACCACGGGTGCTGGTCGGAGGTGTGGTTGATGACCAGCTCGGTGATCACCCGCAGGCCGCGGTTGTGGCACTCCTCCATGAAGTGCCGGAAATCCTCCAGGTTCCCGTAGGTCGGGTTGACCGAGGTGTAGTCGGCGATGTCGTACCCGTCGTCGCGCAGCGGCGAGGGGTAGAAGGGCAGCAGCCACACCGCCGTCACGCCCAGATCCTGGATGTAGTCCAGCTTCTGGGTCAGCCCGGCGATATCGCCGATGCCGTCGTTGTCGGCGTCGAAGAACGCCTTCACATGCAGCTGATAGATGACTGCATCCTTGTACCAGAGCCGGTCCTGCCGATCGATCATGGGTCCAGCACTTTCGCATGCGATTGATGGAACACGTGTCGCGGGAACACGGGACGGAAACAAGCCAACGGGTCGAAGGTTTCACTCCGGGCGTCACGAGGCAACCCCTGACTTCCGGATAGGCTGGACGGCGAAAGCCCCGCACCGCAACGGCTTGGCCACTGTCTGCACCTGACGGCCGAAAGCACGGCAACCCCGACTGGACATGGATTGACGCCGAAGAATTATCCAGGCAGGTTGGCTAACTTACCACTTTGCGCATAGGATTCGGCGGACAAGCCATGCTGGGCTCCTTCATCGTCGTCACGGGCGGCGACGCCCGCTATCATCCGCTGATTGTCGAACTGGTCGCCTCGCTGCGGTCATTGAAACCGGCGGCCGACTGCCCGATCGGCATCATCGACGCCGGGCTGACCGCCGAGCAGGTCGCCGGGTTGAAGGCGCAGGGCGCCGCCGTGGTGACGCCGCCCTGGCCGGTCGACATCCCGGCCCGTAAGCTGCGCAACCGCATCCACCTGAAGGCCAACCTGGCCAAACTGCATCTGCCGACATATTTCCCCGGCTATGACACGCTGATCTGGATCGATGCCGACGCCTGGGTCCAGGATTGGGAGGCGGTGGAGATGCTGCGGCGGGGAGCGGCGCTGAACCGCTTCGCCATCGTCGCCCAGTTCGGCCGCTTCTCGGAGACCGAGCTGCGGCTCGACTGGCTGTTCGGCCGCTTCGCGCGGGTGCGCTCGATCCTGTACAAGAACTCCAGCCGCGCCGGCCTGAGCACTGCGGAATGCCGCGCGCTGGCGACCCGGCCGACGCTGAATGCCGGCGCCTATGCGCTGAAGGCCGACGCGCCGCATTGGGCCGCGTTCCAGCGCTGGCAGAAGCGGGTGCTGCGCAAGGGGCGGCTGTTCACCTCCGACCAGTTGGCGATGGCCGGCGCGATCTATCTCGACGGGCTGCCGGTGGAGTTGCTGCCGGAATGGTGCAACTACATCGGCCCCTGGCGCTTCGATCCTGAACGGGCGGAGCTGGTCGAATATTTCCTGCCGAACCGCCGGCTCGGCATCGTCCACATGGCCGGCGAGGACGCCATGCGCGCCGACCCGACGGTGCTGCGCCCGGTGCTGGACATGCAGGACCGGCCGCACCAGCTGAGCCTGCGCTATCCCGCCTGGGCCGCGCTGGCGGTGGAGCGGATGGCGGAACCGGTTCCTTGACCCGTCAGCCCGCCAGCCGTGCCAGATCCCGCACCGCCCGGTCCAGCGCCGCCGGGTCGTGTGCGGCAAAGCCCAGCAGCAGGCCGTTGCCGACCCCGCCGCCGCGGTAATAGTCGGACAGCGGCGGTGTGGTCAGGCCGATGCGGGCCGCCCGCTCCGCCAAGGCGCGGTCGGGGCAGCCCGGCGGCAGGCGCAGCAGGACATGCATGCCGGCCTCGCCGGCCTCCGCCTCGGCGAAACCGGTGAAGGCGGCGGCGATCGATTCCAGGAAGGCGGCGCGCTTGGCGGCGTAGAGCGCGCGCATGGTGCGCAGGTGCGAGGCGAAATGGCCGTCGGCCAGGAAGCGATGCAGCGCGGCCTGCGGCACGATGCTGGTTCCGCCGTCGAAATGGCGCCGCGCCGCCCGCACCGGCTCCACCAGATCGGGGGGCACGACGACATAGCCCAGGCGCAGCGCCGGGAACATCACCTTGCTGAAGCTGCCGACATAGATGACGCGGCCGGCGCCGTCCAACCCCTGCAGGGCGGCAAGCGGCGGCCCGGCATAGCGGAACTCGCTGTCGTAATCGTCCTCGACGATCCAGGCATCGCGCGCGGCAGCCCAATCGAGCAGGCGCAGCCGGCGTGTCAGGCTCATGGTGACGCCCAGCGGGAACTGATGCGACGGGGTGGCCAGCACCAGCCGGGCACCGGGCCCGCGCGCCATGCCGGCGGCGACGTCGATTCCCTCCGCGTCCACCGGCACCGGGACCAGCCGCGCCCCGGCCCCCAGCAGGGCGGCGCGGTTGCCGGGCCAGCCCGGCTCCTCCACCCAGGCCGACTCACCGGGATCGAGCAGCAGTTGCGCCATCAGCGCCAGCCCCTGCTGGGCGCCGGAGACGATGACGACCTGTTCCGCGTCGCAGCGCACCGCACGCACGGCCCGCAGATAGGCGGCGATCTCCGCCCGCAACGGGGGGTGGCCCAGCGGGTCGGGTTCCGTCGCCAGCATGCGCCCACCCCCGCGCCAGCAGCGGCCAAGCAGCTGCGCCCACAGCGCGAAGGGAAAGGCGTCCAGAGCCGGCGTGCCGAGTGCGAAGGGCCGCCCTGCCCGGTCGCGCGCCAGAGCCGGCGCTTCGGCCAGCATCCGGCCGCGGGCCGACAGGCCGACGCCGCGCCGTGACTCGGTCCGGCTCCCGTCGCGCTCGCCGCCGCCCGGCGCCGCATCGGGCAGGGTGGACGCGACGAACGTCCCGGCGCCGACCCGGCCGGTGACGTAGCCCTCCGCCAGCAGCGTGTCGTAGGCGGTGACCACCGTGTTGCGTGACAGCCCCCGGTCGGCGGCCAGCGCCCGGCTGGGCGGCAGACGCTCCCCCGGCCTCAGCCGGCCGTCGAGCACCGCCTGACGCAGCGCGCGGTAGAGCTGGCGGTGCAGCGGCTCGGCCCCGTCGCGGTCGAGCGCGAGCGGTCCCAGGCTGGACAACACCGGACGCAGCGGCCGGGTCATGGCGATCCCTTCGCGGAAGACTGGATTGGTCCCTATTGAATCGACATTCTGGACCTTTCGAAGGGACCATTCTGCTGTCCATTCTGGGGCACCGCAACATCTTCCGCACATGGACGACCATGACCAGCCTTCCCGCCGATCCCACCGCCGGCACCGCCACCTTGCTGCAGACCCCGCGCACCCGTCCGGTGCGGCTGGGCGAGCGCGGCAGCCATGATGCGGCCCTCATCCATGCCATCATCGACGAGGCGCCGATCTGCCATGTCGGCTTCGTCGACGACGCCATCAAAGGGCATGCCGCGCCTTCCCCCATGGTGATCCCGACGATTCCCTGGCGGGTCGGAAACGAGTTGCTGATCCATGGCGCCTCGTCCAGCCGGATGATCCGCCGGCTGCAGGAGGGCGGCGAGGCCTGCGTGACGATCTCGCTGATCGACGGCTGGGTGCTGGCGCGCTCGGCCTTCCATCACTCCGTCAACTACCGGTCGGTGATGCTGTTCGGCCGGCCGCGGCTGGTGGCGGAGGAGACGGAGAAGCGCGCGGCGCTCGATGCGCTGATGGAAAAGATCGAGCCCGGCCGCAGCGCCAAGGTGCGCGCGCCGAATGTCCAGGAGCTGAAGGCGACCGCCGTGCTGGCCTTCGCCATCGCCGAGGCATCCGCCAAGCGGCGGTCCGGCCCGCCCGGCGACGATCCGGAGGATATGGCCCATCCGGTGTGGGCGGGGGTGGTGCCGCTCCGGCTGGTGTCCGGCGAGCCGATCCGGGATCCGGCACAGGATCCGGCCCAAGCCATCGGCTGACACGGCCCGATCGCCTGGGAAGAAACGCCGGAAAAGACAAAGGCCGCGACCGGGAAAACCCGGCGCGGCCTTTGTCTTGCGGAAAAACCGCAGGCGTCGGACCGTTCCGAAACCCCCGGAACGGCCCTTGCCAATCCGTCCTTAGGACGACGGAGCGTTCATCAGACGCGGCAGGATCTGCGCACGACGGTTGGACGGCTCGCGGACGTTCGGACCGGTCTGGACCAGCAGCTGGCTTTCGCCCTTGCCTTCGGTCGTGATGTTGGCGGTCTGGATGCCCTTGGCGACCAGAGCCTTCTTGACCGCGTCGGCACGACGCAGCGACAGCTTCTGGTTGTAGGCCGGCGAGCCCGACGTGTCGGTGTGGCCGACGACGTGGATCTTGGCTCCACCGTTCTTCAGGATCGCCGCAACGGCGTCGCCGATCACGCGATCAGCAGCCGGGGTGATGGCCGACTTGTCCCAGTCGAAGAACACCAGATATTCGCTCTGGACCGCGGCAACGGCGGCCGGAGCCGGAGCGGCAGCGGCCGGCGGGCACGGATAGCTGCCCTGGTGGATCACATAACCGCCGCCGGCGGTGCGGGCAGCGACGCCTTCCTTCACCTGACCGGTCCAGCCGATGACCGGGCTGCACCACTCGGTGCCCTTGCCGACCAGGCTCGCGTCCTGGGCGTTGGCGGCCGCAGACAGACCGAAAGCGACGATGGCGGCCGGGATGGCAGCCAGACCCGCGCGAACAATAGTCTTCATTGTCTTCACTCCCTTCCAGAACCCTTCCCCTCAGAGTGCCTGCGGGGGATGAACCTATCAATCGAAGCATCCGTCCACGTGCAAGCGCGGCAGCGACCTTCCCAACATGTGGTGTGCGGTGTTGTTCCGACACCTCAGCCGTTCGGCCGAACCGGACCTGTTCTTGGACCTATGCTCCACTTCCATAGCAGCTTTTCCGGTAGGTTTCCGCCAAATCCGTATAACGGTGGCTGAGCACCGGAAAAACCGCGAGATCCTTTTCCGTCAGCTCGCGAACCGGTCTAGCCGGGCTCCCGGCCCACAAGAATCCGGACGTCACCCGCTTCCCGGGCGTCACCAGAGCACCGGCGGCGACCATCGCCCGCGACTCGACATAGGCCCCATCCAGGATGCAGGCCTTCATGCCGATGAAGCAGCCGTCTTCCAGCGTGCAGGCGTGCAGCAACGCCATGTGGCCGACGGTGATGTCGTTACCGATGTAGGTGCCCTGCCCTTCGGAGGCCACGTGGATCACGGTGCCGTCCTGGATGTTGGTGCGAGCCCCGATTCGGATCTCGTTGACGTCTCCACGCACGGTGCAGCCGTACCAGATGCTGCTGTTCGCCCCGACCACGACATCGCCGATCACCGCCGCCGTTTCCGCGATGAACGCGGTCGGGTCGACGGTGGGCAGGATGCCGTTGAAGGCGCGGACAAGGCCGGACATCAGATCGTACCGAAGTCGTGCATGACGGGCGGGATTGAAACACCGTAAGGCTTAAGGCACCACCTGATTTCGCATTGACAGGCCAAAGCAAATCCCGATTGGTGCCCTTGTGCAACAGTGCGGACCGGGGGCCACAACGTCGTCACAGCCCCCCTTCGCCCTTTGCTTACGGGAACAGCGGCGCCTGATCGATGCCGGTCGTCTCGCCCAGCCCCATCATGACGTTCATGTTCTGGATGGCCTGGCCCGAGGCGCCCTTCACCAGATTGTCGATCACCGACACGATGATGGCGCCGCGCGGGGTGCGGTCGGCGACCACGCCCATCAGGCAGTGGTTGGAGGCGCGGACATGGCGCGTCGCCGGCACCACGCCGGCCGGGGTCACGCCGACGAAGAACTCGTCGGCATAGCGGGCGGCCAGCGTCGCCCGCAGATCGTCTGCGGTGACGCCGTCGGCCATGCGGACATAGATGGTCGCCAGCATGCCGCGGTTCATCGGCACCAGATGCGGGGTGAAGGAGACGGTGACCGGCCGGCCGGCGGCCAGACGCAGCTCCTGCTCGATCTCCGGCATGTGGCGATGGCTGCCGACGCCATAGGCGTTGAAGCCTTCCGACACCTCGGTGAACAGGTTGGCCTGCTTGGCGTCGCGGCCGGCACCCGACACGCCGGACTTGGCGTCGATGATGATGCCGCCCGGCTCGATCTGGTTCTCCATCAGCAGCGGCAGCAGCGGCAGCAGCGAGCTGGTCGGGTAGCAGCCCGGGTTGGCCACCACCCGCGCCTTGCGGACGCCCTGGCGGTTGAACTCGGTCAGGCCGTAGGCGACCTCCTTCTGCAGGCCGACGGCGCGGTGCTCATGCCCGTACCAGGTGGCATATTCGGCCGGATCGCTCAGGCGGAAATCGGCGGACAGGTCGACCACCTTTAGACCGCTGGGCAGGCCGGCGACCACCTCCTGCGTCGTGCCGTGCGGCAGGGCGCAGAAGACGAAGTCCAGCCCGTCCCACTTCACCGCCTCGATCTTCACCAGATCGGGCAGGCCGTAGCCGCCCAGATGCGGGAACACCTCGGCCATCGGCTTGCCGGCCTGTCGTTCGGCGGTCAGGGCGCTGATCTCGACGTTCGGGTGACGCAGAAGCATGCGCACCAGTTCGGCGCCGGTGTAACCGGAGGCGCCAAGGATGCCGACGCGGATCTTCGAACCGCTGGAGGTGCTGCCGAGAATGCTGGTCGAGGCCATGGAACCGATGTCCTTCGCTTGACGGGAGGAGCGTGCAGGTGGGTGTCGGGACAAAAAGAAAGGGGCGCCCCTTTCGGGACGCCCCTCGCTTGTACCGTAAAGGCGCGGGCCCGTGTAGGGATTAGCGCTTCGAGAACTGGAAGCTGCGGCGGGCCTTGGCGCGGCCGTACTTCTTGCGCTCGACCGTACGGGCGTCGCGGGTCAGGAAGCCGGCGGCCTTCAGCGGCGGGCGCAGGCCCGGCTCGAAGTAGGTCAGCGCCTTGGAGATGCCGTGACGGACAGCACCGGCCTGGCCCGACAGACCGCCGCCAGCGACGGTGGCGACCACGTCGAACTGCTCCGAACGCTCGGTGACGCCGAACGGCTGGGCGATCATCATGCGCAGCACCGGACGGGCGAAGTAGACGGTCTGGTCGCGGCCGTTCACGGTGACCTTGCCGCTGCCCGGCTTGATCCACACGCGGGCAACGGCGTCCTTGCGCTTGCCGGTGGCATAGGCGCGGCCCTGGGCGTCCAGCTTCGGAGCGGCCAGCTCTTCGGTGACGGTCGCGGTGGCGGCGCCCGTCAGATCCTTCAAGCCGGAGAGGGTGGTGGTGACCTGAGCCATTGTTACGCGCTCCGCTTATTCTTCGGGTTCAGGGCGCCGATGTCGATGGCGACCGGCTGCTGCGCATCGTGCGGATGCGTGGCGCCCTTGTAGACCTTGAGATGGGTCATCTGCTGGCGGCCGAGCGGACCGCGCGGAACCATGCGCTCCACGGCCTTCTCGATCACGCGCTCCGGATACTTGCCGTCGAGGATCTGGCCCTTGGAGCGGCCCTTGATCCCACCCGGATAGCCGGTGTGCCAGTAGAAGATGTCGGCGTCGCGCTTGTTGCCGGTCAGCTTCACCTTTTCCGCATTGATCACGACGATGTGGTCGCCGCAATCCATGTGGGGGGTGTAGGTCGGCTTGTTCTTGCCACGCAGGATGTTCGCCAGGATGCTGGCAAGCCGCCCGAGAACGAGGCCGTCGGCGTCAACGACGTACCACTTCTTCTCGATGTCGGTCGGCTTCAGATTGAAGGTCTTCATCGCCACACTCGTTTCTTCGAATACGGATCGGCAGGCCGCCGAATCCGGGGCGCCGAAGCGGACGGCTTTCTACGGTCCAGGGAACGCCCTGTCAACCGAAAAATTTCCATTTATAATCAATTGGTTACAAGAGCGGTAATTAGATACCGCATCAGCAAACCCATTGATTTGAAAAGAGTTTTTAGGAGGCATCATCGACACGGTAATGGGATACCGCAACGGTGACGGGGTCGTGCGGGGGGATCGAGTAGGTGCCGGTCACATGGGCGACCGGCTCCGGATCGCCTTCCGAGAAGAGCAGGATCTCGCCATAGGCCAGCCGCTTGCCCAGCTTCAGGACGCGCGCCTCGGCGACGATGGCGACGGGGGGCGGGCGGCGCAGGAAATTGATGGTCATGCTGGTGGTGACCGCCAGTTCCACCCGGCCGATCAGGCTCAGCACCGCGCCATAGAGCGCCACGTCGGCCAGACCGAACATCGCCGGGCCGGTGACGGTGCCGCCGGGACGGACGAAATCGTCCTTGTAGGGCAGGCGCAGGCGGATCGTGCCGGCGCCGAGACTGTCGACGACGATCCCGAAATTCCCGACCAGCGGAACCCCCTCGCGGATCAGGTCGGCCAGCTCCTCCTTGGTCATGGCGGGAGCGGGAGCGTCGGCGGGCATGGAAGCGGGCGTGGTGACGGACATGGAGCCTCGACCGGTGAGCTTATGATTGCGCTCCCGGACTGTGCGCCATCCCGTCCATTCGGACAAGTATGGTGCTACTCCGCCGGCTTGGCCTCGGTCGGGGCGGCTGCTTCGGGGGCCGGAGCCGGGGAGGCGTCGGGAGCGGTATCGGTGGGAGCGGTCAGGCGAATCGGCCCGCCGCCGCTGGCCGGCACGGTGCCGGCGGCCGATTCGGGCGCGGCCGCGGGAGGCGGGTCGAGCGGGACCGCCCTGATGTCCGATTTGGGCGCGTCGGGTTTGGCGGCATCGGGTTTGGGCGCTTCCGCCGCGGCGGCGTCCGGCTTGGCAACCGCCGCTTTCGCCATGTCCGGCTTGCCGGTGTCGGCTTGCGCAGGGGCAGGCTCCAGCGGCGTCGAATAGTCCGGCACGATGCGGGCCTGGCTGCCGGTGATGACCAGCACCTTCTGGCCGATGGGCAGCGGCTGCGGCTCCTTCTGGGTCAGCGACAGCAGGTCGCCGTTGGACTTGCGGACGATGTATTCCCAGCCGGTGGTGTCGCCGGCGATGTGCTCCATCGCCGTGCCGAGCAGGCCGCCGATCGCGGTGCCGCCGACGGTGCCGAGCGCGGCGTTCATGCCTCCCGATCCCACCTGCGCGCCCAGGATGCCGCCAGCCGCCCCGCCGCTGACGGCGCCCACCGTGCCGTTGGCACTGATCGCCACCTGCCGGAAGCCGACGACGACCGCCGGCTCGACCTTGTTGGCCTGCTGGACCGCGCTGGAGGCGTAGGTGTTGGGGGAATAGTCGGAGGTGCAGCCCGCGAGACCGCCGGCCACGGCGACGAACAGGCAGAATGAAACCGATCGGAGCACGGGGGATCCATCCGTATTGAGACCCGCCCAGTCTCATACGGCAAAGCCCCCCTTGCCGTCACCGGGCAAAATCCGGACTGGCCCGGAAGGCTGCGTTGCAGTGCAGCGATGGGAACGCCGCCAACGGGGAGGCATCCGCGCGCTCCGATGGAAGGAGGCTTGCCGCTTTCGGCCTAGCCCGCCGGGCGAGAGCCACGCTCCCGCCATGGAGTGCTCCCACCAGGACACGGACGCGCGATTGCCGGGCGTCGAGTACACACCGGAAATGGCGGGATGACCCACGGCGACATCCCCGCGAAAGAACTCCCCGTCATGAAGCGTATCCTGCCCGGCTCGGTGGGAGCCGTTCTGGCCCTCGTCCTGCTGCTGGCCGGGCTGGCGGCCTGGCGGCGGGCCGAGCCGGTCGATCTGACCGGCTGGCGAAGCGAACGGCTGGCCGCCTTCCAGGCCTGGCAGACCCAGCCCGGCGCCGCCGATCCGGCCGGCCGGTCCCAGGCCGTCCTTGCCGCCACCGGCAATCCGATCCGCGAGGTCTGGGACCATCCCGACGCGCCGGTGATGGTGGTGGTTCCGCCAGGCAGCTATCTCCAGGGGTCGCCGGAGACGGAGGCCGGGCGCTTCCCGGAGGAATCGCCGCAGCGGACGGTTTCGCTCCGGCAGCCTTTCGCCATCGGCAAATACCCGGTGACCCGCGGTGAATATGCCCGCTTCGTCGAGGACAGCGGCTACGAGTCGAACACCGTCTGCCGCGGCTACTCCGGCGAGACCGAGCTGCTGGCGCGCTGGCATTTCTCCTGGCGCCGGCCGGGCTTCGAGCAGACGAACCGGGAGCCGGCCGTCTGCATCGGCTGGTACGATGCGCAGGCCTATGCCGGATGGCTCAGCCGCCGCACGGGCCAGCGCTACCGCCTGCCGAGCGAGGCGGAATGGGAGTATGCCGCCCGCGCCGGCACCAGGACCGCCCGCTGGTGGGGCGAGGATCCGGCCGCCGGCTGCGATGCGGCGAACGGCGCCGACCGGAGCGCCAGGGACCGCTTCACCGATTGGGAGGTGGCGGCCTGCCGCGACGGCGCCCTGTTCACCGCCCCGGTCGGATCCTACCGGCCCAACGGCTTCGGCCTGTACGACATGCTCGGCAACGTCTGGCAGTGGGTGGAGGATTGCGCCGCAGGCAGCTATGACGGCGCCCCGGCCGACGGAGCGGCCCGCCGGGACGGCGACTGCGGCCGGCGGATGATGCGCGGCGGGTCGTGGCACAGCAACCCACGCTATGTCCGCTCGGCCATCCGCCGGGCCGACGAGCCGGGGACCGGCTATGCCGCCTACGGCATCCGGGTCGTCCGCGAGCTGTCGACCACGGTCGGCGCCTCCCCCGCCCGGTCGGCCGGGCTCGACGGCGGACCGGCGGCCGACACGCCGCGCCACTGAGCGGGAACCGGGCGGCCCGGGGATCACGGACCGGCCTTCAGCACCGCCAGCGCCGTCAGCCCTTTCACCGCATGGTCGAGGAAGGCGCGCACCCGGCCGGGCATCAGCCGGGCCGAGGGCACCACCACATGAACCGGCAGCGGTGCCGGCTCGGCGTGCGGCATCAGCCGCACCAGGGTCCCGGCGGCGATGTCGTCGGCCGCCTGATAGGACAGCGGACGCGCGATGCCGTGCCCGTCGCGCGCGGCCAGCAGGGCCGAGTCGATGTGGCTGACGGCAAGGCGCGGCGCGACCCTGACCAGCCGCTCCCGCCCATCGATCAGAAAGCGCCATTCCGGCGATCCGGAGCGGGCCGTCGAGACGATGACGTCATGCCCGGCCAGATCCTCCGGCATTTCGGGAGTGCCGCGCCGCGCCAGATAGGCGGGGCTGGCGACGAGATGACGCCCGACCTGCCCGACCCGCCGGGCGACCAGACCGGAATCGGGAAGCGGGCCGATGCGGATCGCCACGTCCAGCTCCTCCTCGATCAGGTCGAGGTTGCCGTCGGACAGCACCAGCTCGATCCGGATGTCGGGCAGGGCACGCATGAAGTCGAGGACCAGCGGCGTCACATGCTTGCGCCCGAACATCACCGGCGCGGTGATGCGCAGTCGCCCGCGCAGCGGCCGGTCGGTGCCGGTGGCGGCCAGCGCCTCGTCATAGTCGGCCAGCAGCCGGCGCGCCTGCTCCGCCAGCCGCCGCCCGGCATCGGTGGGGGCGAGATTGCGGGTGGTCCGCTCGATCAGCCGCAGGCCCAGCCGCTCCTCCAGCCCCGACAGGGCGCGGGTGACGACGGGTGCGGAGCGGCGCAGCCGCTTGGCGGCGGCGGCAAGGCTGCCGGCCTCCAGGATCGCGACGAAGATCGCCAGTTCGTCCAGCCGGTCCACGATTCTTCCAGTTTCCGAAAGAGTCCCTTTTGATCAAAGCGCATTCCTGCCGAGCCGCGCAAGTGGTTGGCTTGCCCGCATCGACCGCGCAAGACAACGGAGAACCAACCGGTGACCACCCCCGCCATCACGCTCTACGGAACGCCGCTGTCCGGCCATGTCCACCGTGTCGAAGCCTTCCTGAACATCCTCGGCCTGCCATTCCGCTATGTCGACGTGAATGCCGAGCTGCAGAAATCCGACGGTTTCCTCGCCCTCAATCCGCTTGGACAGATCCCGGTTCTTGTCGATGGCGACCTGGCCCTGGCGGATTCGACCGCGATCCTGGTCTATCTCGCCAGCCGTTACGACGGCAGCGGCCTGTGGAGCCCGAAGGCACCGGAAAAGGCCGCCCAGGTCCAGCGCTGGCTGTCGATCGCATCGGCCGAACTGCGCTTCGGACCGGCGCGGGCACGCTTCCTGACCCTGTGGGGCGGAACCACCTCCTACGCCGACGCGCAGGTACTCGCCGAACGGATCCTGCGCTTCATGGACGGGCATCTGGCAAACCGCGACTGGCTGGCGGCGGAGCGGCCGACCATCGCCGACCTCGCCTGCTACGCCTATGTCGCCCGTGCGCCGGAAGGCGGTGTGCCGCTCGATCCGTACCCTGCGGTGCGGCGCTGGCTGGAGCGGGTGGAGGCGATCCCGCGGTGCACGCCGATGCCGCATAGCACCCTTCCCATATCGTCCTGAGCCGAGCCGGTGCCCGGACAGCCTGACGCAAGCGACGTTTTGCTCCTGACGCAAGCGTCACGGCACCATCGCCAAGCGCCCCAAACTGTGCTTCGATGACGGTTCCATGACACTTGATCGATGGGTGTGTCGATGCGCAAATCCGCCTGTTCCGGGCGCTGGTCGCTGCTGTCCGGTGCGGTTGTCCTCTCCCTGCTGACCGGAACCGCGATGGCGGCGGATCCGGCTCCCCAAGGCCCGGTGCCGCAGAACGACCTGCTGAACGCCGAGCTGTGGATGCAGCGCTCGGTCGAATACAAGGCGAATGCGCTGGCGGTCTATGCGCTGGGCCGGATCCAGTTGGACAAGGCGCTGGCCGACAAGAACTGGACCGCGGCGACCGAGCAGACCGGCGCCTACCAGGACCTGCCGGCGGCGGTGGTGCTGGACCTGGACGAGACGGCGATGGACAACTCGGCCTACCAGGCCGGCCTCGTGACCACCGGCACCGACTTCTCGCCCAAGAGCTGGGATGGCTGGGTGAAGGCGGAGAAGGCGACGGCGGTGCCGGGCGCCGTGGAGTTCACACACTATGCCGAATCGAAGGGCGTCAAGGTCTTCTACGTGACCAACCGCAGCGCCGACCAGGAGGAGCCGACCCGCCGCAACGCGCAGGCGCTGGGCTTCCCGATGGGCGGCAACGTCGATACCTTCCTGATGTCCAAGGAAAAGCCGGACTGGGGATCGGCGAAGAGCACGCGGCGCGCGGCCATCGCCAAGGATTACCGGATCGTCCTGCTGTTCGGCGACAATTTCGGCGACTTCACCGACGCCTACAACGGCAGCGAGGCGGACCGGCTGAAGGCCTACGAGGCGGCGAAGGAGCATTTCGGGCGCGACTGGCTGATGCTGGCCAATCCCGGCTACGGCTCGTTCGAGAGCGCGCCCTACGGCCACAATTTCAAACTATCGGCGGACGAGAAGCGGGCCAGGAAGATCGGCGCGCTGGAACCCTGGGCGCCGGCCCAGTAAGGCGCCCGGTAAGGTGAACGACTGCGGTGCGCCGGGCTCAGAAGAGCAGGCGCACCGCCTGCACGATGACGACCCACGGCGCACCGATCATCACCGCCCAGACGGCCACCCGCGGAAGTCCGCGCATCTTGCGGATCGTCGGCTCGACGGAGGGGGCGGCTTCGAAAGAGGCGGCGTTGTAGATCGACATGGCCTGTGGCTCCGGGAGCAGGATGGCGTTGACGTCATCATGAGGTTACGATCCTTAACGACTGTTAAAGAGCCCGGGACTTGAGGCAGGCACTTGCGATGTACCGCCGTGGATAGGGCATACCTCCAATGTACAGGTTGCCGCATTCACACCGGTCCGGCGCCCCTCCTCTACCACTTTTGCGCAAGGCCGAAGTGACTTCGGAAGACTGTGTTTTTACTTCGATGCCGACGAAGCCTCCGCGTGCCATGACAAGGCTGTAATATTGCCACGAAATCAATCACATACGATTGCACGTTTGACAAAAAATAAAGCCAGGACAGTGCTTTAACAGTTTTTCCACGCCACCCCCCGAGATGTCGGCGCAAGTTTCCTCAACCCCAACGGGTTGACTCGACGAGGCCTTTGACCGATTCTGTCCTCGCCGGGATGGCGGACGTCAAGCTGTCGGCCGGCATTGGAAACATCCCCTTCGGCGAGGTCACCGCCGGCACCTGCACGGTCGCTCCGCTCCGACCGCTCGCGTACATAGTGTGGACCTGCATAAGCACCCAGCCATTTTCATGCGGAAAAAGGCCGGCGGTTTCCCCGCCGGCCTTTCTTTATCGGGCGGCTCCTTCCCGGAACCGCCATCACACCGTCAGGTACTTTCGCACCTCCTGCTCGTCCAGGCCGCTGCGCGGGCCGGACAGCATGACCTCGCCGCGTTCCATCACCACCCAATCGTCGGCGAGGTCGCGGGCGAAGTCGAAATACTGCTCGACCAGCAGGATCGCCATGGTGCCCTTGTCGCGCAGATAGCTGATCGCCCGGCCGATGTCCTTGATGATCGACGGCTGGATTCCCTCGGTCGGCTCGTCCAGCACCAGGAGGCGCGGGCGCGTCACCAGGGCGCGGCCGATGGCGAGTTGCTGCTGCTGCCCGCCCGACAGGTCGCCGCCGCGGCGCTCCAGCATCGTTTTCAGCACCGGGAACAGCTCGAACACCTCGTCGGGGATCGAGCGTTGCGAGCGCGGCAGCGGGGCGTAGCCGGTCAGCAGGTTTTCCCGCACCGTCAGCAGCGGGAAGATCTCGCGCCCCTGCGGCACATAGGCGATGCCGCGGCGCGCCCGGTCGGCCGGCGCCATCTTCGTGACGTCGGCGCCGTCCCAGCCGATGGCGCCGCCGGACACCGGCTTCAACCCGACGATGGCGCGCAACAGGCTGGATTTGCCGACGCCGTTGCGGCCAACCAGACAGGTGACCTTGCCGACCTCCGCCTTCATGGACACGCCGCGCAGGGCCTGTGCGGCGCCGTAATGCAGATCGATGGAACGAACGTCCAGCATGTTACGGCTCCTCCTCAGCGGCCGAGATAGGTGTCGATGACTTGGGCGTTGGCGCTGACCGCATCCAGCGAGCCTTCGGCCAGCACCGAGCCCTCGGCCAGCACCGTCACCTTGACGCCGAGCGCGCGGACGAAGCTCATGTCATGCTCGACCACGATCACCGAATGGCGGCCGGCGATGCTGCACAACAGTTCGGCGGTCTGTTCGGTCTCGGCGTCGGTCATGCCGGCCACCGGCTCGTCGACCAGCAGCAGCTTCGGATCCTGGGCCAGCAGCATGCCGATCTCCAGCCACTGCTTCTGCCCGTGCGACAGGCTGCCGGCCTGGCGGGCACGCAGGGCCGACAGGCGGGTGATGTCCAGGATCTCCTCGATCCGGGCGCGGTCGTCGCGGCTGATTGCATAGGTCAGCGTCTTCAGCGGCCGGCGCGGCGCCTTCAGCGCCAGCTCCAGATTGTCCCACACCGTATGCGGCTCGAACACGGTGGGGCGCTGGAACTTGCGGCCGATGCCGAGATTGGCGATGGCCGCCTCGCGCAGCTTCGTCAGGTCGGTGCCGCCCTCGAACAGGATGGTGCCGGTGTCGGGCCGGGTCTTGCCGGTGATGACGTCCATCATCGTCGTCTTGCCGGCGCCGTTCGGACCGATGATCGCCCGCATCTCGCCCGGCATCATCACCAGCGACAGGCTGTTCAGCGCCCGGAAGCCATCGAAGCTGACCGACACGCCGTCGAGATAGAGAAGGGTCGATTCCGCGCTCATGGGTCAGGCTCCCTTCTGGTCGGCGGCATGGCCATTTGAAAGAGTGGGGCCATTGGGAAGGGTGGGAGGAAGAGCGGCGGTCTTGCGGCCGGGCATCCTCGCGGCCAACTGGCCCCACAGGCCCAGCAGGCCCTTGGGCAGGAACAGGGTCACCGCCACGAACAGGCCGCCCAACGCGAACAGCCACAGCTCCGGCAGGGCGCCGGTGAAATAGCTCTTGCCCATGTTGACCAGCACCGCGCCCAGGATGGCGCCGGCCAGCGTGCCGCGCCCGCCGACGGCGACCCAGATCACCGCCTCGATCGAGCTGGCCGGGGCGAATTCCGAGGGGTTGATGATGCCGACCTGCGGGACGTAGAGGGCGCCGGCGACGCCGGCCATGCAGGCCGACAGGGTCCAGGCGAACAGCTTGTAGCTTTCGGTGTCGTAGCCCATGAAGCGCACGCGGCTCTCGGCGTCGCGCAGCGCCACCAGCACCTTGCCCAGCTTGGAGGCGATGACGCCCGACGCGATCATGTAGGACAGCGCCAGCGCCGCGACGGTCGCCACGAACAGCGCCACGCGGGTGGTGCTGGCCTGGATGTCGTAGCCGAGGATGTCCTTGAAGTCGGTCAGGCCGTTGTTGCCGCCGAAGCCCATGTCGTTGCGGAAGAAGGCCAGCAACAGGGCGAAGGTCAGCGCCTGGGTGATGATCGACAGGTAGACGCCGGTGACGCGGCTGCGGAAGGCGAACCAGCCGAAGGCGAAGGCCAGCAGCCCCGGCACCAGCAGCACCATCAGCGCCGCAAACCAGAACTGGTCGAAGCCCAGCCAGTACCAGGGCAGCTCGGTCCAGTTCAGGAAGACCATGAAATCGGGCAGTTCCGGGTTGCCGTAGACGCCGCGCGGCCCGATCTGCCGCATGAGGTACATGCCCATGGCGTAGCCGCCGAGCGCGAAGAAGGCGGCATGGCCGAGCGACAGGATGCCGCAATAGCCCCAGACCAGATCGAGCGCCAGCGCCAGCAGCGCGAAGCACAGGTATTTGCCGAGCAGCGAGACGGTGAAGATCGACAGGTGGAAGGGCGAGTCCGCCGGAACCCACAGCGTCATCACCGGGACCGCGACCGCCAGGAGTGCCAGGATCGTCAGCACGATCCCGGCCTTGCGGTCCAGCCCCAACAGGAAAAAGCGCAGCAGCATCGGTCAGGCCTCCACCGAGCGGCCCTTCAGCGCGAACAGGCCGCGCGGACGCCGTTGGATGAACAGGATGATGAAGATCAGCACCAGGATCTTGCCCAGCACCGCCCCGGCATAGGGCTCCAGGAACTTGTTCATGGTCCCCAGCGTCAGGGCGCCGACCAGCGTGCCCCACAGGTTGCCCACCCCGCCGAACACCACGACCATGAAGCTGTCGAGGATGTAGCCCTGGCCGAGGTTCGGGCTGACATTGTCGATCTGGCTCAGCGCCACCCCGGCCAGCCCGGCGATGCCGGACCCCAGCCCGAAGGTCAGCGCGTCGACCCTGGCGGTGCGGATGCCCATGGCGTTGGCCATCGGCCGGTTCTGCGTCACCGCCCGGATCGACAGGCCGAACCAGGTGCGCTTGAGCGCCACCAGCAGGGCCGCGAAGACGGCGAAGGCGAAGATGACGATCCACAGCCGGCCATAGGTGATGGTCAGTCCGCCCAGTTCGAAGGCGCCGGACATCCAGCTCGGCGCACCGACCTCGCGGTTGGTCGGGCCGAAGATGCTGCGCACCGCCTGCTGCAGAGCCAGCGACAGGCCCCAGGTCGCCAGCAGCGTCTCCAGCGGGCGGCCATAGAGCCAGCGGATCACGCTGCGCTCGATGACGATGCCGACGCCGCCGGACACGATGAAGGCGGCGGGCAGCGCCACCAGGATCGACAGGTCGAACAGGCCGGGGGCATGGGCGCGGAAGGCCTCCTGCACCAGGAAGGTGGTGTAGGCGCCGATCATCACCATCTCGCCATGGGCCATGTTGATGACGCCCATCACGCCGAAGGTGACGGCCAGCCCGATGGCGGCCAGCAGCAACACCGAGCCGAGCGACAGCCCGTACCAGAGATTCTGCAGCGCGGCCCAGAAGGCCAGCTTCTGTTCAAGGGTTGAGATGGCGGAGGCCGCCGACTTCTTGGTGATTTCCGAGGCGCCGGAGCCGGCGACCATGTTCAGCAGCACCAGCGCGTCGCGGTCGCCGCGGGCGGCCAGCGTGTCGGCGGCGGCCTGGATTTCGGCGTCGGTCATCTTCGCCGCGGCATCGCCGGTCAGCAGGATGGCGGCGCGCGCCTGCTCCATGGCGGCGCGGACACCCTTGTCCTGCTCCTTGGCGATGGCGGCGGCCAGCGTCTCCAGCGCCGCGGGGTCGCGGCTCTTGAACACCGCATCGGCGGCGGAGCGGCGGACGCCCACGTCGGGGCTCATCAGGGTGAGCGCGCCCAGCGACGCATTGATCGCGCGGCGCAGCGAATTGTTGATGCGGATTTTCGTGACGTCCGCCGACGCGGCCTGACCGAGCGAGGCACCGCTCAGCGGGTCGGTCAGGACAAAGGCGTCGCCGGCCTTGCGGGCGATCACCACGGAATTGTCGGACTTGCGGACGTGGAGATCGCCGGCCTGGAGTGCCTCGATCACCGGCACGGCTGCCGGGTCGCCGGCCTCGGACAACTGCTCCAGCGCCTTTTCGGTTCCGGAATAGCCGCCGCTGCCCAGGGCCTGGACGAGGGGACGCAAATCGATTGTTTGGGGATCGGCGGCGAACGCGGCGGTCGATGTGGCGACCACCACCACGCAGACGGCCATCAGCCAGCGGAGAACGCGTCGCATCGCAGGTCCTTCGGTGCGGGGGGCGGATGTCGGGGCGGTTCAAAAAAGCGCTGACGCTTGCCCCCTCCCTAACCCTCCCCCGCTCTCGGCGGACCGAAGGTCGGTCCGATGCGGTGGAGGGGATCTCTCCCTCTCCCGCGTCAGCGGGGGAGGGCCGGGGAGGGAGCAGGCGTCGCGACCACTCAGACGATCAGGATCAGACAGTCAGCGACCGCCAGCCCTCAGGTCCCCTTGCCGCCGCACTTGCCGGTCTTCACGTTGAAGTTGCCGCAGGACATCGGCTTGCGCCAGTCGGCGATCAGGTCCTTGCTGTCCGGCAGGAAATCCGACCACTCGTCGCCGGGGACCAGGCCCGGGGTCTTGGAGACGACGTCGAACTGGCCGTTCTCCTGCACTTCGCCGATCAGCACCGGCTTGGTGATGTGGTGGTTCGGCAGCATCGCCGAATAGCCGCCGGTCAGGTTGGGGACCGACACGCCGACCATGGCGTCGATGACCTTGTCCTGGTCGGTGGTGCCGGCCGCCTCGACCGCCTTCACCCACATGTTGAAGCCGATATAGTGGGCTTCCATCGGGTCGTTGGTGACGCGCTTGTCGTTCTTGGTGTAGGCCTTCCAGGCCTTGATGAAGTCGCTGTTCGCCGGCGTCTCGACCGACTGGAAGTAGTTCCACGCGGCCAGATGGCCCAGCAGCGGCTTGGTGTCGATGCCGGCCAGCTCTTCCTCGCCGACCGAGAAGGCGACGACCGGGATGTCTTCGGCCTTCACGCCCTGGTTGCCCAGTTCCTTGTAGAAGGGAACGTTGGCATCGCCGTTGATGGTGGAGACCACCGCGGTCTTCTTGCCGCCCGAGCCGAACTTCTTGATGTCCGCCACGATCGACTGCCAGTCGGAATGACCGAACGGCGTGTAGTTGATCATGATGTCCTCGGGCTTGACGCCCTTGCCCTTCAGGTAGGCCTCGAGGATCTTGTTGGTCGTGCGCGGATAGACGTAGTCGGTGCCGGCCAGGACCCAGCGCTGCACCTTCTCCTTCTGCATCAGATAGTCGACCGCCGGGATCGCCTGCTGGTTCGGGGCGGCGCCGGTGTAGAAGACGTTGCGCGAGGATTCCTCGCCCTCATACTGGACCGGGTAGAAGAGGATGTTGTTCAGTTCCTCGAACACCGGCAGCACCGACTTGCGGCTGACCGAGGTCCAGCAGCCGAACACGGCCGACACCTTGTCCTTGCTGATCAGCTCGCGCGCCTTCTCGGCGAACAGCGGCCAGTTGGAGGCCGGATCGACCACCACCGGCTCCAGCTTCTTGCCCAGCAGGCCGCCCTTCTTGTTCTGCTCGTCGATCAGCATCAGCATGACGTCCTTCAGGGTCGTCTCGCTGATCGCCATCGTGCCGGACAGGGAGTGCAGGATGCCCACCTTGATCGTGTCCTGCGCCATCGCCGGCGCGGACATCGCCGCCATCGCGCCCATGGCCAGGCCGGCCAGACCGGCGATCCCGAACGTCGACGTCAGTTGCTTGGTCCGCATGAAGTTGCCCCCTTCCTTGTCGGCGCCCCGGTTGCTCCGGGGCTTCACCACATCGTCGGAAGAAAGGCTACCGCGCATGCGAAAAGGCGTATCTACGTCAAATGACACATACGGTCCGCGCCCTGGAGTTCCGGCGGCACGGCGCACGAAGAGCCGGAATAAAGCCGGCCCGGCGGCGTCAACCGATCGTGACCAGCGCTTGTAACGGCCGGCGGGGTGGGCGAACGATGCCGCGATGCATGGGAGCAACAGTATGACGAACAGACCTTCCGTCACCAAATGTCACTTGCGGATTCAGGAAGGCTTGTCGAAGGATACCGCGTCCGATCATTCCTGTTCACGTTCCGGTCCAGTCGCCATGCATGATACCCGCCGCCCGATCTCCCGCCGCTCCGCCGCCCTGCTGATGGTCGGCGGGTTGGTCGGCGTCGTCCTGAGCGGTCCGGCGCTGGCCGCATCGCCGAAGCAGGCGGCGCACGCCGCCAAGCCGTCGTTGGTCGGCGGATGGGCCGCGGCGCTGGAACAGCGCGCGCTGGAGATCCAGAGCGCGCCCAAGGCGCCGGCCACCCGCATCGGCTACGGCGCGGTGGTCAAGAAGGGCGACGGTGGCATGATCGAGAGCGTCGCCCCGGCGGTCGACGTGCCGCCGCCCGACATCCAGGCGCAGGCCCCCACCCTGCCCGGCCTCGCTCCGGTCGAGCCGGCGCCGCCTGTGGTGTTCACCGTGCGCTCGCCGCTGGCCGACCGCGTTGGCAAGGTCGCCCGCCGCCTGACCGAGCTTGGCTACCTGCCCGCCGACAAGTGGGCGGACAGCTTCAACGACGACGTCGATGCCGCCGTGCGCGCCTTCCAGCTGTCCGAAGGGCTGCAACCCGACGGCAAGGTCGGCGAGGTGACGCGCCAGGCGCTCGACCGCACCCCGGCGCAGACGGTGGCGCTGCTGCGCCGCGCCGCCGCGGCGATGCGGGCGCAGCAGGCGTCGATCCCCGAGACCACGGTGCTGGTCAACCTGCCTGGCCAGTCGGTCACCCTGATCGAGCATGGCCGCCCCACCTTCACCATGCGGGCGGTGGTCGGCCGGCCGTCGCGCAAGACGCCGCTGCTGCAGGACAAGATCACCAGCGTCACCATCAACCCGACCTGGACCGTCCCGCCGACGGTGCTGAGCGAGGACAAGCTGCCGGCCCTGCGCAAGAAGGGCACCACCGGCATCAAGAACGCCGTCGTCTATCTGGACGGGTCGGAGGTCGTCACCCAGTCGGTCAACTGGTGGGCGGTCGATCCGGGCCGCATCCGCATCGTCCAGAAGCCGGGCGACGACAACGCGCTGGGCCGCTTCCGCTTCAACCTGACCAACGGCGACGGCATCTTCCTGCACGGCACCAACGATCCCAAGCTGTTCAGCCGCGACCTGCGCGCCGCCAGCTCCGGCTGCGTCCGGCTGGAGGATGCCCGCTTGATGGCGGAGACGCTGCTGGGCGCCGCCCGGCTGACGCCGGCCTCGATCGGCCAGCAGCTCGACACCGGCGAGACCAAGACGATCCGGCTGCCGACCGCGATCCCGGTGCGCTTCGTCTATTGGAACGCCTCGGTCGACACCTCCGGCGTCGTGCGCGTCCATCCCGACATCTACGAGGATCCGCCCACGTTGGCCACCCCGTCGGCCCCGTCGGCAGGCACCAATGGTACGGGCAATCCGGCATCGGCCGTGACCCCGGCGTCGACGCCGCGGCCGCTGAGCAAGCCGGCGCCGTTGCCGATCCCGTCGGCGCATTTGCCGACGCCGCTGTCGTCGGCGTCGGTCTCCGCCCCGGTCAAGCCGCTCCCGACCCCGACGGGGATGTGAGCCGGGGAGGAAACCGGAGGTGAGAATCGACCGGATCGACCATTTCGTGCTGACCGTCGCCTCCATCGAGGCGACCTGCGCCTTCTACCGCGACGTGCTGGGGATGGAGGTCGTCACCTTCGCCGGGGGCCGTCGCGCCCTCGCCTTCGGGGCGCAGAAGATCAATCTGCACGAGGTAGGCCGGGAGTTCGAGCCGAAGGCCGCGCGTCCGGCCGCCGGCGCCGGCGATTTCTGCCTGATCGCCGAAACGCCGCTGGAGGAGGTGATCGCCCATCTCCAAAACCGCGGCGTCGCGATCGAGGAGGGTCCGGTCCCGCGCACCGGCGCCACTGGAGCGATCCGCTCAGTCTATTTCCGCGACCCGGACGACAATCTGGTCGAGGTCGCCACCTACGCCTGATATCCCTCGCGGTCGTCGAACTCGCCGGTCGCCGCCATGATGGCGGTCCGCAGCCGGTCGGCCTTGGCCGGGCCGGCGACCAGCTCCAGCAGCCGCAGGGCATAGAACAGGTTGATCTCCGCCGTCTCCGCAGCGTCGGGATCGGCCGCCACCGCGGGATAGCCGGCCAACAGGGCCTGGGCGCGGCTTTGCAGACCCTTTTCCATCGATGCCACCGCATCCTTCAGCGGCTGGTGCAGGCCGAGCGCGTCGGCCAGCCCCTCGCACCGGCGCAGGGCGCGGGCATGGTCCTCCGCCGCGGCCTGGAGGGTCTCATCGACGGGGACCGGACGGCCATGGTCGGCCGGGGCGGCGACCGCGGTCAGGATGCCCTGGGGCGCGGTGTCGAGCACATTGCCGGCGACCATGGTCCGCACCGCCGCTTTCACCGCATCCAGCCGCCCGCGGTAAGCCGGTTCGGCCAGGACTTCCACCGCGGCCGAGGTGGTATCGACGCTGGCCACCAGCCGCTCGGCGATCGCCACCGCCTCTTCCGGCGAGACGGCGGCGGGGCCGCTTCCGACTCCCCCCTCCCCCTTGCCGCCGGCGCCGCCGAAACGGGCGGCCCGTTCCTCCAGATCGGTGACGACCAGCCCGCCGAGCCGGGCGACGATCGCCGGCTGTTCCCACCGCGCCTTGCCGAGGTCGAGCCCGTCCAGCGCCACCAGGAGATCAGCCGGCGTGCCGAGCCGCGAGGCGGCGACCAGCAGCAGGTGATGGACCAGCCCCGTCGACTGGCGCGCCACCGCCTGGGCCGCCTGCTCGATGGCGGCGAGATGGCTGTCCTCAAGAACTGGCAGCGGCCTGGGCGACAGCGTATCCTTCAGCGCCTCGATCGTCAGACCGATCTCCAGGAAGGCGGCGACGTCCTGCGCCTGACGATGCATCCCCTCGTCACCATGAAGCAGGCGCCACATTCCCTGGCGCGCGGCATCCTGGTCCGTCGCGCCGCGGATCGCCCCGGGGATCGCCTCGCGGATCACCTGGGCGGCCATCGGCCACAGCCGGCGCCCGATGTTGCGCAGGGCGTTGAGGTTGCCGGGCGCCGCCTCCTGCACCTGACGGTCGAGCTGGTCGAGCTGGTGGCGGTCGCCATACTCCGTCACCAGACGCCAGACCGGTTCGATCACCCGCCGTTCGATGTGGCCCAGCGGCATGTCGGCCACGCCGAAGCCTTCCAGCACATCCTCGAACGGCATGCACAGCACGCGTTTCAGCGTCGGGCGGCGGTCGGGGCGGACCTGGGCCAGGCGCGGGCGGATGGCGGCGAAGGTCTGGCGCACGTCGGGATGGTCGCGCACCCGCTCCAGCAGGCGGACGACCTCGACGAACTTGTCCTCGGGAATGTCGAACAGCCGGCTCTCCAGCCCCGGCAGACGGTCGGCGGCTTGGGGGCCTGGGGGCCTGGGCTTTTCCCTTGCGGTCATGGCACGCGGGCCTTCACCGCCTCGATCCGCCGGATGGCGTCGATGTCCATCCGGCCGGTGCGCCAATCCTCCAGCATGCGGACGGACCGGCGATGCGCCGGCTTGACCTCCTTGGACTCCGCCATCAGGTCGCGGCTGCACTCCTTGCGCGGCAACAGCGGCAGGATGCGGAACAGGTCGTTGACCGTCGCCGCCTGCTGCTGCCGGCTTTCGGCCTGCACCACCTCCCACGCGCCGGTGATGTGGCTCCAGCCGTCGAGCAGCCACGCCATGCGGGCGGCCTGGGCGCGCAGCTGAACGATCTCGCGGTCCCAAGCCTGGAGCAGCGGACCGATCGCCCCGATCCGCCGGTGGAATTCGGCCAGCACCGCCTCGCCGATGCCGATGGTGTGCTGCGCCACCTCCGCGCAGAAGACGGCGACCGGGGCCGCGTCGCCCGGCACCGCATGTGCCCAATCGGTCATGCTGTCGCGGAAGCTCTTCAGGTCGGTCAGGCCACGCACCAGCCGTCCGGGCCTGGGCGAGTGCGCCAGCCCGACCGGGGCGGTCACCGCGGCGACGTCGGCCAGCCGGGCATAGAGCAGCGCGGCGTCCATCGCCAGACTTTCCGCCGCCCTGGTCATCAGCTCTCGGGTCAGCCGCTGCCCCTCGTCGGTGTCGAGGCCGGCCCTCAGCATCTCCGGCGATTCCAGGCCGACCGCCTTCAGGATCGCCAGGATCAGCAGGTAATGGGTGAGGGTTCCCTGTTCCTCGTCCTCGTCCAGGGCGCGGCGGGCCGCCTGCGCCGCCTGCGGCCCGGCCAGTCCGCGGCGCGCCGCCCTCAGCGTCGCCCGGCGGATCTCATGGGGGGAACAGGCCTCCTCCTTCACGATCAAGTCGTGGAGGTAACGGTCGTGCATGGTCATCGACACCATCTCCGGCACCGCCTTCCAGGCGACGACATAGATGCCCATGCCCTGCGACAGGCTGGGGATCAGCACCTCCAGCTTGGAGCGCTCTCCGCGCCGCACCCGGGTCTGGGACAGCAGCGGCGTGGTGAAGGCCACCGCGGCGCCCCGCTCCTCGAAGGTCGACGGCGCGTATTCCATCGCACCTTTCAACATGATCGCAGTTCCGGATTCGCCTGACCGTTCTCTTCAAGCGGTGCTGGTCCCATCGGCAGAGGACCGGGCCACAGCCATGCTTCCATTATTACAACGTCGTAAGAAAGGCAGGTGGAACCAATTTGTCGAAAATTGTAGCGTCATACGACGCCTTGTCACGCTCCGCAACATACGGGGATAGGCGCGACCGCCGCCGGGCCGCCCGTTCATCCGGGAGTTTCATCAAGCCGGCCGGAAAGCGCCGAACCGGCGACGGCCCTTGCGCTTTGCGCGGCGACCGGACAATTTGGGCACGACGGTTCGGGCGGACGTCATGCCGCCAGACAAAGGGAGAGACAGAGGGTGAAGAACATCGGCATCGTGCTCGGACGGTTCCACCGCAAAGAGGTGGAAGAGATGCTGGACGAGGCACGCAGCGTGGCCGCCCGCCGTGGGCTCGGCATCGTGGCGGAGGTTTGGGTTCCCGGCTCGATGGAAAAGCCGCTGGCGGTCAAGCGTCTGCTGCTGCGCGACGACGTCGCCGGGGCGGTGGCGCTGGGCATCATCGAACGCGGCGAGACCGAACATGGCAACGTCATGGGCCATGCCGTCATCGGAAGCCTGATCGACCTGCAGCTCCAGTTCATGAAGCCGGTCGGCGTCGGCATCCTCGGCCCGGGCATCAACCCGTCGCAGATCCCGCCGCGCATCCGCCCCTATGCCGCCGCCGCGGTGGAGGCCTGCGCCGACCTGATCGAGCAGGGCTGACCCACCTCACGCTCCGGCGGGGCGCCTGCGGTGCAGGAGATGCATCGCCCCGCCGAACAGCAGGCCCCAGAAGGCCGAGCCGACCCCGAAGAAGGACAGGCCCGACGCCGTCACCAGCAGCGTGACCAGGGCGGGGATGCGGTCGTCCTCCGCCTGGACCGCCGCCAGCAGGGATCCGCCGAAGGCGCCGATCAGCGCCAGCCCGGCCACCGCCTCGATCAGGATCGGCGGGGAGCGGGTGACCAGCGTGGCGGTGACGACCGCCAGCGCCGTCAGCGCGATGTGGCCGGCACCGCAGGTGAAGGCGGCCTGCCAGCGCCGTTCCGGCCGCGGGTCGGCGTCGGGGCCGGCGCACATGGCCGCGGTGATGGCCGCCAGATTGACCGGCGGCGCCCCGAACGGCGCGGTGAGGGCCGAGGCGAAGCCGGTGGTCAGGAACACCGGCGGCACCCGCGGCGTGTAGCCGAAGGTCGCCAGCACCGCCAGACCGGGAATGTTCTGCGACCCCATGGTGACGACGAACAGCGGCAGGGCCAGCCCGACCAGCGCCTCCCAGGTGAAGACCGGCATGACGGCCGACAGGGTGGGCCAGGGATCGGGCGGCAGCGCACCCGACACCGGCGGGTTCAATGCCATCGCCGCCAGCGCCACCGCGACCGCCGCCGGTACGGCATAGAGCCGGGCGACGCGGCTGACCACGGCCCAGGTCGCCAGGACCAGCAGCCCCAGCACCGGCGCCTGCCCCATCGCCAGGAAGGGCGCAAGGCACAGCTTCAGCAGCAGGCCCGCCAGCATGCCGTTGGCCAGCGGCTTGGGAATCGCCGCGATCCAGCGGCCGAGCGGACGCCACAGCCCCGCCACCATGATCAGCACACCCACGGTCAGGAAGGCCCCGACCGCCGCGGGAAAGCCGCCGGCCACCGGCCCGGTCGCCGCCAGCAGCGCCATGCCCGGCGTGGTCCAGGCGATGCTGATCGGCTGGCGCTGCCGCCACGCCAGCCACATCGCCGACAGCCCCATGGAAAAGCCGACGGCCACCAGCCCGGAGGCGATCTGCGCCGTGTCCGCCCCGGCCGCCGACAGGCCCTGGATCACCACCGCGACCGCACCGGCATAGCCGACCAACGCCACCAGCAGCCCGGTGGCGACGGCTGGCGGCGACAGACGCGACGGCGGCACGGCGGGGACCGGCCGGCCGAGAGGCGAGGAATGGGGGGACGAGCCGGACATGCCCGGTCCTTTCCGATGCGTGACAGGAGACGCAGAAACGGTTAGATTGGATCCAATATCCACGCAAGCGGTTTTTGCATCCGCCAATTCCGGTTCCGCCCATGCCCCACTCTCCTCAATCTCCCGACACGCCCTTCCCCGACTTGACGGCGGTGATCGCCCGCAACCGGCCGCGGTTCCGGACGGCGACCGAATTCGTCGAGGCGGCGATGCGCGAGGCGATCCTGGGCGGCATGCTGCCCGGCGGCGCCCCGCTGCGGCAGGAGGAGCTGGCCGCCGCCTTCGGCGTCAGCCGCATGCCGGTGCGCGAGGCCCTGCGCCAGCTGGAAGCGCGCGCGCTGGTGGAGTTCCACCCCCACCGTGGCGCGGTCGTTGCGGCGATCTCGGCGGAGGATTCGGCCGACATCGGCACGATCCGCAGCGCGCTGGAACCGGCGGCGCTGCGCCTGTCGATGCCGCGGCTGACGGCGGAAGACCTCGCCCTTGCCGCCGAGCTGGTGGCGGAGATGGACGGCGAGGCCGATCCCGGACGGATGGGGGAGCTGAACCGCCGCTTCCACATGACGCTCTATGCCCGCGCCGGCCAGCCGCGGCTGCTGGCGCTGGTGGAACAGCATCTGGCCGCCGCCGACCGCTACCTGCGCTTCCAGTTCGTCGCGCTCGGCTACCAGTCACGCTCGCAGGACGACCATTACGCGCTGCTCGCCACCTGCCGGGCCGGCGATGCGGACGCGGCCTGCGCCCTGGTGGTCGAACATGTGACGGCGGCCGAAAGGCAGCTGACCGCCTACCTGAAGAAGCCAGCCTGAAGAAGCCGGCCTGAGAGGCTGCCCGAGGGGCGAGCCCTCCCCGGTCACTGCCTCCCCAGCAGGTCGCCGAGCGCAAGGCTGAGCTGGCGCGGGGTGACCGGCTTGTGGATGATGCCCAGCCCATGGGCGGCGGCGTCGCGTTCGCAGTCGGGACCGGTCTCGCCGGTCAGGATCACGCCCGGCACGGTGGGCCCGCCGCCTCCCTCGAACAGGCCGCGGATACGGGAAATCGCTTCGGTTCCATAGCGGCCCTCGCGCAGGCGGTAGTCGGCGACGATCACGTCGGGCCGGCGGCCGGAGCGCTCCAGCGCCTCCACCGCCTTTTCGGCGGATCCTGCGACCAGCACCTCGTAGCCCCATTCGCGGAAGATCGTCTCCAGCCCCAGCAGCACGATGGCGTCGTCGTCGATCACCACGGCGAAACGGCCTCGGCCGGCGGTCGCCGCCTCCGCCGGGGTCATGGGCCGCTCGACGGTCCGGCCGAGCGGCAGGGCGATGACGAAGGCGGTGCCCTCGCCCGGCCTGGACTGGACGTCGACGGGATGGTTCAGCAGTTGCGACAGCCGCCGCACGATGGCCAGCCCCAACCCCAGCCCGCGGTTGCGGTCGCGTTCCGGGTTGCCGACCTGATGGAACTCCTCCCAGATGCGTTCCAGATGGTCGGGCGGAATGCCGATGCCGGTGTCGCGGACCTCGATCAGCAGACGCCCGCCGGCCCGCCGGCATTCGATGTCGATCCGCCCGCTCTCGGTGTAGCGCAGCGCGTTCTCCACCAGGTTGCGCACCATGCGGGTCAACAGGGTGCGGTCGGTGCGGGCGGCGGCGTTGCAGGCCGACACCCGCAGCTCCAGCCCCTTGGCCGCCGCCACCGGACGGTAGGAGGCGGCGATGTGGTCGAACAGCGGGACGATGGGGACATCCTCGATGTTCGGCTGCACCACGCCGGCATCCAGCCGGGACATGTCCAGCAGGCTGTCCAGCAACTCCTTCAGCGCGTCGAGCCCGCGGCCGAGATGCAACAGCGCGTTCGCCCCCTGGGGGCCCTGCACGTGCGGCTTCAGCACATCGACGAACAGCAGCAGCGCCTGCAGCGGCTGCCGCAGATCGTGGCTGGCGGCGGCCAGGAACTTGCCCTTGGCCCGGTCGGCCGCCTCCGCCCTCTCCTTCGCCAGCATCAGCGCCTGCTGCGCCTGCCGGCGGGCGGTGATGTCGCGGAAATAGACCGACAGCCCGTCGGAGCTGGGGTAGACGCTGATTTCGATCCAACGGCCCAGGACGGGAGACCTCACCTCCACCGTCATCTCGCGCCCTTCGCGCGCGGCCTGCCTCTGTGCCTCCAGCGATTCGCTGCCCAACGCCTTGGGGAAGGCCTCCCACAGGCGGCGGCCCAGCAGGGTGTCGCGCGACCGGCCCCAGAGCTGTTCGGCCTTGCGGTTGATGTAGGTGAAGCGCCAGTCGTGATCCACGGCGTAGAAGGCGTCGCTGATGCTCTCCAGGATCATGACCGCCCGCTCATGGGAGGCGCGCGCCTCGTCCTCCGCCCGCTTGCGGGTGGTGATGTCGCGGAAAAAGCAACCGACCCCCTCCGGTGTCGCCAGGCAACGGATTTCCAGCCACAGGGTGGTGTCTTCGCCGTCGAACCGCTTTTCGATGGAGGTCGGCACCCGCTCCGTCATCGTCTTGCGGCACATCGCCTCCAGATCCGATCCGGAGAACTGGGGCCAGACTTCCCAGAGGCGGCGGCCGAGCATGGCCGACAGCGGCTGGTGGTCGAGCTGTTCGGCCCGCAGGTTCTGGTAGATCACGCGATAGTCGCGGTCGAGCGCCACCAGCGCCTCGTCGATGCTGTCCAGGATGTCGGTCGCACATTTGCGGGCATCGGCAAGCGCCTCCTCCATCCGCCGCTCGCTCGAACGGTCGTGCAGAATCCACAGGAAGCCCTCCTCGTCGCCCTGCAGCGGCAGGATGGTGAGCGCCCCCCAGACCTCGCGGCCGTCGCGGTGGCGGAAGCTTCGTTCCTCCTGGATCCGCCCTTCGGCCAGCGCCCGCATCCCCAACGCAGCGGGGACGCCGCCGGCGACATCTTCCGGCGGAAAGAGGATGTCGACCTGCCCGCCGCACACCTCCTCCTCCATCCAGCCCAGGATGCGGACCGCGCCGGGATTCCAACTCGTCACCCGGCCGTCGGGCGTCGAGGTGAGGATGGCATGGCCGACGGCGCTGTCCAGGATGGCACGCAGCCGCCTCTCGCTGTCGGCATGGGCGGCGCGGCTGCGTTCCAGCGCCGCCAGAGCGGTGCGGAGATCCTCGTTGAGGGCGGTGACCGTCAGCAGGTCGTCGCATCCGGTGCAGGCCGCGGACAGCATCGACCGCAACCGGAGGTTCTCCTGTTCAAGCGCTTCAAGCCGCGAACCCGGTTGCACTTCCGGCCGGGCGTCTCGATCGCCCACGCCACCCTTTCGGATATCGGCGGGCTCGTTTGCAACGAACTGCGGATCGGTCATCGGCGCCCAAGATAAACGAAAGTCTGATCAAGCATAGAGTGCGCAAGTCCGAAAGCCTCTGTAAACCGTCCAAAGGCAATATCCCGGACGATTGGAAACAGAGCGATTTCATCTTTATTATTACCGCATATTGGTAATCGCCCTTACCATCGCACGCACGCCCGGATCGGGTATTTTGTCACGGCGCAACACCAACCCAAGGGTGCGATTCAACGGCGGCGTCAAAGGCTGGACCGCAAAGCGGTTGCAGTCGCCCGGCCCTTGGACGGTGACCGCTGGCAACACCGAGCGGCCGAGCCCGGCGGCGACAAGATTCTTGATCGCCTCCACATTGCCCAACTCCATCGACGGACGCGGCTGGATACCGCCGGCCATGAACCAGCCGTCGATCACCGCCCGCATGGTGCCGCCGCGCTCGTACAGGATCAGCGCCCCGTCCGCCAGCGCTGTCGGAGTGATGCCGTCGCCTCCGGGGGCGTTGCCGGGAGCACGGGGACCGACACAGACTAGGTCCTCGCTGCACACCGGTTCGATGGACAGGCCGGCACGGGCGGCCGGCAGCGTGACCAGCGCCAGATCCAGCGAGCCGGCCTCCACCCCATCCAGGATGTCGGGCGTGTTGCCGGTGACGACGATGATCTCCAGCCCTGGATGGGCGGCGCGCAGCGCGGTCAGGAGCGGAGGCAGCCGGTAGATGCAGGCGGTGGCGCCGGTGCCGATGCGCACGCGCCCAACCTGTCCGGCACGGTGACGGCCCATGGCGGCGGTCGCCGCCTCCGCCTCGTCGCGCAGGCGGCGGATGAACGGCAGCAGGTCGCGGCCGGCGGCGGTCGGCAAGGCGCGCTTGCCCACCCGTTCGACCAGACGCACGCCGAACCGCTCCTCCAGGTTGCGGATCTGCATGCTGACCGCCGGTTGGGTCAGGCCGAGCCGGGACGCCGCCTCGGTGAAGCCGGCATGCTCGACGACGGTGGCGAAGGTGATGAGCTGGTCGAGGTTCAGGCCGCGCATACCCCCAGTCTTCCTTATGATTCCGATCAGATCAATAAATTTGCCTTTTGGCCTTCCGTCCGCGACGGTTGGGGCATGACGATCAACGCCCTTCCCGCCGCCAACCCCGCCCCTGCCCCGACATCGACCTGGCTCGTGCTGCTGTGCGCCAGCCGCTTCGCCACCTCGCTGTCCTTCATGGTCTATGCCGGCGCGCTCGGGCCGGCGATGCAGGCCTGGGGCATGTCGGCGGGAGAGGCCGGGTCGATCCAAGCCGCCTTCAACATCGGCTATGCCCTGTCGCTGGTGGCATCCTCCTGGTTCGCCGACAGCCTGGGCGCCCGGCGCGTCTTCCTGTGGGCCGGCTGGGCGACGGCGCTGACCGGAATCGCCTTCGCCTTCTTCGCCCGTTCGGCGGAAAGCGGGCTGCTGCTGTTCGCGCTGATGGGGCTGACCCAGGGCGGCACCTATGCCCCCTCCATCATGCTGGTGGCGCAGGGCGTGCCGGCGGACCGGCGCGGGGCGGCGGTCGGCTGGTTGCTGGGGGCCGGATCGCTGGGATATTTCGCCTCCATCGCGCTGGCCGCCGGGCTGGCGGAGCGCTTCGGCTACGAGGCCGCCTTCATCGCCTGCGGGCTGGGGCCGCTGCTGGCGATCCTGCTCGCGACGCCGGGCCTGCGCGGGCGACCGAATCTGGTCGCCGGCGGGGCTGCGCGCCGGCTGCGCGGTGCCTTCCGCTTCCTGGCCGACCGCCGCTCCTTCCTGCTGACCGCCGGCTACACCACCCATTGCTGGGAACTGCTGGGAATGTGGGCGTGGCTGCCGGCCTTCCTGACCGCCAGCCTCGCCGGGTCCGGCGGCACCGGCACCGGGGATGCGGGCATGCGTGGGCTGTGGATTGCCGGGGCCATCCATCTGTCGGGCTTCCTGTCGTCGCTGATGATGGGCCGGGCCTCCGACCGGCTGGGCCGACGGACGGTGCTGATGGCGATGGGGCTGCTTGGGGCCGCCTGCTCCTTCACCATCGGCTGGATGGACGGGCTGCCGCTCCTCCCGGTGCTGGCCGTGGCGGCCCTCTACGGCTTTTCCGCCCTGGGCGATTCGCCCGTGCTGTCCACCGCGATGACCGAAGCGGTCGAGCCGGGCAGCCTGGGCGCCGCGCTCGCGGTGCGCTCCATCCTGGGCTTCGGGGCCGGCGGCCTGGCGCCGCTGGCGGTCGGGCTGGTGCTTGACCATGCCGCCGGGGGAGCCGGCGGGTCGGGGTGGGGCTGGGGTTTCGCGCTTCTCGGCGTTGGCGGCGGGTTGGCGACCGTCTGCGCCCTTCTCCTTCCCGCCGACCGTCCTGTCCGGAGTTGAGTCCCATGCCTGCCGACATGTCTGTCCAGACGTCCGCCATCACCGTCCGCGCCTCCACCGACGCCGACATCCCGGCCATCGCCGCGCTCTACGCCGACCATGTCCTGCACGGCACCGCCTCCTTCGAGGAGGTTCCGCCGGACGAGGCCGAGATGGCCCGCCGCCGCGCCGACATCCTGGCCCGCGGCCTGCCCTATCTGGTGGCGGAATGCGAAGGACGGCTGGCCGGCTACGCCTATGCCGGGCTTTACCGCACGCGCAGCGCCTACCGCTTCACGCTGGAGAACTCCGTCTACGTCGCCGAAGGCATGGGCCGGCGCGGCATCGGCCGGGCGCTGCTGCTGCCGCTGATCAAGGCTTGCGAGGCGGCGGGCTACCGCCGAATGGTCGCGGTGATCGGCGACAGCGCCAACCACGGCTCCATCGGCCTGCACGGCGCCTGCGGCTTCCGTCCGGTCGGCGTGCTGCCGGCGGTCGGCTTCAAGTTCGGCCGCTGGCTGGACAGCGTCCTGATGGAACGCCCGCTGGGCGAGGGAAGCGACAGCCTGCCGACGGGATAAGCGGTCAGTCCGCTTCTGGAACGAACCATGAAATGCAATTCTAGCCACTTGAATTCATTGGGAAATCAGCGGAATCTAGAACCATAAGAAGCCGTTCGTGGATGTCACGCGGAAACGGCCTGGATGGCGAGCCCCTTGGGGCGGCGTACGAGGATAGAACCGAAGGCGACGAGGTGCTCCTTCGTCCGCTCGACGATGGCGTTCAATCGACGGTAGCGGCTGATCCAGCTGAAGGAGCGCTCCACGACCCAGGCGAGCCGGCGCAGCACATGCACGATCCCCTTGTTGTCATGCATGTTGGCTGGCGTGGCGTCAATCGCCAACGGGATGCCGATCTTCACGCCACGGACCTTCTTGCCGCCGTCCACGCCCCGCGCGAAGCAACCTGGGGCCGAGGGGCAGTAGCATCCCGACCGCCGCGAGCCGGGACGCCCCTGCTACGAACAAGTTCTCAATAGCATGCTGGATCTTGGAGGCCCGAACTCCGTCCGCGTCGCCTGATCAACGCTGTGGGTAGGGCGACCTCTTGCCGTCCCCGCCTCGCTGCAACACGCCGTCCAGGGTCGCCGTTCCCTCGATCACCGCGATGCCGTCGGCGTTCCTCACCCACACGGAGAACACCGGCCCCTCCGGATCTCGTCTCACGCCGCCGGAGGTCAGGACGTCCTGCTCCCGCACCGGCGCCGTGAAGCGGACGTCCAACGTCGCCCTGCCGGCCCGGTCGGGCCCGAAGGTCGCCGTCAGCGACTGCCAGATCAGGTTCAGCGACATCGTTCCGTGCGCGATGATCCCCTTCATCTCGGTCGTCTCGGCGAAGGAACGGTCGAGATGGATCGGATTGAAATCCTGCGTCGCCTCGGCGTAGGCGCGGATCCGGGCGCTGTCGACGCGCAGGGTCCGTTCGATAAGCCGGTCATCCATGCTCATTCCCCCTCATCCACCCCAGATGACGCGCTTGCGCCCCCGGAACACCGGGATTCCCGTCTGGTTGCGGGTGTCCGTGGCGAATTCCAGCCAGCGTCGGCCATTGCGCTCCGCCTTGCCGGCGCAGACCAGGGTGGTCGTCAGCCGGTCGCCGAGAACCACGGCCCCCAGCATCTCGACGCCCTGGCTGGCGTGGATGTTGCCGGGAGGCCGGTCCTTCAGCAAATCCATGTAGACCCGCATCGTGACCATCGCCGTCATGCCGGGCGGCATCGCGGGTGCCAGGGCGCGGTCGTCCGGAAAGATGGCGCACCATGTCTCCAGCGCCGCCTCGTCGAACAGCAGGCTGCCCGTCCCCACCACGTCGCCGGGCTGGAAGGTCGCGAAGCCCCGCGTCATGACCGCAGCTCCGCCTGCGGCAGGGCCGGACCGCCGTCGGACGGCTCGAAGACGATGCGGACGGGCGACCCGATGGCGAGGCCGGCGGCGTCGCCGTGCCGAAGATTCGTCATGATGCGGAATCCTTCCTCCAGATCCACAAGCAGGATGGCATAGGGGGCGGCGAAGGCGGGGGTCGGGGCGCGATGGACGACCGTGAAGGAATGGACCGTCCCGCACCCGCCGGAGATGCGCCACTCCAGCGTCTCGCCCCGGCATCGCCGGCAGACGCGGCCGGGCGGGAATTGGGCCTTTCCGCACTCCAGGCACTGCCGGTAGGCGAGTTCTCCGCGCTCGGCCGCCTCCCAATAGGGGCGGGTGTCTGCATTCGGAACCGGCGATGGACGGATCATCTCAGTGCCTCCCCAGCACGATGGAGCAGTGGGCGGACAGGATGCCGCCGTCACCGTGGACGAAAGCCAGTTCGGCATCGGGAACCTGCCGGTCGCCGGCCTCGCCACGCAGCTGCTCCACCGCCTCGACGATGTGGAACATGCCCCCGGCCGCCCCCGAATGCCCGTAGGACAGCAAGCCGCCGTGGGTGTTGCAGGGCAGTTGGCCGCCATGGGTGAGCGCCCCGGCCAGCGCCGCCGGGCCGGCTGCCCCGCGCTCGAAGAAGCCCATCGATTCCAGCTCCACCAGCAGGGTGATGGTGAAGCTGTCGTAGATTTCGGCCACGTCGATGTCGGCCGGGGCGACGCCGGCCTCGCCGAAGGCGCGGGCGGCGGCCTGCTTGCAGCCGAAGCTGGTCAGGGACGGCGCGGCGACGATATGCTCGTGCGTGTGGCCCTGGCCGAGGCCCAGCACCGCGACCGGCGGCCGGCGGAGGTCGGCCGCGGCCTCCCCCGCGCTGACGACCAGCGCGGCGCCGCCGTCCGACACCAGACAGCAATCGTGGAGGCGCAGCGGGGCGGCGATCGGGCGCGAGGACGCCACCATCTCCGGCGTCAGCAGATCCCGCCGGTGCGCCTTGGGATGGCGCATCGCGTGGGCGCGCGCGGTGACGGCGACCGCCGCCAGCGCCTCGGCCGTCACGCCGTATTCATGCATGTAACGTTGGGCCACCAGCCCGTAGGCCGCCGGCACGCTGATGCCGTAGGGGCGCTCGAACTGCGGGTGCCCGACCTCGGCCAGCGCCGCGACGGCGCCGCCCTTGGGCATGCCGGTCAACCGGTTGTCGCCGGTGACCAGCAGCACATGGCGGCATTGGCCCGACCGGACCAGGGCGGCCGCATGGGCCAGCATGATGCAGGCGGTGGCGCCGCCGGCCTGGATGGCGCTGCTGAAGGCCGGTTGCAGGCCCATGTATTCACAGAACACCGAACTCAGCATCAGGTGCGGCTCGGTGAAGGAGTAGGCGCAGAGCACGCCGTCGACATCCTCCAGGCGAAGCCCTGCGTCCGCCACCGCCCCGCTTGCGGATTGCGCGTGGAGCGACAGGCAGCTCTCCTCCGGCAGGGCGCCGGCACGGGTGGCATGAACCCCGCTGATGACGGCCCCGGCCATATCAGCCCTCCTTGTCCGCAGGGTCCGGCTTTGCCGCGTCGGCGGCGAACAGGCCGTGCTTGAGCAGTTTCCGATAGGCGCTGAAGACGGGGTCCGGCACCGGGGCCGCCGCGTCCTCCGACCGGCCGTAGCGGAAAGTCAGGTAGGCGCGGGCGGCAAGCAGGATGTAGGCGACCGGCTCCAGCTCCTCGTCGGTGAAGTCGTTCAGTTCGCCGCGCTCCTTGGCCCGGCGCAGCGTCCGCAGATAGCCGGCGCCGAAGCGCCCGACATGCTGGCGGAACACGTCGGGCACGAAGACCTCGCCCTCGTTGAGGATGCGGTAGAATTCCGGATGCTCCTCCAGGAAGCTGAACCAGGCCTTGAGCCGTGCGTCCTCGCGCTCGGGAGCGCTGGATTCTGACGCGACGGCACCGGTCACATGGTTCAGCAGCATCTCGCCCAGCGCCGGCAGCAGCTGTTCGAAAAGATCCTGGCGCGATTCGAAATGGTTGTAGAAGGTTCCGTGCGCCACCTCGGCCGCCTGCGTGATCCGGCTGATCGACGCGTCGGCGTAGCCGTGCTTGCCGACCACCACGGCGGCGGCCAGGAACAGGGATTGGCGGATGGCCTCGGACGTCTCCGCCCGCGTCTTGCGCGTGCGCCGTGCCCGGGACGGAGTGCTGATCGTCATGCTCGCAACACCTTTTCTGCTGTCTGGAAACGCGGCCCGCCGGGAGGCCGGCGGGTCGCGCCACAAGTCGGGCCGCGAACCCGCCGCCGCTAGGGCTTCCTCACCAACGGGCACTCGCTTTCGGACAGGGGGCGCGCCGCGTCCTCTGCCGGAATGGTGGCGACCGGCGTGTAGTAGTCCCACGGTTCCCTGGACTCCGCCGGGCTCTTGACACGGTAGAGGTGGAACTCGCGGACGACGCGGCCGTCCTCGCGGATGCGCCCGTTCTTCGTCATGATGTCGTTGATCGGCATCGCCTTCATCGCCGCCATCACCGCCGCCGTGTCGGTGGTGCCGGCCGCCTGGACCGCCTTCAGGTAATGCAGGACGCTGCCATAGACGCCGGCCGGCACCATGTGCGGCATCGCCTTGTTGCGCGCGAAGAAGCGCTTGGCGAAGGCGCGGCTCTGGTCGTCGGCGTTCCAGTAGAAGGATTCGGTGACGAGAAGCCCCTGTGCCGCCTCCAGCCCCAGCCCGTGCACGTCGGGCAGCAGCGTGAGCAGGCCCAGCATCTGCTGCTTCTTGTCGAGCCCGAACTCGCGACCGGTCTTGACCGCGTTCATGGTGTCCTCGCCGGCGTTGGCAAGCGCGACGATCCTGGCCGGCGAAGCCTGGGCCTGCAGGACGTAGCTGGAGAAGTCCGCCATCCCGGCGGGATGCAGGGCGGTGCCGAGCACGCTGCCGCCTGCCGCCTTCAGGGCCTTGGTCGCATCGCTCTGGAGGGCGGCGCCGAAGGCGTTGTCGGAGGTCACGAAGAACCAGGACTTGTCGCCGCGCTGGGCCAGCGCCCGGCTGGTTCCGGCGGTCAGCGCGTAGGTGTCGTAGGTCCAGTGGATGCTGGTCGGAGAGCAGGCCTTGCCGGTCAGGACCGAGGTGCCGGCGCCCGAATAGATGACGATCTTGTTGCGCTCGCGGGCGATCTCCTGGACCGCCAGGGCCACCGAGGAAACCGCCACGTCCATGATCGCGGTCATGCCGTCGACGTCGAACCATTTGCGGGCGATGGTCGAGCCGAGGTCCGCCTTGTTCTGGTGGTCGGCGCCGACGATCTCGACCTTGCGGCCGAGCACGCTGCCGCCGAAATCCTCGACCGCCATGCGAGCCGCGTCCACGGAACTCGGCCCGTCGATGGCGGCGTAGGGGCCGGACTGGTCGTTCAGGATGCCGAGTGTGATCGGACCCGTCCCGGCGCTCCAGGCGGGATGGGCCAGGGTCAGGGCGGAGGCCAGCAGGGTCAGGGAAAGCCCTGGGAAAAGCCTCAACGCAAGCCATCGTCTCATCGCGTTTCCTCCTTGTTGGTCTTGTCGTTACGCCAGGGATTCTTGTCCGGGATACGAGGTCAGCCGGGGGACCGCAGGCGGATCAGCGCGTCGGACCGCCCCTCCTGCACCACCTCGCCATTCTGGTTCAGGATGGCGAAGCCGCGTTCCAGCACCCCCTGCCGGCCGCTGGCGGTCGGCGCCTTGCCGAGGATGGTCATCCGCACGGTCAGCGTGTCGCCGACGAAGATCGGCCCGCGGAAGCGCCAGCCATCGACCGACAGCATCGCCGTCACGGACTGGTCGAAGATGCCCCAGCGGCACATGGCGCCGGTGACCAGCGCAATGCCGAACACGCCCCCCACCACGCGGCGGCCGAAGCGGGTCGCCTTGGCGTACTCCTCATCGGAATGGAGCGGGTGCCAGTCGCCCGACAGCATGCAGAACATCGACAGGTCGGTGTCGGTGACCGTCCGGCCTGGACTGATGAAGATCTGGCCCGCCTCGAAATCCTCGTAGAACATCGCGGCCGGCAGAGAAGCGGGAGTTGGGATGGAGTTGGTCATCCGCGCGCCGCTCCCTGTTCGCTGCCCTGCGCCCGGGAATCCCACGCACCGACGTTCGACCAGTTGCGCAGCGTGTGGCGTTCGATCTCCCGCTTCGTCGCGGAGCGGGGCAGGATGGACACGAACTCGACGTAGCGCGGCACCTTGAAGCGGGCGAGCCGTGCGGCGCACCAGTCCACGATCGCCTGCGGCCCAGGTGTCTCCCCTTCAACAGGAACCACGAAGAGTTTCACGTCCTCCTCGCCCAGCGGGGCGGGAACGCCGACGACGGCGGCCTCCGCCACCCCCGGACAGGCGCTCGCCACCGCCTCGACCTCATAGGCCGAGACATTCTCGCCCCGGCAGCGCAGCCAGTGGGCTTGGCGGCCGACGAAATGCAGGAAGCCGGCCTCGTCGATCCGGCCGAGATCGCCGGTGTGCAGCCAGAAGTTCGACCAGCATTCCAACGTGCGTTCGAGCGCGTTGTGGTAGCGCAGCATGAAGCTGTAGGGGACGCGCGGCCGCAGCAGGATCTGCCCGACCTCCCCCACCGGCTTCTCCTGGTCCCACTCGTCGACGACGCGGAAGTCCGCCCAGACGCCGGGCGCGCCGTTCGCCTCCGGACGCGCGGAGTCCGGCTTGGCATAGGTGATCAGCACCCCGCCGCCCTCGGTCAGCGAATAGAGGTTCACCATCGACAGGCCGAAGCGGCGCCGGAAGGTCTCTGGCACCCAGGGCGGCACCTGCCCGGTACAGCCGACGCTGGCCCGCACCCGGTGGTCGCGGTCGCCCGGCCCTTCCGGCTGCTGGCACAGCACGGTCACCATGGTACCGACCGGGTCGATCAGGGTGGCTCCGGTTGCCCGCGCCCGTTCCCAGAAGCGGGTGGCGCTGAACCGGCGCTCCAGCGCCGTCGGGATGTCGGCGACCAGCGGCCCCATCACCCCCAGCATCGTCCCGCCGACGTGGAACAGCGGCAGCACCGAATATTGCCGGTCGTCCGGGCGCACGTCGAAGGCGTCGCGGTAGCGGTATCCCGCCATGATGAAGGCGAAGTGCGGCAGGACCACGCCCTTCGGCCGGCCGGTGGTGCCACCGGTGTAGATGATGACGCCAGGGTCGGACGGCCGCACCGCGCAATCGGGCGGCTCCCCCTTCTCCGCCAGCAGATCGGCGAAGGGCGCGAAGCCTCTCTCGTCGCCCTCCTCCACCGGATCGGTGGTGAAGCGCGCGGCCGGCAGCGCCACCTCCGCCGGCCAGCCGTCGAAACGCCGGGCTGTCGCCTCCTCCACGACCAGCGCCGCCGGGGCGGCGTCGCCGATGGTGTGGACGAGATCGTCGCCCAGCAGCGCCGCGTTGAGCGGCACCCACACTGCCCCCAGCTTGCTGGCGCCGAACCAGACGAGGAGCTGCTCGATCCGGCCGTCCATCAGGCTGCACACCCGGTCGCCGGTGCCGACGCCTCGTCGGGCCAGCGCCGCCGCCACCCGGTCCGAGAGCCGGTCGATCTCCGCCCAGGAGGTGACGGTGCCGGCCACGTCCACCCGCGGGGCATCGCCATGCTGACGCGCCCGTGCGCGCAACAGTGCGTGCACCGACTCCCACGGAACCTCTTCACCCGCCAAATGCATGTCCTTCCTCCGTCAGAGCTTCCGGACGACCGGGGTGCCGAACAGACCGGTCGGCTTGACCAGCAGCACCAGAATGATGAGCAGATAGCTGAGGCTCGGCGCCCAGACAGCCGGCAGAACCGCCACCCACAGGCTTTCGCACAGCCCCAGCACGATGCCGCCGGCCACCGTTCCGGGAAGGCTGGCCAGCCCGCCCACCGCCGCCGCCGCGAAGCCCTTGACCAGCAGCCCGCCGAAGCTGGGATCGACCAGCGTCAGCGGCGCGTAGAGCACCCCGGCGATGCCGCCGAGCGCGGCACTCGCCGCCATGGCGAGCGCGAAGACGCGGTCGGTCCGGACGCCGCACAGCCCGGCCCCCAGCGAATTCTGGGTCATCGCCCGCATCGCCTTGCCCCAGCGTGTCCAGCGGAAGAAGACGGTCAGGACGGCCATCACCGTCGCGGCTCCGGCCACGATCAGGATCTGCTGGCCGGTGACGACCACCGGCTCCGACAGCACCGGGCGCAGACGCGGGCTGGGCGGGAAGGCGTAGGCGTCCGCCCCCCAGATCAGCGTCGCCAGCCCGTTCAGGATGTTGGCGACCGCCAGCGTGGCCAGCACCTGGATCATGTGGGGCGCCGCCAGCAGACGGCGGTAGACCGCATGGTGCAGGAACAGCCCGACCGCCACCGCCACGGCGACGGCGGCCAGCACCGCCGCCGGATAGCCGAGCCCGAAGCCCGTGACCGCCGTGACCCCGACATAGGCGCCGATCAGGATCACGCTGCCATGGGCGAAGTTGATCACCCCCGTTGCCTTGAAGACGAAGACCAGCCCCAGCGCCACCAGCGCATAGATGCAGCCGCTCACCACCCCGGCGGCCAGGAGTTGGGGCAGCATGTCAGTTGCCCCCCGCCGGCCCGCCGGCGGGACGGTCGGCCTTCTCCGTGCCGGACCAGTAGCCGGGCATGGTCGAGGTCTCCACCCCGGCCCTGACCTCGTAGATGTGCACCCCGCGCCCGCCCATGTGGTTCTCGGGCGAGAAGGTCACCGGGTAGGACAGCGCGCTGGTGGCGACGTCGCGCGTCCGGTCGAGCTCGGCCACCAGCGTTTCCGGCGTCACCTCGCGCCCGGCCTTGCGCAGCGCCTCCACCAGCACCTCGGCGGCGCCGACTCCCGACGCGACCAGCGGGTTGTAGGTGACCTTCGGGTAGGCGGCCTGCAACTCCGTCAGCAGCGGCTTCAGCAGCGGGCCGTTCAGGACGTCCGACGCCAGGGTGCTGCCGTAGTAATGGTCGAGCGCGCTCTGGGGCAGCGACCGGTAGATGCTGGAATCGGTGACCGAGGCCGAGGTGACGATCGTGGCGCGGAAGCCCAGCTCGTCCGCCTGACGCAGGAATGTCTGGGCAGGCACCTGATAGAGGAAGGCGATGACCACGTCCGGCTTGGCGTCGCGCAGCTTGAGAATCTGGGCACTGGCGTCGGTGGCGCGCGGCTCCATCGTCTCGTCGGCGACCAGCTTCTGGCCGTAGCGGGCGAGCATGTCCTCCACCCCCTGGCGTCCTTCCTTGCCGTAGACGTCGGTCTGGCCGATGAAGGCGACGCGGGCCGGCTTGAACCGGTTCATCGCGAAGTTGACGAGCCCGCCGCCCTGGGCGTGGACGGAGGTCGCCACGAAGAAGACGTTCGGCTTCAACCCGCCCAACGCCGGAGCGGAGGAGGTGTGCCCGCCGCTGGAGAAGGAGATGAAGGGGATCGCCGTCGTTCCGGCGACACTGTCGCGTACCGCGACGGCGGCCGAGGAGCAGGTCAGCCCCAGCACCGCCAGCACCGACTTTTCTGCGACCAGCTTGGTGGCCAGCCCGACCGACTGCCTGGACGAGCAGCCGTCGTCCTCGGGCACGACCTCCAGCTTGCGGCCGAACAGCCCGCCGGCCGCGTTGACCTTGTCGAAGACGAGACGGACGCCGTGCAGGCTGGGCGCCCCGTATTGGGAATAGGCACCGCTCAGCGAATCCTGGACGGCGATGCGGATGGTGGTGTCGGTGACGCCGGGCATGCCCTGCGCCGATGCCCCACCGGACGCGGCGGCCAACAGCGCCGCCAGACCCAGGCCGGCGGCAATCCGCCGCCCCTTCGTTCCTTGCCGATTCATGGATTTCCTCCCATCGGAAATGTCAGGCCATGGCTTGTTCCGCCATCTTCTTCAATTCGGATTTCCGGACCTTGCCGAGCGGCGTCATCGGGAACTCGCCGACCACGATGAAGGACGCCGGCACCTTGTATTTCGCGATGTTGTCGCCGCAGAAGCGGGCCAGTTCGTCCGCCGTGACGCTCCGCCCCGCCCGGAACTGCACGAAGGCGACCGGGCGCTCGCCCAGCCTGGCGTCGGGGACGCCGACGACATGGGCCTGCATCACCGCCGGATGGCCGGCCAGCAGCCCCTCGATCTCGACCGGGTAGACGTTGAAGCCGCCGACCAGGATCATGTCGGACACCCGGCCGGTGATGCGCAGGTTGCCGTCCCCGTCGACGGTCCCGAGATCGCCGGTGCGGAACCAGCCTTCCTGGAAGGGCCGGATCAGCCCGTCCCCGCCGTTGAAGTAGCCCAGCATGACGTTCGGCCCGCGCACGCAGATCTCGCCTGCCTCCGCCGGAACCAGCGCGTCCCGCATGTTCGGATCGACGATGCGCAGCTCGACGCCGGGCAGCGGGCGGCCGACCGTCTCCACCACCACCGGCACCGGGTCGCCGACGCGGGTGAGGGAGATCACCGCGCAGGTCTCCGACATCCCGTAGCCGTTCACGAGGTCGCGGACACCGAGCGTCTCGCGGATCGCGGCTGCGAGCTCCGGCGTGCAGGGGGCGCCGCCGACGATGCCGGCGCGCAGGCTCCGCGTCCGCTCCGGCTCGAAGTCGGGATGGCCGAGCAGCATCAGGAACATGGTCGGCACGCCGTAGATGCCGGTGCAGCCCTCCCGCTCGATGGTCGCCAGCGCCTCGCCCGCGTCGAAGGTCGGCAGCAGGACCAGGCAGGCGTCGTGCGTCCAGCTCGCCACCAGCGCGTTGCAGCAGCCGAACACCGAAGGCAACGGCGCGCCGTAGAGCACCCGGTCGCCGGGCCGGAACCCCATCGCGTCGCCGACCGCGCGCTCGGTGGTCAGGATGGCGCGGTGGCTGAGCATCGCCCCCTTGGGCGTCCCGGTGGTGCCGCTGGTGAAGATGCAGATGGCGGGATCCTCGGGTTCGACCGCCGCGAGCACGGCGTCGAGCCGCTCCTCCGTCACCGTCTCCGCTTCGGCCAGGAGGTCGTTCCAGCCGGTCACCCCGGCGTGCCGGCTGCCGTCGAGCGAGACCAGCCGCCGTCGCGCGCCGGAGCCCGACGAGTCCGGGCAGACCCGCCCGACGATGCCGTCGAGATCGGCCTGGAGGAAAGCGCGCTGGTAGATCAGCATCGCCGGTTGGGCACGCTCGAGGATGGCGGCCAGCTCCCGCGCGCCGTAGCGGGTCTGGATCGGCACCAGCACGGCGCCGACCAGCGTGACGGCCAGTTCGACCGCCACGAACTCCGGCCCGTTGGGCAGCCACAGGCAGACCCGGTCGCCGCGCGCGATCCCGGAGGCGAGCAGCGCGCGGGCGATGCGCCGGGCCTGCCGCACCAGCTCGCCGCCGCCGACGCTCCGCCCCTGGAAGGACAGGACGGGGTCGTCGCCCCGTTCCTCCAGCCGCCCGGCAAGCTCACGGAAGGTCCGCACGGCTCAGCCCCCACCGGGCCGGCGCCCACCGGCCGGAAGCGGGGCAGCGTCACCTCGCCGGCGTCCTGGAACACCACCTCGACCGGGTCGCCGATGCGGGCCTCCATCGCGCCGGGGCCGACGAGGTTGCTCATCATCATCGGCCCCTCCGCCAGTTGGATCAGGGCGACGACATAGGGAACCGCGCCGGCGAAGACCGGGGCGGAGGGGCGGTGGACATGGGTCAGCGAATGCACATGGCCGCGCCCGCCGACCGGCGTCCATTCCAGCCTTACCCCGCCGCAGGTCGGGCACAGATAGACCGGGTAGAAGGTGAAATCGCCGCAGTCCGCGCATCGCTGCATCGTCAGCCGGTGGTCCCGGCAGGCGTCCCAGAAGGGCTGGGAGACATCGGTCGGGCGCGGCGGGATGGTGGGCATGGTTCCGGTCATGATGATCAGTCCCTTCCGAGGATGCAGACGGAATGGTTGGAGGCGACGGCGCTGACCGAGGTGGCGAGCGCCACCCGTGCGTCCGGCACCTGCCGCGCGCCGCACTCGTGGCGGAGTTGCCGGACCGCCTCGATGAGATGGAAGATGCCGCCCGGCATGCCGGGGTGGGCGAAGGACAGCAGCCCGCCATGGGTGTTGACCGGCAGCTCCCCGCCCAGCTCGATGCGGCCGCCCTCGACGAAGGCCCCGCCCTCCCCCTTCTTGCAGAAGCCGAGATCCTCGAACTGCATCAGCGCGGTGATGGTGAAGCTGTCGTAGATCTCGGCAACGTCGATATCGGCCGGGGTCAGGCCGGCCTCGCCGAAGGCATCGCGTCCGGCAACCTTCTGCACCGTGGAGGTCAGGGTGAACTCGCCCTTGCGCGACGGCGGCAGCCCGACCCCGCCGGCCAGATGGCCCATGTGGTAGTAGGACTGCGCCTGGCCCGTGCCGAGCACCCGGATCGGCCGCTGCCGAAGGTCGCGCGCCCGCTCCAGCGTTGTGACGACGAAGGCGCCGCCGCCGTCGGAGATCAGGCTGCAATCGAGCAGCTTCAGCGGCGTCGCGATCCGCCGCGAATTCATCACGTCCTCCACCGTGATCGGCTGCCGCTTCTGTGCCGCCGGGTTGAGGGCGGCGTGCTTGCGGCAGGCGACGGCGATGGCGGCGAGCTGCTCCTCCGTCGTGCCGTACTCGTGCATGTGGCGCGCGGCGGTCAGGGCGTAGAAGGCCGGGATGTGAGCGCCGTAGGGCACCTCGAACTCCAGCGAATGGGCCCCCAGTTCGGTATAGGCGGTCACCCCCTTGCCGGCGCCGGGGCCGCTCAGCAGATTGTCGGCCGACACCACCAGCACCGCCCGGCAGCGGCCCGACTGCACCGCCCATTGCGCAAGCTGCAAGGCGTAGCCGAAGGCGGCGCCGCCGGTGCGCAACGTGTCGCACAGGGTCTTGCAGTAGAGGCCGAGATGCTCGGCGATCAGCATGTGGTGGCGGACGTTGTCGTCGACGACCGACGCGGTGGTCAGCAGCCCGTCGATCTCTTCCTTCGGGATGCCGCAATCCTCGATCGCCCGGCGCGCCGCCTCGACATAGAGACCGTTGGAGTGGGTGCCGGGCAGGTTGCCGACCGGTGTCTCTCCCACGCCGGCGATCGCGACCGCCACGGATGAACGCAAACTCATCGGGTGCAACTCCAAGACAGTGATGTCGGGATAGAGGCTGAGAGGGAGGCCGCGACGGGGCCGGCGGCTATCCGAGATAGGCCTTGCGCACAAAGTCGGTGGCGCCGAGTTCGGCGCTGCTGCCGGCGGCGATGACCCGGCCGTTCTCCAGGACGAAGCCGCGGCTCGCCACCGACAGCGCCTTGGCGACATTCTGCTCGGCGAGCAGGATGGCCAGCCCATCCTCCGCCAGCCGCCGGATGATCGCGTAGACCGCATCCACCACCACCGGGGCCAGCCCGAGCGACGGCTCGTCGAGCAACAGAAGCTTCGGGCGGGCCATCAGGGCGCGGCCGATGGCGAGCATCTGCTGTTCGCCCCCCGACAGCGTTCCCGCCGCCTGCCCCGCCCGCTCCGCCAACCGGGGAAAATGCCCGAAGACGCGGTCGAGGTCGGCCGCAATGCCGCCGTCCCGCCGCAGGAAGGCGCCGAGTTCCAGATTCTCGCGCACCGTCATCTGCGGAAAGACCTGCCGGCCCTGCGGCACCTGGACGATGCCCAGCCGAACCAGCCGGTCGTTGCCGATGTTGGCGGCCGGCCGGCCCTCGAAACGGATCTCCCCGGCGCGGACCGGCAGCAGGCCGGAAATCGCCAGCATCGTCGTGGTCTTGCCGGCCCCGTTGGCCCCCAGCAGGGCGGTGACGGCGCAAGCGCCGGCGTCGAAGGACAGATCGCGCACCGCCAGCGCCGCGCCGTAGCCGGCCTTCAGTCCCCGGACGCTCAGCATGGTTTCGCTCCTTCCGCATCGGACGCGCCGAGATAGGCGGCGACGACGGCCGGATCGCCCAGCACCCGGTCGGGCGCGCCGGTCGCGATCACCAGCCCGTGGTGCATCACCGTGATCCGGTCGGACAGCCGCCGGATCAAGGCGACGTTGTGCTCCACGAAGAGCACGCCGACCTCGAAACGCGAGGCGATGCGCCGCATCAGGTCGGCCAGCCGCTCGTTGTCCTTGCCGGCCAGCCCGGCCGCCGGCTCGTCGAGCAGCAACAGGCGTGGGTTGCAGGCCAGCGCGCGGGCCACCTCCAGCAGGCGCTGCTGGCCGTAGGCGAGCGTTTCCGCAGCCCGCTCCTCCAGCCCGGCCAGCCCGACCAGTTGGATCAGTTCACGGTCGTCCAGCACCCCCCTGCGCGTCCGCGGCAGCCGCTGGGAGGCAACCCGCAGGTTGTCGGCGACGCTGAGGCGGCCGAAGAGCTGCGGCGTCTGGAAGGTCCGGGCGATTCCGCGCCGGGTGACCGCCACAGGGTTGCAGCTGGGCAAGGCGGCGCCGTCGAGGCGGATGGTCCCGCCGCTCGGCTGCTGGAAACCGGAGACGCAGTTGATGACCGTGCTCTTGCCCGCTCCGTTGGGGCCGATCAGGGCGTGGATCTCGCCGCGCCCGATGGCGAAGCCGACGTCGGCCACCGCCGTCAGCCCGCCGAAGCGGACGCCCAGCCCGCTCACCTCCAGGAGCGGTTCGTCGGAAGGCCGCGCGGTCATGCCGACGCCCTCCCTTTGCGAAACATCAGGCCGGCCAGACCCCCGGGGAAGATCAGGAGGACGGCGAGCAGGGCAAGGCCGTAGGCGACCTCCTTCAGCCCGGCGAAATCCATGACCACCCGTTCGAGCAGGGTCAGGGCGGTGGCGCCGACCACCGCGCCGGCAAGGCTGCCGAAGCCGCCGATGGCGATCGCCGTCAACTGCTGGAGCGTCACCCCCAGATTGAAGGAATAGGGATCGATGAAGCCGATCATCGCAGCGTAGAGCGCCCCGGCGAGGCCGGCATAGGCGCCCTGGATGGCGAAGGCGAGCGTCTTGGCGCCCTGCGCGTTATAACCGACGCTGGCGAGCGCCACCTCCGAATCGCCCAGCGCGGTGAGGACCTTCCCGATCCGTCCCGTCTCCATCAGCCGGTAGAGCAGGATCGCGACCGCCGTCAGCGGCAGGAACAGCAGCGCCATGTCCGCCTGCCCCGTCAGCGCCACCCCGGCGACGACCGGACGCGGGACAGCCAGCCCGTCCGGCCCGTTGGTCAGCGCGTCGGCATGGACAAGGACGAACTGGAAGATCTCACCGAAGCCGAAGGTGATCATCGCCAGATAGAGGCCGCCGGACCGCCACGCAACGAGGCTCACCGCCGTCGACACCGCCATGGCGGCCAGCACCGCCAGGGGCAGCGCCGTCAGGAAGGGCAACCCGAGGCGCATCTGCGCCAGCGCCGCCACATAGGCCCCCACCCCGAACAGCGCGCCGGTGGACAGGGCGAACTGCCGCGCCACCCCGACGACCAGATTCGTGCCGATCGCCAGAAGGACGTTCACCAGCACGAGGTTGAGCGTGTGGAGTTCATACTCCGGCAGCAGGAAGGGAGTGGTGCCGAGCAGCCCACACAGAAGCAGCCCGCGGGCCAACCAGGTGCCGGTGCGGCGGCGCAACGGCGCGTCCGCGATCGTCGGCCCTATCCTCCGCTCCGGTCGAAGCTCGCGCCATGCCATTGCAGTCCTCCCCAGGACGTATTTGATGATTGATGACTCGTCAGTCATGAAATGAGGCGTCTTCAATATTGGGCAAACCCACGCCGCCCGGCATTTCAAAGTCAGTACGGAATTTTGGAAGTCAAAGCCTCAGGACCGGGATACAATCCGGAATATTTATCATCGGATTCAATAATAAAACAAGTCGAATTACGAGAAATTAAATACAATCTGTGCATGGATCAATATGACTCTTGAAGTATTTCCATCACATCCTCCAGGGTCGTCACCGGACGAAGATTCGCCCGGACGAAAGCGTTGCCGAGCGCGCTTTCCGCCACGCGTGGCAGGCAGTCCTTCGGCACCCCCAATTCGGACAGGCGGGTCGGCAGCCCCAGCGACGCGATGAGGTCGCGCACCACGGCATCCGCGGATCGCCCTGCCCCGCCACAAGCCGCGGCGATCCAGCGCTGCCGCTCCTCCGACACCGGCCGGTCATAGGCCAGCACCGCCGGCAGCAGCACGCAGGAGGTCAGACCATGCGGCACCCCGGCGACCGCACCCAACTGATGCCCCAGCCCATGGCTGGCCCCGAAGCGAATGCGCCCGATGCCCGCCCCCGCCAGCCAGGTGCCCTGCTGTCCGAGATGCCGCGCCTCCACCCCGCCGTCCGGTCCGGCCGAACGCCGAAGCCCGTCGGCCAGCAGGCACAGACCGCGCAAGGCGAGCGCGTCGGTGAAGGGATTGGCGTCGCGCGACAGGACGGTCTCGATGCCGTGATCGAGCGCCCGAACCCCCGTGGACAGCCACAGGTCGCGCGGCGTGTCGCCGGCCAGCCAGGGGTCGAACAGCACGATGTCCGGCGCGAGGCTGTCCGATTTGTACAGGTTCTTGATCCCGGTGACGCCATCCGTCGCCCCGGCGATCATGCCGAACTCGGCCGCCGAGAGGGTGGTGGGCACGGCCAGGATGGGCATCGGCCGCGTCACCGGCGACGGCCGGATCGTCCCGCCGGCATCGGGCACGGCGCGCAGCGCCAGCAACGACTCCCGGTCCGTCGCTCCGCCAGCCGCCGCCAGCGTTCCGATCTTGGCGGCGTCGAGCGCGCTGCCGCCGCCGATCACCAGGATCAGGTCCGGCTTCGTACGCCCGATCGCGGCGGCAAGCGCCAGCACCACCTCGAACGGCGTGTGCGGCTTCAGCCCGTCGAACACCGGCAGGGCTGCCGGCCCCAGGGAAGCCAAGGCCTTCAGCACCAGCGGATGGCGGCGCAGCGAGCCGGTTACCACCGGCAGGACCCGCGTGCAGGCCCGCTCCGCCACGATGGCGCCCAGCCTCTCGCCCAGCCGTACGCCGTAATGCACGTCCGGCTGGCGCAGCAGGGCCAGGGCACCACCCGTCACAAGCTCGGCGCTCTCGATCATATCCACCCTCGCTTTCCCGGTGCTCTGCGTGGTTGGGGGCGAGACGCGGCGTCTCGCCCCCGGCGGACGGCCTGGCCCGAACCGGCCGTCAGGGCGTGACCAGCGGGCAACCGCCCTCGGCCATCGGTCGATAGGCCTCCTCACCCGGCACACGGGCCAGCACCTTGTAATAGTCCCAGGGAGTCCTGGAGTCCGCGGGGCTCTTGACCTCGAACAGGTACATGTCGCGAACGACGCGGCCATCGGCGCGGATCTTGAAGTCGTTGCTGAACATGTCGTTGACCGGAAGCTCCTTCATGGTCTTCGACACGGTCGGGGAGTCGTCGGTGCCCGCCTTCTCGACCGCCTTCAGATAGTGGCGCACGGCGCTGTAGACTCCGGCCTGCGCCGCCGTCGGTGCGCGCCCCCCGAACTTCTCCATGAATTTCCGCGACCAGGCGCGCGTTTTCTCGTCCATGTCCCAGTAGAAGGATTCGGTGAACATCAGCCCCTGGGCGTCCTTCAGGCCGATGGAGTGTACGTCGGTGATGAAGATCAGCAGCCCGGCCAGCCGTTGGCCGCCCTGCACGATGCCGAACTCGGCGGCCTGCTTGATCGCGTTCACCGTGTCGCCGCCGGCGTTGGCGAGCCCGATGACCTTGGCCTGGGACGCCTGCGCCCGCAGAAGGAAGGAGGAGAAATCCAGCGTGTTCAGCGGATGGCGGACCGTGCCCACGACCTTGCCGCCGGCCTTCTCGACGAAGGCGATGCCGTCGCGCTCCTGCGAATGGCTGCCGGCGTTGTCGCCGGTCAGGAAGAACCAGGTGTCGCCACCGCGCTTGACCGAGGCCCGCGCGGTGACGTTGGCCATCGAATAGCTGTCGTAGGTCCAGTGGATGGTGGTCGGCGCGCACTGCTTGCCGGTGAATTCGGTCAGCGCCGGCCCCGACAGCATCAGCATCCGGTTCTTCTCGCGGGTGACGCTGAGCACGCCGAGCGCGGTGGCGGAATGCGGAACGTCGACGATGGCGTCCACCCCGTCCCGGTCGATCCATTCACGGGCGATGGCCGAACCGATGTCAGGCTTGTTCTGATGGTCGGCGCTGACGATGACGACCGGCTTGCCGGAGACCTTGCCGCCGAACTCCTCCACCGCCATTCGCGCGGCGACGACCGATCCTTCGCCGCCAAGGTCGGCGTACAGGCCCGACCGGTCGTTCAGCACGCCGATCTTGACGGTTTCATCCGAAATCTGCGCCGCCGCCGGGCCGCCCAAGGCGATGCCCGACGCCACGGCGGCGATGAACGCCGCTTTCATGCCGTTTCCTCCAGAATTCTCGTTTATCGGTTTTTGTTCGGATGCGGCCGCGGGGACTCAGCGCACGCGTTCCAGCACGCTGACGTAATTGGCGACCGCGGCGCCGCCCATGTTGAAGATGCCGCCCTTCGTCGCCCCGGGAACCTGGATGCCGCTGGCCGTCCCCATCAACTGCATGGCGGTCATCACATGCATCGACACGCCGGTCGCGCCGATCGGATGCCCCTTGGCCTTGAGCCCGCCCGACGGGTTGACGGGCAGCCGCCCGCCGACCTCGGTCCAGCCCTCCAGCAGGGCGCGGTGCCCCTCGCCCGGCGGCGTCAGGCCCATCGCCTCATACTCGATCAGCTCGGCGATGGTGAAGCAATCGTGCGTCTCGACGAAATCGAGATCGTCGAGCCCGAGCCCGGCCTGCGCCAGCGCCTTGTTCCATGCGACCGCGCAGCCCTCGAACCGGGTCATGTCGCGCCCGCCCATCGGCAGGACGTCGTTGGCCTGCGCCTGCGCCCGCAGCCCGACCGATTTGGCCGCACCCACCGCGACGTCACCATGGACCAGCACCAGCGCGGCCGCCCCGTCGGACACCATCGAACAATCCGTGCGGCGCAGCGGACCGGCGACCAGCGGGTTGCGGTCGGACACCGTCCGGCAGAACTCGAATCCCAGATCCTTCTGCATATGGGCCAGCGGGTTTGCCGCGCCGTTCCGGTGGTTTTTGGCGGCGATGCGCGCCAGCGCGTCCGACTGGTCGCCGTAGCGCTGGAAATAGAGCTGTGCGATGCGCCCGAAGATCCCGGCAAAGGACAGGTCGCCGCCGTCCCCTTCCGCCAGATAGCTGGCCGACGCCAGCGACGCCTGCACCTGCGCGGCCGGGGCCGCGGTCATCTTCTCGACGCCCACCACCAGCACCGACCGCGCCCGCCCGGAACCGATGGCCATGGCGGCCTGACGGATCGCGGCGGAGCCGGTGGCGCAGGCGTTCTCGACGCGGGTCGCCGGCTTGAAGCGCAGCGCGCCGTCCGCCTGAAGGGCGAGCGAGGCCGGGAATCCCTGCGGATCGAGCCCCTGGTTGAAATGGCCGACGACGATCTCGTCGATGTCGGCGGGGTCCAGCCCGGCGTCGGCGATCGCATCGGCGGCGACGCGGACCACCAGCGATTCCAGGTTTTCGCCATCCAACTTGCCGAAGCGGGTGTGCGCCCAGCCGATGATGTGTCCCAGCATGTCTTGCCCTTCGCTTCGAGAGGGGGTGATCGGGAAGCGGCCTTATGGAGCGGTCCGGAGCATTTTTCAGGGCGCAAAGGCCCGGCCGCTCACCCTTGAGGAGCTGCCTGTGCTGCATTTATCGTCGGACAATCGAACTATTGCTGCCGCGATCATTCGCTGTCAAGCGGCTTTCGGTCGGGTTCGATTTTTTGTGTCGCACAATATTCTGCGCTGCAGCGCGTTAATGAGCGTAATTTTCGATATTTTTCGCCCTCCCAAGCCTCTTGACGTTCAGCAAATTTTGAATCTACGATCCGATAGTCCGACTATAAATGCGCCGAGGCTGGCCGGCAACCCCGCCGCCCGCTCCATGCCCCTGCTCCGGATCGACCATGCCGCTTGAAGATTCGATGTTCCGCGCGCCCGATGAGACCGCCCGACTGGATTGGGCGGCGGTCACCGCCCACCTGGCGGCGCACGGGCTGCGGCTCGACCACGAAACCCCGCCCCGCCAGTTCAGCGGCGGACTGGCCAACCTGAATTTCCTGGTCTCGGTCGACGGGATCCCGGCGGTCCTGCGCTCGCCGCCGCCCGGACCGCTGCCGCCGGGCGCCAACGACATGGCCCGCGAGCACCGCATCCTCAGCCGGCTGTGGCGCGCCCTGCCGCTGGCGCCGAAGAGCCTGCATCTGTGCGAGGATGCCGGCGTCGCCGGCCATCCCTTCATTCTGCTGGAATACCGGCAGGGCGTGACGCTGGCCGGCGCTGCGCCGCCGCCGCTGGAGCGGCGGCCGGCGGCGGGCGCCCGGCTGGGACCGTTGCTGGTCGATGCCCTGGCCGACATCCACGCCGTCGATCCGGCCGCCGTCGGGCTCGACGGGTTCGGGCGGCCGGACGGCTTCCTCGACCGCGCAGTCGCCGGCTGGACCAGGCGTGCCCATCTCTCCGCCGGACCGGACGGCCCCCCGCCGCCGGCCGTCGAGCTGGCCGGCTGGCTGACGGACCGGCTGAACCGGGTCCGGCCCGGCCCGCCGACCCTGCTGCACAACGATTTCAAGCTGGACAACCTGATCCTCGACCCCGACCGGCTGGAACCGGTCGCGATCCTCGATTGGGACCAGGGCACGCGCGGCGACCCGCTCTTCGATCTCGCCACCCTGCTCAGCTATTGGACGGAAGCCGATGATCCGCCGGTGATGCACGATCTGGCGCAGATGCCGACGGCGCGCTTCGGCTTCCCGAGCCGGCGGGACGCGGCGGAACGCTACGCCGCCCGCACCGGCCGCGACCTGGCGGACTTCCGGTTCCATCGCGTGCTCGCCCTGTTCAAGCTGGCGGTGGTCTTCCAGCAGCTCCACGGCCGCTACCGCAGCGGCACCACCAGCGACCCGCGCTATGCCGGCTTCGGCGCCCTCGCGCGCGGCCTGTTCGATTTCACCCACGATATCGCCCAAGGGCGTGGCTTCTGAAACGCCCCCGTTCCACGACGATCATTGCCAGGGACAGGAACCCCCGATGGACTTCTCGCTGCCGCCCGACCTGATCGCGGTGAGGGACCGCACCCGGTCCTTCGTACGCGACGCCCTCATCCCTCTCGAAAACGACCCGCGCCAGGGCCCGCACGGGCCGTCCGACGAATTCCGCCGCGAGCTGAACGCGCTGGCCCGCGACGCCGGGCTGCTCGCCCCGCACATGCCCGGGGAGTGGGGCGGGCTGGGGCTCGACCACCGCGGCAAGGCGGTGGTGTTCGAAGCGGCCGGCTACGGGCTGCTGGGACCGCTGGCGCTCAACATCGCCGCGCCCGACGAAGGCAACATGCATCTGCTGGAGCAGGTGGCGGACGAGCGGCAGAAGCGCCGCTGGCTCGCCCCCCTGGCGCTCGGCGAGATCCGCTCCTGCTTCGCGATGACCGAGCCGCATCCGGGCGCCGGCTCCGACCCGTCGCTGCTGCTCACCAGCTACCGCCGAACCCCCGGCGGATACGTGATCAACGGCACCAAATGGCTGATCAGCGGCGCCGAGGGCGCGGGCGTCTGCATCATCATGGCGCGCGACGAGGACTCTCCCGACGGCGAACCGCGCGCCACCATGTTCCTCGCCGACATGGACCGGCCCGGCATCGTGATCGAGCGCACGCTCGACACGCTGGACCAGAGCTTCCCCGGCGGCCATTGCGTGGTGTCCTTCCAGGATCTTGTCGTTCCGGAGGAGGATGTGCTGGGTCGGGAGGGCGAGGGATTCCGCTACGCCCAGGTCCGGCTGGCGCCGGCCCGGCTGACCCACTGCATGCGCTGGCTGGGGGCCGCGCACCGCGCCCACGACGTCGCCACCGCCTACGCCCGCGAACGCCGCGCCTTCGGCAAGGCGCTGATCGACCATGAGGGGATCGGCTTCCAGCTCGCCGACAACGAACTGGATCTTCACACCTGCGGGCTGGTCGTCGCGCACGCCGCCTGGGTGCTCGACCAGGGCGGCAAGGGGCGCCATGAATCGAGCGTGGCCAAGGTGATCTGCTCGGAGGCCATCTGGCGCGTGGTCGACCGCAGCCTGCAGGTGCTGGGCGGGCTCGGCACCACCCGCGACACGGTGGTCGAGCGCATCTTCCGCGAGGTTCGTCCCTTCCGCATCTACGACGGCCCGTCCGAAGTCCACCGCTGGAGCATCGCGCGCAAGCTGGCGCGGGAGGGCGTGCAATGAGCGCCGTTTCGACGCCCACCCTGCAGCAGCGCATGGCCGGCCTGTTCGACCTGACCGGAAAGGTGGCGGTGGTCACCGGCGGCGGGCGCGGCATCGGCCGCTCGATCGCCGGGGGGCTGGCCGGCTTCGGGGCGGAGATCGTCCTGAGCGGCCGCAACACCGCCACGCTGGCCGCCACCGCCGGGGAGATGGACGCCCAGGGCGCCAAGGTCTGGTGGCACGCCGCCGACGTCGCGCGCGAGGAGGAGGTGGCGGCGCTGCTCGCCGCCGTCCTGGAACGGCACGGGCGGATCGACGTGCTGGTGAACAACGCCGGCATCAATCCGACCTACAAGGCGGCCGAAACGCTGACCCGCGAGGACTGGCAGCCGATCATCGACATCAATCTGGGCGGCGTCTTCCATTGCTGCCGCCATTTCGGCGCCGCGATGGTGGAGCGCGGAACGGGCAGCATCATCAACATCAGTTCGGTCGGCGGCCATGTCGGTCTGCGCAAGACGCTGCCCTACTGCGCGGCCAAGGGCGGGCTGGAGATGATGACCAAGTCGCTTGCCATCGACTGGGCGGCCTCCGGCGTCCGGGTCAACAGCATCGCCCCCGGCTTCGTCGAAACCGACCTGACCGCCGGCGTCCGCGAACACGAGCAGATTTCCCGCCGCCTGCTCGGCCAGACGCCGATGGGCCGCTTCTGCGGTCCCGACGAGCTGATCGGTGCCGCCGTGTTCCTGGCGTCGGCCGCCTCGGCCTACGTCACCGGGCACAGCATCCTGGTGGATGGCGGGTGGACCGCGCAATGACGGCCGCCCCCTCCCCCACCGCTCCCCCAGCCGCCGAGGCGCTGGCCGGGCTGGTCGTGCTCGACCTGACCCGCCTGCTGCCCGGCGCCTTCTGCACCCAGCTCCTCGCCGATCTGGGCGCCACGGTCGTCAAGATCGAGGAGCCCGGACGCGGCGACTACAACCGCGCCTTCGAACCGCTGAACGTCGCGGAATCAGGTTCCTTCCTGCTGCTGAACCGCAACAAGAAGAGCGTCACGCTGAACCTGAAGACCGGGGAGGGCAAGGCGATCCTGAAGCGTCTCGCCCTCCGGGCCGACGTGCTGGTCGAGGGCTTCCGGCCCGGCGTGATGGACCGGCTGGGCGTCGGCTACGAGACGCTGGCCCGCGACAACCCCCGTCTGGTCTATTGCGCGATCTCCGGCTTCGGGCAGGACGGCCCCTTCGCCAAGGCTCCCGGCCACGACCTCAACTACATGGCGATCGCCGGCGCCCTGCCGCTGTTCGCCAAGGCCGGGGAGGATCCCATCGTGCCGGGCCTGTCGATCGCCGACCAGGGCGGCGGCTCGCTGATGGCGGCCTTCGGCATCCTGGCGGCGGTGCTCGCCCGGCGGGCCACCGGGCGCGGCCAGTTCGTCGACGTCTCGATGACCGACGGGGTGGTGGCCTGGCTGGCCTACCACGCCGCCGACCGCTTCTTCGCCGGCATCGAGCCGAAGGGCGGCGAACGCCGCTTCCTCGGCCAGGCGCCCTGCTACAACGTCTTCCGCTGCGCCGACGGCCGCTGCATCACGCTGGGCTGCATCGAGGAGAATTTCTGGCACCGCTTCTGCGATCTGGCCGGACTTGGGGATCTGAAGGACCGGCAGTGGCCCGAGGGGGCGGAGGCAGCCGCCCAGATGGCGCGGGTCGGCGACCTGATGGCGAGCCGGACCTGCGCCGAGTGGATGGATCTGCTCGGCCCCGCCGACCTGCCGGTCGCCCCGGTCAACAGCATGAGCGAGGCGTTCGAGCACCCCCAGCTCAAGCACCGGGACATGCTGCTGCATATGGACCATCCGGTGGAGGGACGGATCCCGCAGCTGGGATTCCCGATCAAGTTCTCCGGCACGCCTGGGCGTCTGCGCACGCCACCGCCGCTGCTGGGCGAGCACACCGACGAAATTCTGGCCACGCTCGGCTATGGCGGCGACGATGTCGCGCGGCTGCGCGCGGATAAGGTCCTATAGGCGCCAGCGGCAATCAAGACCGCGCACAAGCGCGCATCAACCCGCCCAAGGGGGAGGAAACGCCATGCCCACCACCACCGCACCCGGCCAGCCCTTCGCGTGGAACATTCCGGAATCCTTCAACTTCGGGGCCGACGTCGTCGACCGCCACGCCGCCGACCCGGCGCTGACCGCGCTGCTCTGGTCGAATGCGGCGGGAAAGGAGGAGCGCTACAGCTACGCCGACATGGCGCGGCTGACCAACCGCTTCGCCAACGCGCTGGCCGCGCGCGGCATCGCCAAGGGCGACCGGGTGCTGGTCATGCTGCCGCGCATTCCCCAATGGCAGATCGCCCTGGTCGGCTGCCTGAAGCTGGGGGCCATCCCGATTCCCTGCATCGAGATGCTGACCGAGCGGGACATCGCCTACCGCCTCGCCCATTCCGAAGCGCGGGCGGTGGTGACGACGGCGGCTTCGACCGCGAAGTTTGCCGCCATCGCCGGGATGCCGGCGCTGCGCATCGCCGTGGGCGATCCGCCGACGGGCTGGACCAGCTGGGCGGCAGCGCTGGAGGAGGCGCCGGACGCCTTCGTCCCGGCGGCGGTCCAGGCGGAAGACCCCGCGATCCTCTTCTACACCTCCGGCTCGACCGGCCATCCCAAGGGCGTCACCCACGCGGCCCGCGCGCTCTACGCCTGGCGCGTCTCGGCCGAGCATTGGCATGGGCTCCAGCGCGGCGACGTCATGTGGTGCACCGCCGACACCGGCTGGAGCAAGGCCGGCACCAGCATCCTGTTCGGCCCCTGGAGCCGGGGAGCGGCGGTGGTCTTCCACGACGGTCCCTTCGACCCGCGCGCGCGCTTCGAGCGGATGGTGCGCCACCGCGTGAATGTCTTCTGCGCCGCCGCCACCGAATTCCGCCGCCTGGTGCAGGAGGACGTCGCCGGCCTCGACCTGTCGGCGCTGCGCCAGGCGATCTCCGCCGGGGAGTCGGTGAACCCGGCGGTGGTCAAGCGCTGGACCGCGCTGACCGGCGTGCCGCTACGCGAGGCCTACGGCCAGACCGAGACGCTGATGACCGTGCTGACCATGGCGGCGGACGAACCGCGCCCGGGCTCGATGGGCCGCGCCGCGCCCGGGTCCGACATCGCGGTGATCGACGAGGAGGGCCGCCGGCTGCCGCCCGACACCCCCGGCCTGCTGGCGGTCGGGCTGCCCAACCCGCAGGTCATGCTGGGCTACTGGAAGGATCCGGAACTCACCGCCGACAGCCGCCTGGAGGGGCCGGACGGCAGCTGGTTCCTGACCGGGGACAGGGCGACGCTGGATGCCGACGGCTATTTCCACTATCTCGGCCGCAATGACGATCTGATCAACTCTGCCGGCTACCGGATCGGCCCGCTGGAGGTCGAGAACGCCCTGATCGAGCATCCTGCCGTCCAGGAGGTCGCCGCCGTGCCCAGCCCGGACGAGGAGCGCGGCGAGGTGGTCAAGGCCTTCGTCGTGCTGCGCGCCGGCCTGTCCGGCTCGCCCGAGCTGGTGAAGGAGCTGCAGGACTTCGTCAAGACCCTCACCGCCCCCTACAAGTACCCGCGCCGCATCGAGTTCGTCGACGAATTGCCGAAGAACCCAAGCGGCAAGATCCTGCGCCGAGAACTGAAAGCGCGCGAATTCGCAGCCCATGGCGCCACCCCATGACCGCTCCGACGGTTTCCAGCGAGCCGGCGGACGGCGTCGCGCGCTTCGTCGGCTTCCGACCTCCCCCTCCGCTCCCCATCATTGAGGACAGCCGGACATGAATCCGTCGACCCATCCCGTCATCGTCACCGGCGCGGCCTCCGGCCTTGGCGCCGCCACCGCACGGGCCTTCGCCGAAGCCGGGTCTAAGGTCGCGCTGCTCGACCTGTCCGCCGACCGTCTGGCGTCGGTTGCCGCGGAGACCGGCGGCCTTGCCATTCCGTGCGACGTCACCGACGCCGCCTCGGCCGAACGCGCGGTGGCAATGGCCACCGCCGCCCACGGACCGGCACGCATCCTGGTCAACTGCGCCGGCATCGCTCCGGCCGGCCGCATCGTCGGCCGCGACGGGCCCCAACCGCTCGACGAGTTCGCCCGCGTCGTGTCGGTCAATCTGATCGGCACCTTCAACCTGATGCGGCTCGCCGCCGCGGCGATGACGACGCTGGAGCCGTTGGAGGACGGGGAGCGCGGCGTGATCGTCAACACCGCGTCGGTCGCCGCCTACGAGGGGCAGATCGGACAGGCCGCCTATGCGGCGTCGAAAGGGGGCGTCGCCTCCCTGACCCTTCCGGCCGCCCGCGAACTGGCCCGCCACGGCGTGCGGGTGGCGGCGATCGCGCCCGGCCTGTTCGGAACGCCAATGGTCACCGCCATGCCGCAGGAGGTCCAGGACGCCATCGTCGCCAACATCCCGTTCCCCCACCGCTTCGGCAAGCCGGAGGAGTATGCCCGCATGGTCCTGTCCATCGTCGGGAATCCGATGGTGAACGGGTCGGTCATCCGGCTCGACGCCGCGCTGCGCATGCAGCCGAAGTGAGGCGGGCAGGATGACGGGGCAGGAGACGGTCCGCCGCCGGATCCATCTGGTACGGCACGGGGAGGTGGCGTATTTCGACCGGTCGGGACAGCCGCACAACCCGCGCGACGTCGCGCTGACGCCGGCCGGGCGGAAGCAGGTGGAGGCGCTCGCCCTCCATCTGGCCGCTGTTCCCATCGATCGGGCGGTGTGCTCCGGCCTGCCGCGCACGCGGGAAACCGCCGGGATCCTCATCGCCGGGCGCGGGCTGCCGCTGGAGGAGGATGACGGCTTCCGTGAAATCCGCGGCGGCCGGCTGCGGGATCTGCCGGTGGACGGCATCGAGGAGCGGCTGGCCAGCGCCTACACGCCTTGCAGCGAGGAGGGAGGACGGTTCCTTGGCGGGGACGTCTTCGCCGCCTTCGCCGAACGGGTGGGCGCGGCCTTCCACCGGCTGGTCGCTGCACCGGACTGGCGGTCCCTGCTGCTGGTCGCGCACGACGGCGTGAACCGCGCCATCCTGTGCCACGCCCTCGGCTGCGGGTTGGCCGCTTTGGCGGCGCTGGAACAGGATTACGCCGGCCTCAACATCATCGACCTGGAACCGGACGATTCCGGTGGCTGGCGGCCGCTGGTCCGCACCGTGAACATGACCGCCTATGACGCCGTGAAGGCGGACCTTCACGCGACGTCGATGGAGCAGGTGGTCCGCAGCCGCCACCGCGCCTGACGGCGGCCCCCGGTCATTCGAAATAGCTGCTGTTGTCGACCGGCTGGTTCATGTCGAGATCAGCCAGCTCGTAGCCTCGCCGGAAATCCTTGATGTGCTTTTCCATCCACTGCGCCGCATGCTTGGGGTCGCGGTTGCGGATTCCGTTTACGACTTCCCGGTGGGCGGAGAGCAGGCGATCCTTGGCATTCAGCCGCGACATCACCTGATAGAAGGCGGGGTAGAACAGCAGGCCGATCGGCTCCCGCGCCAGCAGCAGAGCGCGGTTGCGCGACGCCTTGGCGACCAGGAGATGGAACTCGATGTCCAGGGCGACGAGCTTCTGTTCATGCTCCAGGCAATCGGCGGTCTCCCGAAGATTGACCTCGAGCCGTTCGATCTCCTCGTCTGTCGCGCGGATCGCCGCCAGTTCCGACGCACGGACCTCCAGCGGCAGCATGGTTTCCCACAATTCGAGGAATGTGATCTCGTGCAGGATCATGGCTTGGCTGACGCGGGAGGCCAGCTCCTGTTCCCGTGGCAGGCTGATGACCAGACGGCGAGCGCTCTTGCGGAACACGAGCCCGCTCTGCTCCAGCACGCGAATCGCTTCGCGCACGGTGGAACGGTTGACCCCGAGTTGCTTGGCGAGATCCAATTCGGAGGGCAACTGCTGCCCAACCTTGTAGATGCCTTGCATGATACATTTTTCGATGTTCGAAGCCACCAGATGATAGGCCGGCTGAACATCGACTTTCTCGAAGACCATGGGACTGTGTTCAATCAAGGATGCGTCCTCTTGGCTCCAAAGCTCTGCATCGACCCGGTCGACGGATCGAACAACGTCGGGCAGTCGGACCATCGTACCTTTTTCCCGAGCTGCCGACCAGCGCTAACGGCTTCCGCTTCGTCGATCTGTCAGAACTTGTTCGTAGCAGGGACGTCCCGGCTCGCGGCGGTCGGGCCACCCGCAAAATCCGGTCCGGGCAGGTCCATATCAACTATCCCGCCTGGGATCCCCATGCGCCTTTCGGAGGCTACAAGCAGTCCGGCAATGGACGAGAATATGGAGTCTTCGGGCTGGAAGAGTGCCTCGAAACCAAAGCCATCCCGGGCTATCACCCGTCATGAACGGCGTTGTTGCGCAAATCGGGAAACGGCCGATCGAGGAGGACTGCGGGTAAGGTCACGGCCCTCCGGCGGCACAGGCCAATGACCAGTGCCGCCGGTATGACACCCACGCCCGCCGTCTTGTCGATACGTTGTCGGAAAATGCCCCGACTTGATCGGCAAAGCCATTTGGTCAGCAATGCTGCCATTTTTTATCGCGAGCATCCCGTCTCTGCCAACGATTTGCCGGCAAAGCCGCTGCCGCACCGAATCGATTCGGCTTTCACCCATTTCCGGCAAGGGACCGACCACCGGGAGGTGCGGCAGATGGGCACTGTGCGCCTTTGCCGCGGAACCAGCGATGGACCGGATGTCAATGCGCTTTGGATAAATTCGGCAGATATGTGACTGGATTGTCCGAATCTTTGGAGAAATACCCCCAAAGGAGTAAAAATCACCGCTTGGTCAGAAATCCTGCCGTTTATTTGCCGTCGAATTGTCGGTTTGGGGGTGGTACTACCATTCCAAAGAATACCGAGAGGAGACATCCACCATCATGCGGACGGCGACGAAGGATCTGGCGGGCGACTTGCGGCAGCAACTGGCCGAACTGGTGCGCAGCCGGGTTCCGAACGCGCGGGCGGAGCGCTTCGTCAAGCGCTTCTACGCCAACGTGCCCCCGGACGACCTGCTGCGCGCCACACCGGAACAGCTCTACGGCGCGGCGCTGGCGATGTGGCAATGGGGGCAGCAGCGAGAGGCCGGCACGCCCAAGCTGCGGGTCTATACCCCGCGCCTGGACGAGCATGGCTGGCAATCCGAACGCTCGGTGGTGGAGATCGTCAACGACGACATGCCCTTCCTGGTCGATTCCGTGACGGCGGAGCTGAACCGGCAAGGCGTTACCGTCCATCTCGTCATCCATCCCGTCACCCGCGTCGTCCGCGACGCCGAGGGCCGCATCGCCGAGTTGCTGGAGCCGGGCGAGGAACGGGACGGCGCGCGCGACGAATCCTTCATGCACTGCTCGATCGACCCGCTGTCGGATCCCGACGCCCAGGCCCGGCTGCGCGAGGGGATCGAGCGGGTGCTGGCCGACGTCCGTGCCGCGGTGGAGGATTGGACGCCGATGCGCGAGCGTGTCCGCACCGCCCGCGACGGCATCGCCAACGCCCCGGACGCGGAGGAGTCGAAGGAGGCCGCCGATTTCCTGGGCTGGGTCGACGACGGCAACATGACACTGCTGGGCAGCCGCCAGTACATCGCCACCCTCGGCGACGGCGTCGGCGATCCCTGGCTGGAACTGGTCGAAGGCAGCGGGCTCGGCGTGCTGCGCGATCCGGAGATCACCGTGTTCGACGAGCATGGCCACGCCGCCGTGCTGCCCGCCGAGATCCGCGCCTTCCTGCACCAGCCGCGCGCCCTCCTGGTGACCAAGGGCACCCGGCAGGCCACCGTCCACCGCGCGGTGCCGCTCGACGCCATCCTGGTCAAGCGCTTCGACGACCGGGGCAAGGTGGTGGGGGGCACGCTGGCGGTCGGGCTGTTCACCTCGGTCGCTTACAACCGCAGCCCGCGCGAGATCCCGTTCCTGCGCCGCAAGGTCGCCCGCGTCATGGCGCGCGCCGGCTTCGACCCGCAAGGTCATGACGGCAAGGCGCTGCTGAATATCCTGGAAACCTTCCCGCGCGACGAGCTGTTCCAGACCCCGTCGGACGAGCTGTACGAGACCGCGCTCGGCATCCTGCACCTGCAGGAACGCCAGCGGCTCGCCCTGTTCATCCGCCGCGATCCATTCGAGCGCTTCGTCTCCGCCCTGGTCTTCGTGCCGCGAGACCGCTACGACACCGTGCTCCGCCGCAAGATCCAGGCGCTGCTCGAGTCCGCCTACCAGGGAGCCTGCGCCTCCAGCCACACCCAGCTGTCGGACAGCGCGCTCGCCCGCCTGCACCTGATGGTGAAGACCGAGCCGGGCAAGGTTCCCGTCGTAGACGTCGGCGAGATCGAGGCACGGCTGGTCCAGGCCTCCCGCAGCTGGGCCGACCGGCTGCGCGACGCGCTGGTCGAGGCCCATGGCGAGGAGATCGGCAACGCCCGCCTGCGCCGCTACGCCGACGCCTTCCCCGCCGGCTACCGCGAGACCTTCTCGGCGGAATCCGCGGTGCACGACATCAGCCAGATCGAACGCGCACTCACCGAACAGCGGCTGGGCATCGTGCTGTTCCACCCGCTGGAAGCCGATGGCGACGAACTGCATGTCAAGATCTACCACCAGGGCCGGCCGGTGCCGCTGTCCGACGTGCTGCCGATGCTGGAGCACATGGACCTGAAGGTCATCACCGAGCAGCCCTACGAGGTGCGCCCGGCCGGCGGTGCGCCGGCGGCCCCCCCGGTCTGGATCCACGACTTCGCCGCCCGCACCCAGACCGGCATGCCGGTCGACTGCGTCAAGGTCAAGCAGACCTTCCAGGATGCCTTCGCCGACATCTGGGACGGCCGGATGGAGGATGACGGCTTCAACCGGCTGGTGCTGCGCGCCGGGTTGACGGGTCGCGAGGTCACGGTGCTGCGCGCCTATGCGAAGTACCTGAAGCAGGCCCGTTTCACCTATGGCCAGGACACGCTCGAGGCGACGCTGGCCGCCCACCCGCAGACCGCGCGCCTGCTGGCCCGGCTGTTCGCCGCCCGCTTCGATCCGCAGGCCCGGTCCGCGCCAACGGACACGGAAAAGGGCGAGGCGCATATCCTGGAGCAGATCGAGGAAGCGCTGGACGCCGTCACCAACCTGGATGACGACCGCATCCTGCGCCGCTTCGCCAATCTGATCCGCGCCACGCTGCGCACCAACGCCTATCAGGCCGGTGCGGGCGGTGCACCGAAGCCGCATCTGTCCTTCAAGCTCGACAGCGGCTCGATCGATGAACTGCCGCTGCCGCGCCCGTGGGTCGAGGTCTTCGTCTACAGCCCGCGCATGGAAGGCGTCCATCTGCGCGGCGGCAAGGTCGCCCGCGGCGGCATCCGCTGGTCCGACCGGCGCGAGGATTTCCGCACCGAGATCCTCGGGCTGATGAAGGCGCAGATGGTGAAGAACACCGTCATCGTGCCGGTGGGCTCCAAGGGCGGCTTCGTCGTCAAGCGTCCGCCGGCGCCCGGCGCCGGACGCGAGGCGGCGCTGGCCGAAGGCATCGAGTGCTACAAGATCCTGATGCGCGGCCTGCTGGACATCACCGACAATTTCGCCGCCGATGGCTCGGTCGTGCCGCCGAAGGACGTGGTGCGCCACGACGCCGACGACCCCTATCTGGTGGTCGCCGCCGACAAGGGCACGGCCACCTTCTCCGACATCGCCAACGGGGTTTCGGTCGACCATGGCTTCTGGCTGGGCGACGCCTTCGCGTCGGGCGGTTCGGCCGGCTACGACCACAAGGCGATGGGCATCACCGCCCGCGGCGCCTGGGAATCGGTGAAGCGCCATTTCCGCGAGATGGGCACCGACATCCAGACCACAGACTTCACAGTCGTCGGCGTCGGCGACATGTCGGGCGACGTGTTCGGCAACGGCATGCTGCTGTCCCGCCACATCCGCCTGCTGGCCGCCTTCGACCACCGCCACATCTTCCTCGATCCCGATCCGGACGCCGAAGCCAGTTGGGAGGAGCGCAACCGGCTGTTCGCCCTGCCCCGCTCCTCCTGGGCGGATTACGACCGCAGCCGGATGTCGAGCGGCGCCATGATCATCGACCGCAGCGCCAAGACGGTGGAGTTGTCGGCCGAGGTCCGTGCCCGCTTCGGCATCGAGCAGGCCCATTTGTCACCGGCCGAGCTGATGCGCCGCCTGCTGACGGCGGAGGTCGACCTGCTGTGGTTCGGCGGCATCGGCACCTACATCAAGGCGTCGACCGAGACCAATGCCGAAGCCGGCGACAAGGCCAACGACGCGCTTCGCATCGACGGCGGCCAGATCCGCGCCAGGGTGGTCGGCGAAGGCGCCAACCTGGGCGTCACCCAGCGCGGCCGCATCGAGGCTGCCGGGAAAGGAGTGCGGCTGAACACCGATGCCATCGACAATTCGGCCGGCGTCGACACCTCCGACCATGAGGTGAACATCAAGATCCTGCTGGGCGACGTCATGGCGCGCGGCGACATGACGCTGAAGCAGCGCGACATGCTCTTGTCGGCGATGACCGACGAGGTGGCCGGTCTGGTGCTGGCCGACAACTACCGCCAGAGCCAGGCCCTGACCATCGCCGAGGCGCAAGGGGCGTCGCTGCTGGAGGCCCAGGCCCGCTTCATCCGCAACCTGGAAAAGACCGGCCGCCTGAACCGCGCCATCGAGTATCTGCCGACCGACGAGGAACTGGCCCAGCGCATGGCGGAACGCCGCGGTCTGACCCGGCCGGAGCTGGCGGTGCTGCTGGCCTACGCCAAGATCACGCTGTACGACGAGTTGCTGGCGTCGGAGCTGCCGGACGACCCGGCAACGGTCGAGGATCTGCTGCGCTACTTCCCGCAGCCGCTGCGCGAAGGCCAGCGCGAGGCGATCTTCCGCCACCGGCTGCGCCGCGAGATCGTGGCGACGGCGGTGACCAACAGCCTGGTCAACCGCGTCGGCCCGACCTTCGTCCGCGACATGGTGGAGAAGACCGGCCTGGGTCCGGCGGATGTCGCCCGCGCCTATGCCATCGCCCGCGACGTGTTCCAGCTGCGCCCGCTGTGGGACGCCATCGACGCGCTCGACACCGTCGTTCCGGCAGCGCTACAGACCGCGCTGATGCTGGAGACGGTCCATCTTATGGACCGGGCGGTCGCCTGGTTCCTGGCGCACAGCCCGCATCCGCTGGACATGGGCGGCGAATCCGCCGCCTTCCGTCCGGGGGTGGAGGCTCTGGCCGCCGGGTTGGACCGCTTCCTCGATGCCGAGGAATCCTCCCGCCTCGCCGCCCGCGTCGCCGACGCCATCGCCCAGGGCGTGCCGGAGGATCTGGCCCGCCGGATCGCGGCGTTGCCGGTGCTGGCCGCCGCCCCCGATCTGGTGCGGATCGCCGAACGCACCGGCCGCGCGGTCGAGGGTGTCGCCTCGGTCTATTTTGGGCTGGGCCGCCGCTTCGGCCTGGAATGGCTGCGCGACCGTGCCAGCGGCGCCAAGGTCGACAACCACTGGCAGCGCCAGGCGGTCGCCGCGATCGTCGACGACCTGTTCGCCCACCAGAGCGCGCTGACCGTGCGCGTTCTGGAAAGCGAGGGCGACGAGGCCGCCGCGGTCGATGCCTGGATCGCCAGCCGCAGCCTGGTGGTGGACCGGGTGGAACAGCTTCTGGCCGAGCTGCGCGCCCAGCCGGTGGTCGACCTCGCCATGCTGGCGGTCGCCAACCGGCAGCTGCGCGGCCTGATCGCCGGGTAACGGGATAGGAGACGGCTCGGTTCGGCCGGATCGGCCGCGCAGTTCGCGCGACCGATCCGCCGGAGCGTCGGCGCCTTCGCAAGGCACGTTCGGGCGCCGGCCTTCAGTCTCCTCGCCTCGGGCGGATCCGCTTGACCGCGGGTCCGCCCACTTTCTTTTTCGAAAGCAACCTTTGCGATTGCCGGATCGCTCCAGGACTCATCCCGTCAGCCGGCGACGGCCGGAAGGGCGATGCGGGCGCCCCGCACCTGCCGCGGGGTATGGCCGAAGCGCCGTTTGAAGGCGGTGGCGAAATTGGCCGGGCTGGAATAGCCGGCGAGATAGGCGGCCTCCATCACGCTGACGCCATCCCGTTCCAGCGCCGTCCGCGCCCGTTCCATCCGGCGCGCCCGTTCATACTCGAACACCGACATGCCATGGCCGGCGCGGAACAGCCGGTGCAGCGTGCTGACGCTCATCCCGGCATGGCGGGCGACCTCCTCCAGCCGCAGCGGCGCGTCGTCGTCGACATCGCGGCTTTCCAGATAGTCGCAGGCGATGCGCAGGCGGGCATGGTCGCGGGTGCTCAGCGTCTGCATGGCCGGCGTGTCCAGCATCCCCAGGGCGTCGGCGACGATCTCAAGGGCATGGCTTTCCAGATAGAGGCTTTCCAGCAAGGGCGTGCAGGTGGCCGGACCAGTCAGCCGTTCCGCCAGCGCGACCTGCCGTGGTGTCGGCCGCAACATCAGACTGGCACCATGCGACCGGCGGAGACGCTGCAAGCCCTTCTCTCCCGCCATACGGTCGTCGGCCGGACCGCCCGCGCCGTCGAACCAGTCCGGGGGCAGGCCCAGCGTGATCTTGCGCACCCAGTTGCCGCGCATCGCCCGCCGCTGGAACCAATCCTCTTCAGTGCGGGACAGCAGGAACAGGATCGGCTCTTGCGCGGCGGACAAGGCGTAGCGGCGCCGGCCGAGCGAGATGTCGACCTCCCCCCGCAGGAACAGCGCCACCGTCAGCCCCGGCCCGGCCACGGCCGCCGTCGTCATGTCGCGCAGGTCGACCGCATCGGTGGCGTGCAGCGACAGGCCGCTGCGCAGCATCTCCATGCGGAAGCGGCCGCGCAGGACGATGTCGTCGGGATCGAGCTCCGGCATGATCGCAGGAAGACTCTCACCGCCGCGGTTGCCCCGCACCACCAGATCCCGCCAGCGGAGCGGACTGTCGGGAACCGTCATTCCGGGCACCATCCCCTCGCCATCCGTCATCGGCCATCCCCGTCATCTGGCGATCCGGCAAAGAAGTTTGACCGGCGCGCAAAGGCATTGTCGGCGCAGCACGGGCTATACCAGCGTGAACAGCGTCCAGGACGCTGGACCAGATTTGCGAATGCGTCTCATTCTCCGATATCACGATGCCGGCCGGTGGTCCAGCGGGCGTGTGCCGGGGGTGGCGCGAAAGGATGGACCGCCGACCATGACCTGCCGATTCCGTCACCGGATCACCAGCACGACCGCCCTCATCACCCTGTCCCTGCTCGGCCTTTTCCCGGTTGCGCAGGCCGCCCCGGCCCTGGCGCACGACAAGGAGACCGCCCTCACCCTGCCCTCCGTCGCGGTGGAAGGCGAAGCACCCCGCCCGGTGGAGGCGGCGACCGTCATCGACCAGAAGGCGATCGACCGCGAGGTGCCGCAAAACCTGCGCGACCTGTTCCAGGGCGAGCCGAGCATCACCATCCCCGGCAGCAGCACCGCGGCACAGAAGATCTATCTGCACGGCATCGACCAGAGCAAGCTGAACGTCACCATCGACGGCGCCGCCCAGCGCGCCGGCATCTGGCACCACAACGGCAACCTGACGCTCGACCCCACCTTCCTGAAGTCGGTTGAGGTCGATCCCGGCGTGTCGCCGGCCGATGCCGGTCCGGGCGCACTCGGCGGTACAGTGGCCTTCAAGACCAAGAACGCCACCGACATGCTGCTGCCGGGACAGGAGGTCGGCGGCACCGCCATCCTCGGCTACGACACCAATTCCGAGACCTGGCGGACCACCGGCGCCGGCTATGCCGCCAAGCACGGCTTCGAGCTCCTGGGCATCGGCACCCTGTCGCGCGGCAGGAATTACGAGAACGGCAACGGCGTCACCGAAGCCGGCACCGGCACCGATCTGGTCAGCGGCCTGGGCAAGCTGGCCTATGAGTCCGACGGCGGCCATCGCCTGTCGGTGTCGGGCGAGCATGTGCGCGACGACGCGGTCCGCCGCCTGCGGTCCAACCTCGGCCTCGTCGGCGGGCCGACCGGTCCGCTGATGAACAGCAACACCGCGACCCGCACCACCGCCGTCGTCAGCTACGAGACCACGCAGCCGACCGACTGGTTCAACCCCGGCGTTACCTTCTCCTACACCCGCAACCGGCTGGAACGTCCGAACGAGAACCGCCGCACCACGGCGCACGGCGCCTTCGACAGCCAGGTCGACACCATCGGGCTGACGGTGAAGAACAGCTTCGCCATCCCGACCGGCACCCTGACCGCCGGCTTCGATCTCTCCCGCGACGACATCCACATTGACCGCTTCCACTTCACCACCGACGCGGACGAGCGGATCACCAATGTCGGCGGCTTCCTGCAGGCACGTCTGGCACCGCTGGAGCGGCTGCGCCTGTCGACCGGCGTCCGCCTGGACCACCAGAGTTACCGGTCGGTCGACAAGAAGACCTTTGAGAATACCGGCCTCAGCCCCAATCTGTCGGCCGACTACGGCCTGACCGACAGCCTGACCGCCTTCGGCGGCTACAGCTACAACTGGGGCGGGCTGGAGATGGCGGAGGCCGCGCTGTTCCATGCCGCCAACTACCGCTACTCCAGCGACCTGGAGCCGGTGACCGCCCACAACATGCGGGCCGGGCTGCGTTATGCCCACCAGGGCCTGCGGCTGGAGGCGGCGGCCTTCCTGACCTACATGGAAAACCCGGTCGCCTGGAACTACACCACCTACACCCGCGTCAACGGCGAGGATTTGCGCACCCGGGGCTTCGACCTCACCGTCGGCCATGACTGGAGCAATGCCGGCATCAACGCGAAATACACCCACACCGCCGTGACGTACGGCAACCGCATGGCGCTGTCGTCCGACTACAACACCGCGGTGCCGGTCGGCGACCTCTTCGCGCTGCGCGGCCATTACAGCTTCGAGGACCTGCGGCTGACGCTGGGCGCCTCGTCGGAGATCGCGCTGAAGATCGAGGACGACGCGCTCCGGGCCAACGGTTTCCGCTCCATCGACGGCTATCAGGTCGTCAATCTCTTCACCGAATGGAAGCCGATGGAAACGGCGCCCAACTGGACGCTGCGGGCCGAGGCCAACAACATCTTCGACGCCGCCTATGTCAGCCGCTCCAGCTACGGCCAGACTTCCACCGTACAGCCGGCATTGGCGGAAGGGCGGAGCGTCTACCTGACCTCGACCGTCAAATTCTGATCGGGATGGCGCCGACCGGACCGGAAACCATCATCAAGGGAGCGCAACGATGCTGACCGAAACGGCCACGGTTCCGACGGCCCTCGCCAGCCGATACCTGCAGCAGCTCTGCAAGCATTTCGCCCACAAGATCACGGTGCGCTACGACACCGCCAGCGGCGATGCGCAATTCCCGTGGGGAGCTTGCGCAATGACGGCGGCGGACGGCGCCCTGACCCTGCGTTGCGAGGCGGAGGATGCCGAGGCGCTGGCCCGGGTCAAGGCGGTGGTGGAGGACCATCTGGTCCGCTTCGCCTGGAAGGAGGGGCTGAAGCCGGACTGGACCCCGGTCGGCTGACCCGGCCAATCATTGTCGGTACGCTCCAGGCAGGCGGCATCCGGGTCGAAGCGGCGCGACAGCGCCTCGAACACGTAGCGGCTGAGCTGGGCATGCCAGTGCAGCATCTTCGGGAAGGCGTCGGGCGGCTGGGGAAAGGAGACGCGGATGGTCGGGTCGGTCATCGCGGCTCCTCCGCATCGGCTGCCGCCAGTGCAAGGATGCGGCTGGCGGCAAGGCTTGGATCGATGGCGGCGATGCAGTGCGCCTCCGCCGCGATGCAGGCGGTCGTGCAGGGCGGAACAGCCGCGGCCGGGCGCAGGACCAGCGCTCGCCCGTCCCGTCCCCCGGTCCAGGGCCGGAAACGCTCCGGCGCATGGATGTGGTTGGGGTCGCCGCCCTCGGGATGGCAGGAGAAGACCGCCACCGGCACACCAGCCGCTGCGGCCAGATGGGCGGGAGCGGAATCCATGGTGATCGCCAGCACCGCCTCGCCCATCGCCGCCGCAGCGACCCGCAGGCCGGTGGCGCCGGTCAGGTCGGTGATCCGGCCACGCAGCGCGGCGGCCAAAGCGATGGCGGCAGGCCCCTCCGCCAGGGTGCCAAGCACGGCGACCCGTGCGTCCAGCCCGGCCGCGACGGCGGCGATCACGGCGGTCAGCCGGTCGAGCGGATAGTCCCGCCGCGGGCTTGCAGCGCCGGGCGCCACGACGATCAGCGGACGGCCACCGGACGGGCCGAGCAGCCGGCGCGCCTGTTGGCGGTCCTCCGCCGTCAAACTCATTTCCAGCGGGCCGAGATCCGGACGGGCGCCGAGCGCCTCCAGCAGGGCGGCATTCTGTTCCACCTCGTGCCGGCCGGGCGGCGGGGCCAGCGCCAGGGTGAAGGCCCGGTCGAAACCGCGGTTGCCCTCGGCCTTCCAGGGCGTGACCGTCTCGGAGAAGCCGGCGACCACCCGTGCCCGGCTGTTGGCTGCGAGCGTCGTCGCCCCGTGCCGGTCGAAGTCGTAGCGCGGCACCAGCGCCAGATCGAAGCCGGCACGGTAACACTCCGCGAACAGGGCCAGCCCGCCGGGGGTGATGCCGCGGAAATCGAGGCCGCCGCCCTCCTTCGGCCGCGGCGCCACCACGCCGTCGACATGGCGGCAGGTCGCCGCCAGATCCGCCACCGCCTCGCGCACCGCCAGCAGGATGCGCGCCTGCGGGGCGGCGGCGCGCAGGCCGCGCAGGAAGGGGGTCGCCATCACGAAATCGCCGGCCTCGTCCAGCTTGACGACCAGGATGCTGCGGACGGCGGACAGGTCGCAGACGGTCATGCCCTCCCCTCCCCGTCCGGCGCCGTGACGTGGATGGCCGCCGGCGGCAGTCCGGCGCACCAGCGGCGCCAGGCGGTGCGATAGCCCGCCTCCACCGCGCGGGCGTAGCCGGCTTCGTCCATCAGGGCGGAGCGGCGCATCCGCTCGCGCAGGCCTTTGCGCTGTATCTCGAGGAAGCCGCGGTCGGTCGCCAGCCGGACGCCCATCGCCAGATAAGCGTCATCGTCCGGCGTCACCAGATCCCCCAGCCCTACGGCAGCGAGCAAGCTTGCCCCCCAACGGCCGATCTTGGTCGGTCCGGTCTGGTTCAGCACCGGCACGCCCATCCACAGCGCGTCGCAGATGGTGGTGCCGCCATTGGCGAAGACGGGATCCAATGCCACGTCGATGGCGGTGTAACCCTGGTAGGGATCGGGGGTTATGCCGCGCAGATCCAGCCGCTCCGCCGCGATGCCATGCGCGGCGAAGGCCGCCAGCAGGCGCCGGTCGGCTCCGCCGCCATTGCCCAGCCCCCGCCATTTCAGCACCAGCCTTGCGGTCGGAACGGCCGCCAGCAGCCGCGCCCACAGCGCGATGGTGGCGGCGTTGACCTTGGTGATGTTGTTGAAGGACCCGAAGGTGACATGGCCGTTGCGCGTCCAAGGCGGCCGCTCGGGCGGGGCGCAGGCCGACTCCGCCGGGCGGTAGCACAGCACGCAGCCAGGCAGCCGGATCAGCGATTCCACATGCAGCGCCTCCACCCCCGGCGGGGCGAGGCGGACATCGGCCAACTGGTAATCGACGGCGCTCAATCCCGTCGTGTTGGGATAGAGCGGCAGGCTGACCTGCAGCGGCGCCGGCCGCCGCGCCATCAGCGGCATGCGGTTTCGCGACATGTGGCCGCCGGCATCGACCAGGATGTCGATGCGGTCGTCCCGGATCCGGCGGTCGAGTTCCTCATCCGTCATCGCCGCAACGTCGCGCCAGCGGTCGGCCGCCGCCCGGAAACGGTCGGTGGTGGCATCGCGGCTGCGGTCGTTGTGGTAGCAGGTGACCTCCACCGCCGCGCGGTCGTGCCCCTCGACCAACGGCAGCAGGAAATGATAGCCCGGCCCCGGATAGCGCTGGAAATCGGGCGACAGATAGCCGATGCGCAGGCGCCGCTCCGGATCCCGGCTCTCCACCGCATGGGAGACGGCCGGCAGAGAGGGCAGATGCCGCTCGAAGCCGCGATGGTCGCGGAAGACGTCCGCCGGATCGGCGCCGTCGTCGAAACACAAGCAGAACAGCAGGTTGGACCGGATCGCCGCATCCCCGGGCGCCCGCTCCAGCGCGGCACGGAAGGCCGCCACCGCCTCGGCATGCAGGCCGAGCGCCATCCGGGCAACGCCGAGATTCGAATTGGCCAAAGCCTCCTGTCCCGGATCGGCGAGCCGCAGCGCCCGGTCGAGCGGCGGGATCGCCTCCTCCACTGCGTCGGCGTCGAGCCGATGGGTGCCGATGTTGACCCAGGCTGCGGCATCGTCCGGCCGCAGCACGAGCGCCCGGCGGTGCCAGGACAGCGCCGCATCCGGTTGCGCCGCAAGATGGAAGGCGGATCCGGCATTGGCGGCGAGCGCCGAATCCTCCGGCGCCACCCGAACCGCCCGCAGAACCGCCGGCGTCGCCCCCTCCAGCCCAAGCGTCGCCCGGGCCAGTCCCAACCCAGACAGCGCCAGTCCCGCGGACGGCGCCAGAGCCAGAATATGCCGGTAGCACCGCTCCGCCGCCGCCGCCCGCCCCTGGGCGTAGAGCCGGCCGGCGAGCGTCAGCAGCGCATCCTCCGCCATCGGGTCCAGCGCCGCCGCCCGAACCAGCCAGAGCGGACTGTCCGGCATCAGCGCCCCCAGGATCCGGGCCGCCGCCGTATGGCCGGGGACCAGCGCCAGCAGGCGGCGTGCCGCCGCCGTCGCGCCCGCCGGGTCGCCGATCCCGTGGCAGAGCTGCATGCGCTGCTCCAACGGTTCCACCATCTGCGGCGCCAGCGCGCACAACGCCTGAAAGGCCGCCGCCGCATCCTGCATCAGGCCGGCGTCGCGCAACGCCGCCCCCCGGTTGAAGGCCGCCAGGATCCGGTGCGGCTCCAGCGTCGCGGCGCGTCCGTACCAGGCGGCCGCCGGCAGGAACCGGTTGCCGTCGTACAAGGCGTCGCCCAGCGAGCCCGCGCTCTCGACATCCGCCGGCTCCAGCGCCATCGCCCGCAGCAGCGCCTGCGCCGCCGGGCCGTGCTGTCCCAGCCGCGTCCGCGCCGCCGACTCCATCCGCGGCAGCGTCGGGTCGAGCGGCGCCAGACGGGCGGCGGCGCGGAAGGCCGTCGCCGCCTCCTCCCACCGCTCCGCCGCGCCGAGAAGCCGGCCCAGATTGGCATGGAACAGCGGTTGCCGTGCGTCGGCCCTCACCGCCTGCCGGATCCGCTCGATCCCGTCCGCCAGCGCCCCGGTCTGCGCCTTGACCAGGCCAGACAGATGCAGGGCGTCCGCTTGCCTCGGCAAGCGTTTCAGCACCTGATCGTAGAGCGTCGCGGCCTCGGCCAGCTGCCCGCCCTGGTGAAGTGCGACCGCACGGGCCAGCAGGGCCTGCGCATCGGCCGTCCCGGCCGGGCGATGCGTCTGGCGATGGTTCGGTTTCATCCGCTGTCCGCATTCTTTGAGGGTCGGGCGGATAATGCTGGGCGGCCGCCGTCGATTGCAACAGCGGCGATTGCGCGCACGCGGCCAGCTCGCGCTGCCGGCCTGCCAATGCCGCTTCCCGGTCGCGGGTGCGACGGCGCTGCTCCTCCGTGCGGGCACGCAACAGCTCCTCCTGGCGCAGCCGGGCGGCCAGCCGCCGCAGATCGGCGGCGGCGCGGCTGTCCGCCGATGGTGACCGGCGGGCCAGAGCCTCGCGGAAATCGCCGAGCGTCGGAAAGCGGCTCCAACCGCTGCGGAAGCCGGCCCATACCTCGTCGAACGCCGCCATCCAGCGGTCGGCCGGCCAATCGGCCATCGCCCGCACATCCGCTTCCAGCAACTCGGCGTCCGGCAGATCCAGGGCGAAGCGGTCGGCGAGCTTTTCCAGCCCGGTCAGGACATTGTCCACCCCGATCGCGGGAGTCAGGACGCTGATGGCCTGCTCCACCCGGTCGGCAAGCGCCCCGATCTCGGCGGGCGACAGATCCTGCGTCTCGAACCTGAGGTCGGCCGCCTCAAGCCTGGCCAGCGAGGCGAAGGCGCAGGGCGGCGAGGGTCTCGCGGTTGCGGCCGGCGCCTTCGCCGGTGGACTGGGAATGTCCGGCACGCAAGGGGGCTGAACGGCGGTCATGGCGGGGCTCCCGGCGGTACTGGGGGACGGAGGGCGGCGCAGAGGACGAGATCGTGGGCGAAATCGCCGGCGGTTCGGCCGGCGCCACCAGCTCCCGCGAGATCCAGCGGCGCCATGCCGCTCCCGGATCCGGAGGCCGGTAGCCGTTGCGGCGGTGCGCCTTGCGACACCAGGCGACGAATTTCGCCGTCACCCGTCCTGCATCGACCTCCGGCCGTTCCCGAGCCGCCCAGGCGAGGTCCGATGGTTCCGGCTGCCAGTCGGCTGCCAGAGCGTCGTCGCTTCGGCTCGATCCCCCGTCCGATGGAGAGGAGGAGGATTCAGGATTCCAGGATTCCAAGGAAATGCCGGCCGGGTGACGGCTGCTGTCAGCCGGCTGACAGGAAATGCCGGCGGTTGCGCCGTCCATCCCAGCCAGCTGATAGGCGAAGCCGCGCAGGCCGCGGCGCGATCTGGCACAGACCAGTGCCGCTTCCGGTTCCTGCAGGCCCTTCAGCACGGCGTTGAACCACGCGCGGCTCTGCCCAAGCTCCTCGGCCAGTTCGCCTTGCGTGACGGTGCAGACACCGTCGGGGTCGGCGTGGGCGTAGAGCGCGGACAACACCGCGATATCGGCCGCCTGAATGCCGGGCATGGCAATCCAGCGCCTGTACATATCGATGTATGGCTTCATTGGGATACCCGTCTGTCGGTCGATCCGTGGACGGGCGAAGACAAAGGGAGAGCGTCGACGGACTCCATGGAATCCGCTTGGCTTTGTGGGCCTGCCCTGCCATCATGGAGTCGCCAAACAGCCAGATGTGGGGTGCCCGGGTTTCCCTCGGTCTCCTCCGTCCGACACGAAGGGCCCGGAGCAATCCGGGCCTTTTGTGTTTGCGGAGGCGGTTCCTCCGTTAAGTCATGGTGCGCTCCTTCAAGGCTGCACGAACCCGTGGCACCGGCCAGCAACTGGCATGGGCGCACGACGATGGCATGAGGGCGGTTTTCGCCCGTTTTTTGAAATGTGTACGTCGCGTTGCGCGTCTGTCCATGGTCTTGGGAAAACGGCGTTTCGGCGTCACTTCAAGGCGGGGCGGAGCGATTCTCCTGGAGGAATCAATAGCTTGGCTCTCCGAATGCCCGGCTCGCCGGTGCCGAGTGTCGCTGTTGTGCCGAAAGATTCGGATAGGAACGTCGCCGTTGTGCCGAAAGATTCTTTTGACTGGCGGCCTCAAGTCCAAGGATTGGCCTCGGCGAGTGTCGCCGTTATGCCGAATAATCCTGCCCTCCCCTCCCCCCACCAGCCGCGGAGCTGCCAGAATCGGCGGAGAATCGGGAGGGAATCGGCCCGACAGCCGATCTGCCGAATGTCGCCGTTCTGCCAGTCACAGGCACTATATGAAGCGTAATGGGGCCTAAGCTCTGTGGAGCGTCGGACAATATAATAGTAAAATCAATGGCTTGATTGGCGATCCTTCGTCCTCTTGCCTCTCCGCCGCGGCAGAACGGAGACGCTGCCCGCCCCTCCGGTCCGGATGACTCCCGGGCGGGAGCCGATCGCCCCGCAAACTGCGGCCACAAACAGAAAGCTGGCAGAACGGCGACATTCGGTCCGCGTTTTCCCGCCGGTTCCGGGAATCTTTCGGCAGAACGGCGACGTTTGAGCAGGAGCTGTGGAACAGGGTGGCAGGCTTGTGGATTATGGCTTTGATGGACCGCTTCACCATCCCATCGATCCCATTCCAGTTCGGACAGGAGCCGCGGAGAGACGGCATGACCCAGACCAACACCGCCGAGCTGCTCGACCGGCCGCTGCAATTGGCTCTGCGGCTGGATTCGCCGTTGACCGGCGACGTCCAGAACGACCGGCACATGATGGTCTACAGCCTGTTCGGCCTGTCGAAGGACAAGGCGGAATCGCTGCCGACCTATGATGACGGCAAGGTGCGGATCGAGGTGCGGGCGCCGAAGAATGTCGGCGTTGCGACGATCTGGGACAAGGCGGTGCTGCTCTACGCCATCTCGCTGCTGCGCGAGAAGATGGAACAGGGCAAGATTCCGGCCAAGCTGGGTGAACTGCATTTTACCACCAGCGACCTGCAGCGGATCGTCGGCAAGACCGCCGGCGGCAGCGCCTATGACAAGATCGAAGGGGCGCTGGAGCGCCTGCAGGGCACGCAGATCAAGACCAACCTGGAAACCGGCGGCGAGGGCGAGAGCGGCGCCTTCTCATGGATTTCCGACTACAAGCTGCTCTACCAGCGGAAGAAGGACGGCGAGCGGGCGGTGCGCGGGCTGAAGCTGACGCTGTCGGGCTGGGTCACCCGCGCGGCACTGGGCCACAATCTGCTGATCTACCATGACCAGTATTTCGCGCTGAAGCCGGTGGAGAAGCGGCTGTACGAGATCGCGCGGGCCCATCTGGCCCGCGGACATGCCTTCTGGATGGCGCTGGAACCGTTGCGCAAGCGCGTCGGCTCCGACAACGACCTGCGCAAGTTCAAGAACGCGCTGGGTCCCGTGCTGGCCGCCGACCGCATTCCCGGCTACGGCGTGCGCATCGTCGAGACGGCGGAATACAAGGAGACGATGAAATCCCGCGGTGCCGTGTTGGGACGTGTTCTGAACGCCGAGCTGCCGGTGCTGTTCTGGAAGAAGGACCAGGGCCAGCCGGAAAATTGGATCGACGCCCCGAAGGTGGAGTACGACGAGACCGTGTAGCGCCCCTGCCCCTTTGGCGGACACCCGTTCGGTAGACACCCGTTGCCGGAGTCGCGACAACTTGATAGGGTCGGCGCAACCGGTGACGGGGCAGGAGGACGGGGCGTGACAGGGGACCAGTTGAAGGCGTTGCGGGAACGGCGGGGCCTAACCCAGACGCAGATGGCGGCGTTCGTCAACGAACTGACCGGCCGCAAATACGACAAGCAGCGCCTGAGCAAATGGGAAACCGGCAAGGAGGCCCTGCCCCGCGATCTGTTGGGCCGGCTGCTGCTGCTGGATCTGGAACGGCCGGAAAGCCCCCTGCCCCGCCGCGGCACCACCGTCGCCGTCGGCCTGCAGAAGGGCGGCACCGCCAAGACCGCGACTTCGATCAACCTCGCCTTCATTCTGGCGCGTGCCGGCAACCGGGTGCTGCTGGTCGACGCCGACCCGCAGGGCAACGCCACCATCCATGTCGGCGTGCCGCAGACCGACATCGTGGCACTGACCGAGGCCGGCAAGGTCCTCTATCATGCACTGATGGGCAAGACGACGCTGGACGAGGTGATCCGTCCGACCAGTGTCGAGGGGCTGGACGTGGTGCCCTCCAGCATCGCGCTGGCGAGCGCCGATACCGAGCTGCCCGGCAACCTGACCAATGCACAGACGGCGCTGGCCGAGATCCTGGACGGGGTGAAGGCGCGCTACGACGTGATCGTCATCGACTGCGCCCCCAACCTGGGCGCGGTGACGATCAACGCGCTGACCGCGGCCGATTACGTGCTGGTGCCCTGCCAGGCCGAGCCGCACGCCATCCTGGGGGTCAGCGCCTTCCTCGACACCGTCGCCAAGATCCAGCGGCGGCTGAATCCGCGGCTGGAGGTCCTGGGCATCCTGCCGACCATGGTGAACCCGCGCCAGACCCAGGACCGGTCCTCGCTGGACGATATCCAGCGGCTGTGGGGTAACGACCGCCGCGTGTTCCCGCCGGTGCCGCGCGCGACGATCTACGCCCAGGCGGCCGGTGCCAATGTCATCACGCTGGATGCCGACATCGGCGCGCCGGGGGTGGAGAGCTATGCCGCCATCGCGTCCGCGCTGCTGACCGCCACGGGCCGACTGCAGGAGACCGTCGATGCCGCCTAAGAAGCTGACCCGCCAGACTGCCGCCACCGTGCTCCAGGCCAAGGAAGCCGGCTTCGCGGCTGAGACCGACCGCATGTTCGGGCTGAGCGGCGTGCTTCCCCGGCTGGTCGAGGTCGATCTCGACGTCATCGAGACCAATCCGGGACAGCCGCGCACGGTGTTCGACGACGAGTCCCTGCGGTCGCTGGCGGATTCAATCGCCCGTCACGGGTTGCAGCAGCCGGTGCTGGTGCAGGAGGGAACGGACAAGGGCCGTTACCGGCTGGTCGCCGGCGAGCGGCGGCTGCGTGCCCACCGGCTGCTCGGCCGCGGCACCATCGCCGCGATCATCACCAAGGGCCGCCCGGAAGAGATCGCGCTGATCGAGAATGTCCAGCGTGTCGACCTGGATGCCATCGACCTCGCCCGCGGCCTGTCCCAGCTGATCGAGGCGCATGGCTACACCCAGGCCGAGGTAGCAGCGGCGGTCGGTTGTTCGGAGGCGGAGGTGTCCAAGCGCCTGAAGGTGTTGCGCCTGCCCGACGATATCCTGGCCGATTACCGCGCCAACCCGGATGCGGTGTCGCGCTCCGCCCTGGTCGAGCTGGCTTTCGTCGAGGACGGGGCGGAGCTGCGCCGGCTGTGGCAGACCGCCCGCACCGGCGGGCTGACCGTCGGCGCGGTGCGGGCCGCCCGTCCGGCGGCATCCAGCTCGGCGGAGCCGCTGCGGGTGCTGGGCAAGGCGATCAACCGGATGGACAAGGATCTGGCGGCGATAGACGGCATCGCCGGGGCCCTGCAGCGCGAGCATCGCGAGCGGTTGCAGGCGTTGCGCGACCGCATCGACGCTCTGCTGAAGGCCTGAGGCTTTCGAACGCGAAAGCGCGCTGTGGTTGTTTTCACAGATCTCCTCTCCCAAGGGTTGCTTTCGAACGCGAAAGCCTCTCCCCGTCGGCCAGGGTGACCGCCTGCCCTGCCCCATGGTAAGGGTTGGGGGCAACAACATCGATGCTATGGGACGGCAATGCCGGCTGTGCGGAGACGACATTTCCTTGGCCTTCTCGGCGCCGCCGCATTGGCAGGCGCGGCGCCGCGGCCGGCCGGTGCCGCGGCCGGTGCCTTGCGCATCGGGCTCAAGTCCCTGCCCGCCCTCCTCAATCCGCTCTCCGTCAGCGATCTGGTGGCGCGGCAGGTGCTGGGCTCGATGTATGAGAGCCTGACCAGTGTCGATCCCCAGGGACGCATCCTGCCGGGCCTCGCCACCGCCTGGGAGGCGTCGGAGGATGCCCGGCGCTGGCGCTTGACCCTGCGCGAGGGCGCGACCTTCCACACCGGCCGGCCATTTGCCGCCCGTGACGTGAAACGCAGCTTCGAAGCCGCGCTGGCGACCGAGGGCGCCAACTTCGCGGTGCTGGCACTGGCCAAGGTCCGGGGCTTCCGCGAGGTCCGGGCCAAGACCGCCCGCGAACTGTCCGGCGTCGCCGTAATCGACGACCGCACCCTGGACGTCGTCTGCGACGAGCCCTGTGCCGTCTTCCCCTTTGCCCGCTTCAACATCGTCGATGTGGACGCGGTGGAGAAAGCCGGGCCCGATTGGTTCCGCACCATGTCGGCGGGCACCGGTCCCTATCGCCTCCTCCGCTCCAACGAGGGGATCCGCATCGATGTGGAGGCGAACCCCGCCTGGCGTGGCGGTGCGGTGCCGTTCGAGCGGGTGTCCTTCCTTGCCACCGGCATCGGCAATGACGGCATCACCCTGTTCAACGACAGCCAGGTCGATTTCACCTTCGTCGACACCGACGCGCTGCGCGGGGTGATGGACGATCCCGGCTTCAAGCGGTCGCTGTCCAACGTGCCGCGGATGCAGATGCGTGTGCTGGCTCTCGACCCGCGCCGGGTAAAGGCCTTCGCCGACCTGCGGGTGCGCCGGGCGATGTCGCTGCTGATCGATCGTCAGGCGATGGCCGAACGGTTCTTCCGCGGCGTGGCGACGGTCCACAATGGCGTGGTGCCGCCGGCGCTGCTGTCGAACGAACGGCTGGAGCCGTTGGCCTACGATCCGATGCTGGCAAAGCAGTTGCTTGAGGAGGCCGGCTATCCGGAAGGCCGCGGCATCGATCCCTTCACGGTGGCTGTCGTGCCGGAGTACCGGCGCGAGTTCGTCTACTATGTCTCGCAATGGAACAACGCCGGCATCCCGGCGAAGCTGGCGACGTCTCCGCGGCAGGAATTCATCGCCCGTTCCCGGCGCCGCGACTATGACGCCTTCCTGTTCGGCTGGACCGCGACCTACCCCGATCCGATGAATTTCCTGGACGAGCTGTTCACCAGCCGCAGCAGATTCAACCCGGTGGGTTGGACGAACGCGGAATTCGACGGCCTGATCGAACGGGCGATGGCCATCCCGGATCCGGACCGCCGGGCCGAGGTCTACAAGGACGCCGAGCACATCGTGATGACCGACATGCCGGTGATCCCGCTGGTGGTTCCGGACTATGTGGCTTTGCGCGGCAATGTCCTGAGCGACAACTTCATCACGCCGTTCGGCGGGCTGAACTTCGCCTGAGGCCGCCGCCGGCCGGCCAGGGGACCGTCGACGGGCAGGGTGGGGCGAGAGCCTGAAAAAAAGCCCCTGTCCGGCGAGGCGGACAGGGGCTTTTTTCCGAGCCTTCTCGGCGGCGCCTTAAGAGCGAGCTTCCCGCAGGCAGTCGGCGCCCTTCGCCTCGCGCAGGCAGTCCGCCGGCTTGGCTTCGCGGAGGCAGTCCGCGCCTGCTGCCTCGCGCAGGCAATCGGCGGTGGCGAACAGGCCGGTGCCGCCGGCGCGGGCGGCGGCCATGCGTTCGGCTGGGACGGTCGCGCCGTTGTGGTGAAGATACTCACCGTAGACCGCGTCGCAGAAGCGGGAATAGGCACGGGTGTCGGCAACGATGAATTCATGCCACAGCCCGTCGCAGGCGGCGGACTGCGGAACGATGTCGCGGTCGGGATGTTCGGCGCAGGCCAGCAGGAAAGCCTTCAACTGGGGCAGGGCGGCTTCGGAAGCTGCGCGGGGCATCCCCGCGGCGATGGCCCGCTCGACGACGTAGCCGAAGTCGAAACCGGCGATGATGTCGCGGGTTCGCGTGATATCGGTCGTAATGGCGCCGCGCATGGAATCCTCCAGGGTTGCATCCTCCGTACCCAAGGCTTGGCGGCTTGTGCTGTTCTTGGGCGATGTCCCAATGTTGTGTCACAGGGCGGGTGGCCGTGTGAGATCACTTTTGGTTCTAAGTCCTGGGTTAGAGGCGAACCCTGGTTACTTGGCCGGAGTATTAAGCGGAACGGCCTGCTCCACTGCCGTCTGTCCAGGCGGCACGTGTCCGGATGCCGCTTGCCGTGCGCCGGTCATCGCCGCCACCAGGGTCGTCAGCCTGTCGGGCAGGATCGGCTTGGCGGCGACCGTTACCCCCATCTCCGCCGCCCGGCGCGTCACCACGCCTTCCAGGCGGCCCGAAATCAGCACCGCCGGTATGCGCACGCCCAGCCGCTGCCAAATCTCGGCGATGAAATCGAGGCCGTTCTCGGTGGCGGACAGATGATAGTCGGCGATGATGGCGTCGGGCCGGACGGTGTCGTCCTCGACCGCGCGCAGCCCCTGGGCGACGGTGGCGGCGCTGACGACGCGATGGCCGGCCGTGGTCAGGAACATCGCAATGGCGGACAGCACGAAGCTGTCGTCGTCGATCACCAGGATGGTGATCCCGCTGCCGTTGGCTGCTGCGTCCGCCAATGTCGTCAGCGATGCGGTGCCGGTGTCCGTCGCGACCACTGTTTCGGCAACGGCAGCCGCATCGGGGGCTGCACCGCCTGCGGCATCGCTTGCGACACCCGGCGTGACATCGCTTGCAACATCGGGCGCCAGCGGCACCATGACCGAGAAGACCGACCCCTTGCCCAGCATCGAGCGCAGCTTCACCGGATGGTCCAGCACCGTGGCCAGCCGCTTGACGATCGACAGGCCGAGACCGATGCCGTTGTCACGGTTGCGCTCCGGGTTGCCGATCTGGTGGAACTCCTCCCAGATGGCGTCGAGCCGGTCTTCCGGGATGCCGATGCCGCTGTCGCGCACCTCGACGATCAGGGTGCCGCCCGATTCCAGGCAGGCGATCTGGATCTGGCCCGAGGGCGTATAGCGGATGGCGTTATCGATCAGGTTGCCCAGCAGGCGCAGCAGCAGCACGCGGTCGGTCACCACCGATGCGCGGGAATGCGGCACGCCGAAAGCCAGGCCCTTGGCGCGCGCCACCGGGCCGAACTGCGCCTCCAGCGCTTCGAGCAGATCGGCGATCTCATGGACGCCCATGTTGGCGGTGACGCCGCCGGCATCCAGCCGCGACACCTCCAGCAGGTCGTCCAGCAACTGCTTCAGGGTCATCACCACCTGTTCGATCTTGCGCGCCGAGTCCGCCACCGCCGGGGTCGGCGCGGTCGCGCGCAGCATGGCGGTCAGCATCAGCAGCGACTGGGCGGGCTGGCGCAGGTCGTGGCTGGCGGCGGCCATGAACTTGGCCTTCGAGGCCACCGCCTGTTCGGCCCGTTCCTTGGCGACGCGCAGGTCGATGGCGTTCTGCCGGAAGGTGCCGAGCGCCTTGGCCATGCGGCCGATCTCGTCGTCGCGGTGGCGCACCGGCACGTCGACCGTCACGTCGCCGGCGGCCAGATCGGCCATGGCGCGGGTCATGCCGGCGATGGGCAGCGTCATGCCGCGCGTCGCCCACACCACGCCCAGCACCACCAGCAGCAGCGTGAATGCACCGACTCCGGTCAGAACCAGGACATGATGGCGAATGGCCGCGTCGGTCGCGGCGGTGTCGAGCCTGACCAGCAGCGTGCCGATGTTGCGGACGGCACCGCCGCGGTCCTGATGGGTCAGCGGCACGGCGGCGGCGGTCGCGGCCGCATCGCCGATCGCCCCCGCCCCCGGCTTGCGGTAGGTGGCGAAACGCTCGCCATGGGTGCCGAGGATCACCGCTTCGGCGAAGCTGTCGATCGACCGCAGCGGGGTCAGCGCGGCCATCGCCTCCTCAGGATCGAGATCCCACAGGGCGCTGGAGACGCCGTCCAGGACGATCCTGGTCGCCATCTCCGCCCGGATGGCCAGCTCGGCCCGCGTGTTGCTGACATCGGCCTGGATCAGGACCGCCATGGGCACGGCGATCAGCACCGACACCAGCAGCACCGCCGATGCCGTCGTTCGGGCGACCAGGCTCCGCGAGAATACCTTCAACAGCATACCGACGCCTACGAGAGCATGATGACCGGGAATAATCGCCGGAACATCCTAGCCGACCCGACGCGAAAACTCGACCGCCCCGTAGTCCCCGGGAGCGGGCGTCCGGCGGAGCGGAAGCAGCCAGGATGGCAGGAGACGAAAAGGCGGTATGACTGTTTCGAATCGCGTCTTCATCTCGATTGATTGCCTGTGTAAGAGTCAGGATCGGGGATCTGGTTCCGGTGACCCGCCGGGGGGCGGAGCAATGGGAATGGCCATCATCATCGCTCTTGCGCACGGCGTCGGGCTGCTGGCGCTGGTTCTGCTCGCCTATCGATTCATATTGCGGCGGTTCGGCGCCCGGCGCCACGCCTTCCCCTTTCTCTCCGGCCTGCTGTTCGGCCTCGCGGCGGCCATCTCGATGCTGGATGCCTATCCCGTCGATGCCGGGGTTCTGATCGACCTGCGCAACACGATGGTCGGGCTGGCCGGGCTGTTCGGCGGCTGGCCGGCGGCGCTGGTCTCGGCCGGGTTGGCCGGCGCGGTGCGGCTGTGGCTCGGTGGCGTGGGCGCGCCGAGCGGTGCCGCCGGCATCCTGCTGACCGCACTGGCGGCGCCGCTGCTGGCGCGGCTTCTGGCGCGGTTGATCGACCGGCGCGCCGCGCGGAAGGGCGGGCCGCGGCAGGGGCTGGGAAAAGGCGCGCTCGGTTTCGGGCAGCTGACGCTGTTCGGGCTTGCCGTCGCGCCGCTGACGCTGGCGGCCCTGCTGCTGTTGCCCGAGATGGCTCTCGCCCTGCGGGTACTGGCGGTGGCGGCGTTGCCGCTGACCGTCTTCACCAGCCTGGGCATCGGTCTGCTGGGGACCATGCTGGCACGCGAGCACCGCCGCTTTGCCGATGAACATGCGCTCGGCGAGAGCGAGGCACTGTTCCGTGCGGTGTTCGACACCTCGGCCGACAGCCTCGTCATCGTCCGTGTCCGCGAGGACGGCGGTTTCGTCCTGCACTGCGCCAACGCCGCCGCCTGCTGCACGCTGGGCGTCTCTGCGGAGGGGGCGGAAGGGCGGCCGCTCGACACGCTGCTGTCGCCGGACCTTGCCGCCAAGGTGGTGGCCGACCTGCAATCCTGCATCGATGCCGGCGCTCCCACCCGGTTCGAGGAGCAGCATAGCCGGGATGGCGTCACCCGCTGGTGGGAGGTGTCGCAGGTGCCGATCCGCGACGCCGGCGGCACCATCGTCATGGTGTCGGTCGGCGCCCGCGACATCACCCGGCGGCATGAGGCGGAGCGGGCGATCCGCGCCAGCGAGGCACGCTACCGCCTGCTGGCGCGCAGCGTCACCGACATCATTGGCCGCATTGGGCTGGACGGCGTGCGACGCTTCTGTTCGGAGGCGGCGCGCGACAGCCTTGGTTGCGCACCGGCCGATCTGGTCGGCCGCCCGCTGGTGGAGCGCATGCATCCCGACGACCGCGCCGCGGTGGCCGCCGGGCTGGCGCAGCTGACACCGGATCATCCGACCCTGAAGACGACCTATCGGCTGCGCCACGCCGACGGCCGCTGGGTATGGGTGGAGGGCGCGGTGCGGCTGGTCACCGACGATTGGGGGGCGCCGCAGGATTATGTCATCGTCGAGCGCGACGTCACCGCCCGCAAGATGATGGAGGCCGAGCTTCAGGACGCCCGCCATGCAGCGGAGGCCGCCAGCCGGACCAAGACGGAATTTCTGGCGAGCCTGAGCCACGAGCTGCGCACGCCGATGAACGCCGTCATCGGCTTCGCCGACCTGATCGCGCGTGAATCGGAGGGACCGGTCGGCAACGCCCACTACCGCGACTTCGCCGTCAACATCCGCGACAGCGGCCAGCATCTGCTGGAGCTGATCAACGAGATCCTGGACCATGTCCGGGCGGAGGCCGGGCAGCTGGTGCTGGACGACGAGGTGGTCGACCTCGATGCCGCCGCCGTCTTCGCCATCCGGCTTCTGTCGCCGCGGGCGGCGCGCGCCGGCATCGCCATCGGGGCGCGGGTGGACCCTGCCGCCCGCTATCTGCGCGGCGACGAGCGCCGTATCCGCCAGATCCTGCTGAACCTGCTGTCCAACGCGGTCAAATACACCCCGTCCGGCGGCGCCGTGTCGCTGACCGCCGGACCGGCGCCGGACGGCGGCCTGCTGCTGGAGGTGCGCGACAACGGGGTCGGCATCCCCGAACAGGATCTTGGCCGCGTCCTGCAGGCCTACTCCCGCGTCGACAGCCCGGCGAACCGCCAGACCGAGGGTGCCGGGCTGGGACTGCCGCTGACCCGCCGGCTGGTCGAGCTGCATGGCGGCACGTTGGCCCTGACCAGCCGGGTCGGGCAGGGCACCGCCGCGATCGCCCATTTCCCGCCGGACCGGCTGGCCGACGCGAGCGGCCGGCCTGCTGGCGCTGTGCAAGGTCTGACCGGTCTGTCAATCCTGATGGTCGAGGACGACCACAACATCCTGGAGAATGGCTGCGCCCTGCTGCGCAGCTGGGGACATCGGGTGACCGGCGCGTCCGGGGCGGGGGAGGCCTTGGTGGTGCTGCGCGGCGGCGAGCCGCTCGACCTGCTGTTCAGCGACATCGTGATGCCGCCGGGCATGACCGGGGCGGAGCTGGCACGCGAGGCGCGGCGGCTGCGGCCCGGCCTGCCGGTGCTGCTCGCGTCGGGCTTCGCCGCCCATGCCGTGGTCGCCGACGATGTGGCGCTGGGCGGCTACGACATGATCGCCAAGCCCTACGCCCCGGCCGAACTGCGCGACCGGCTGAACCGGCTGCGTCCGCCGGCGGGTGCGCAGGCGCAAACGCAGGCGGACTTGCCGCCGCCGCCGCCGGTTCCGGCACCGGCCCAACCTGATCCCCCCATCGTACCGGCCGCCGACCGTTCCGTTCCGGCTTCCCCGCGCGCGGACTCCCTGCGCATTCTGGTGGCCGAGGATGTGGAGATGAACCGCTTGCTGGCGGTCACGCTGCTGAAGCAGGCCGGCCACGCCGTCGTGGCGGTGGAGGACGGCGCGCAGGCTCTGGCCGCGGTCGGGCGCGAAGCCTTCGACGTGATCCTGATGGACCTCAACATGCCGGTGATGGACGGGCTGGAGGCGACGCGGGCGATCCGCGGGTTGCCGGGGCCGGCCGGCCGGACCGCCATCGTGGCGCTGACCGCCAATGCCTTTCCGGACGACATCGCCGGTTGCCATGAGGCGGGAATGGACGGCCATGTGCCCAAGCCGATCGACCGCACCCTGTTGCAGCGGGAGATCCAGCGTTGCGTCGCCTCCCGTCGCGCAGCGGAAGCGATGACCGGCCCCTTGCAGGATCGCGGCGCCTGACGGGTGCATGGTCGTCGTGGCGCCGCCCTGCCGGATGCAGCGTATCCGATGGCGGCAGGGGCGAGCGCGTCCACGTCATCCCCGGTCAGCTCCCGGCGCCGGCTTGGCCCAGCGCGTCCAGGACGGCATTGCTGGACAGCAGTTCCGGCAGGGCGATGCCTCGGGGCGCGCCGGGGCCGTAGACCATGTTGTAAGGGATGCCGTACCGGCCATGCTGTGCCAGATAGGCCATGATGGCATCGTTCGGGCTGGTCATGTCGGCCTTCATCGTGACGACAGGGCCGTCGGACAGGGCGCCCGCCACCGGGTCGCGGTCGAGCACCAAGCGCTTGTTGACGATGCAGGTGACGCACCAATCGGCGGTCACATCGACGAAGACCGTCCGACCCTGGGCGACCAGCGGTGCGATGTCCGCTTCGTCGAACTTTTGCCACCGGGCTGACGGGGAGATGGACGGGGTGGCTTCCCCCGGCTCCGCCGTGCGAGAGAGAAGAGACGGCATGCCGGCGGAAGCCAGCAGCAGCAGGACCGCCACCGGTCCGGCGGCCCGGCGCGACCGGTCGCCGCCGCGCAGGGAGCCGACGAAGGCGGCGGCAAGGGCTGCGACGGCGGCCATGGCGGTCGCCGCGACGATCCCGGCGACCGCCATGGAAGTCTGGGCGGCGAGAACCGTCAGCAGCCAGACAGCCGTCCCACCCAGCGCCACCGCGAGCAGGCGGCGCAGCACGCCCATCCACCGTCCGGGCCGCGGCAGCAGCCGGATCGTGCCGGGCAGGGCCGCCACCATCAGGTAGGGGGCGGCAAGCCCGATGCCGAGGGCGCCGAACACCGCCAGGATTTCAAGAGGGCCGCGCGCGAGCGCGAAGCCGACCGCGGTGCCGAGAAACGGTGCCGAGCAGGGCGTCGCCAGCAGCGTGGCGAAAGCGCCCATGGCGAAATGGCCGGCCGGCCCGTTTCCACCGGCTTGGCCCAGCACGGACATCGCAGCGGACGGCAGACGGAATTCGAACGCCCCGGCCAGGTTGGCGGCGAAGACCAGCAGCAGCGCCGCCATGGCCGCGATGAAGACGGGTTGCTGGAACTGCATGCCCCAGCCGACCAGGCCGCCTGCCATCCGGGTTGCGGCAAGCATGCCGCCCAGCACCAGCATGGCGGCGATGGCGCCGGCCGCCGTGGCGAGGAAGCCATGGCGAACCCGCCGCCGTTCCAGCCCCTGCTGGCCGATGACGGTCATCAGCTTCAGCGACAGCACCGGCAGGACGCAGGGCATCAGGTTGAGGATCAGCCCGCCCAGCAGAGCAACGGCCAGCATCGGTACGAGGTCCGCAAGCCCGCCGTCCGGTGCCGCCGCCGTGACGGTGAGCGCGGTCTCCACCGCGCGGGTGCCGCCCCCGGCCGTGCGATCCACCGCTGTGATGGTCAGCGGCTTGCCGGCGAGGGGGGCGGAGCCGGGAGCGCTTGCGACCGGGATCGTCAGGACCGCCGCCCGTCCGCCATCCTCAAGCGCGACATCGGGGGTGCCGAACGTCCCGTCGCCGCCTTCTACATAGGCCTCCGGTGCGGTGAGGGGCAGGGCGGACGACGACAGGCGCAGGGTCAGCGTCCCCTGCACCGGATCGGCCGCGACCCCGTCGACCGTCAGACCGCCGGCCCCGGCCTCGCCCACGCCCCGAAGGCGGGGAACCTGTGCGTCGAAGCGGCCGATCAGGGTCGCCGCGTCCGCATCGGGTGCCGCCGGACCGGCGGGCAGGTCGAGCCGCAGGTCGTGGGTGACGGGAACGCAAATGTCGCTGCAGACCAGCAGGTCGATCCGGCCATGCAGGGTCACCGGCTCGCCCGGCCGTTCGACCGTGACGGTCAGCGGAAGGACGATGTCGCCCTTGTAGCCCAGGGTTTCGATGCCGAGGGTGGAGAAGCGATGCGGCACCGGCCAGCGAACCGCGACCGATTTCACGTTGGCGGACCCGCTCCAGTCCATCCGTGGCGGCAGGCCGGCATCCCCGGGCGAACGCCAATAGGTCTTCCAGCCGACCTTCAGCTGGAGTTGCAGGCCGGCGGGAACGGTCGTCCGGTCTCCGGCGGCGTCGACCGCGGAGACCAGCCGCGCGTCCGAGGTCGCATCGCCGGACACCGGTCCGGTGGCAGCCGCGGCGGCTCCCGGCGTCGCCAGAACGGCAAGGGCCGCGACGAAGCCCACCCCCGCAATCGCCCTCGCAAACGCTGCCGGCCGGCGGCATCCATTCAGAATCGGGATCATGTCTTCATCCATCGATGGCATCGGGCCGGTCGGTGCCGAAGGGCAGGGGAGCGTTCATCCCGGGCCTCCGGGACTCCGTTTGGCCCGGACCTTGGCGACCATGGTCCGCATCGTCTTCAGATCGAGACCGCCGGGCACCAGATAGTCGCCGATGACGAAGGCCGGCGTGCCACGCAGATCGAGGGCTTCCGCCTGCGCCGAACCGTCGTCGAGGATCGCGCCGATCTCGGTCCCGCGGTCCTTCAGGTCGCGCTCGGCGCGTGCCAGATCGAGGCCGGCACCGGCAGCCGCCTTGCGGATTTTCTCTTCGTCCAGCCGGCCATGGATGTCCATCAGGGCATCGTGCACCGCTTCGTACCTGTCCTGCCAGCGCGCGGCCAGCGCCATCCGTGCGGCGTAGACCGATGCGGCGCCGAACACCGGCCAATGCTTGTGGATCACGCGGACGCCCTTGTCCTCGGCGGCAAGCTGCTTGACGAAGGGGTGGATCCGGCGGCAGACCGGGCATTGATAATCGAAATACTCGATCAGCACGACGTCGCCGTCGCGGTTGGCAGCCACGACGGCGCTCGGCCCCCGCGCGAGATCGTCGGGGCCGAGGTCCGCGACGGCGGTCGCAGCCGCCGCCGGCTGGGCGTGCGCGACGACGCCGGCCATGAGCAGGACGGCCGAAGCCAGCAGGGCGCGAAGGCGTGAAGGTCTGGGAAAGCGAGAGGTCATGATGACGCGCTTCTCCGTGGTCGGGGATGTGCGAAACCGCATGCGCGGGAGCGAAAGCCGGCAATGGCGGGGCGCGGGCCGACGCGGGCGCCGCGTCCGGCCGCGCAGGTCGATGACCGGTGCCGCCGGCCGGTATCAGACCGCCGGGCGCGGCGGCGGCAGGTCGGGGATGGTGGAAAGTCCGCGCAGAGGTTCGTCGATGGCACGGGCATGGCGGCCGGCGTCGTCGACGGAGGGGACGGGCGACCCCGCTGCCGCGGGCAGGGCGCCGCAGGCAGGTAGGCAGGGCGTCGCCTGGCAGCGGACCGCGCCGCCCGCTGCGCTCCCCCGTTCGGAGTGGCCTTCGCAGGGGCGTTCGCCCTGCGCGACGGACCGATGATCGAGGCTGTGCATCGACAGGGCGCCGGTCCCGCCATTCCTGTCAGGCGGGAGCGTGCCGGAGGCAAGAATCAGCAGGCCGGCCAGCACGAGCAGACCGGCCGTCAGCCTTCCAAGCATGTTCGCCGCACGCGCCAATCGGCCACCCCGCAATTCCGCCGTCCGGATTGCCACCGCCCCGATTGCCACCACCCGGATGGCAATCGTCCATGGTTCCGGGCGTCAGGCTAATCCGGTTCCGGGCGCCGCCGCAACCCGGCCCGGGCCGGCGCCGCCGAAGGGGGGACCTGCGTGGCGGGGATGGCACCTTAAGGTCCATTTAAGCTTCGGCGGGAAAATGAGCCGTCCAACCATTTCGCCGATCGAACCATCGGCCGCGCGTCGGCGCCGTCCCGAACGGCGGCGCGCCATTCGTTCTGTACGGGAGATCCGCGCTTTGCCATTGACGATCGGGCTCCTGCTGGCCCTCTCCTTCGTCGTCTCGCTTCTGGCGCTGGCCTTCCTCATCTGGGCCATCGCCACGCGGCAGATCACGCTGGACGGCGGTGCCGCCGCCACCATGTTCCAACCGGGGGAGGAGGGACATCCCGACCTGGATGGAACGCACCTCTACGATACGACCGGAATCGACCGGATTTCCGCCCGGCCGGTGGCCGTGCTGCTGGGCGGGGCCATCGTCTGGCTGATCGTCGGGTCGCTGTTCGGGCTGGGTGCATCGCTGAAGCTCCACTGGCCGGACTGGCTGACGCACTATGCGCCGCTGACCTTCGGGCGGATGCGGACGCTGCACCTCAATCTCGTCGCCTATGGCTGGCTGTCGCAGGCCGGCGTGGCGGCGATGATGTGGATCCTGCCGCGCATCTTCCATACCCCGCTGCGGTCGCCGCGCCTTCCGCTGATCGGGGCGGCGCTTTGGAATGTCGCGGTCGCCGCCGGAGCCGCCGCCATCGCCTCCGGCTGGACCGACGGCGAGGAATGGCTGGAGATCCCGTGGCAGATCGACGGCCTGCTGGCGCTGGCCGGCGTGTTCTTCGTCGTGCCCCTGGTGAAGACCGCGCGGGCGCGAACCGTGCATCACATCTACGTGACCGGCTGGTATTTCCTGGCGGCGATGGTGTGGTTCCCGGTTCTGTTCGTCGTCGCCAATCTTCCCGGCATCCATTACGGGACGGAGGAGGCGACGACCAACTGGTGGTTCGCGCACAATGTCCTCGGGCTCTGGCTGACGCCGCTGGGGGTCGGGACCGCCTATTACCTCATCCCGAAGATCATTGGAAAGCCGATCTTCTCCTATTCGGTTTCGCTGCTGGGCTTCTGGGGGCTGGCGCTGTTCTACAGCCAGGTCGGCATCCATCATCTGATCGGCGGGCCGATCCCCACATGGCTGGTCACGCTGTCGGTGGTGCATTCGGTGATGATGTTCATTCCCGTGATCGCCGTCGCCATCAACCAGCATGTGACGGTGGCCCGCAACCTGTGGGCGTTGAGGGAATCGCTGCCGCTGCGCTTCATCGTGTTCGGGGCGGTGTCCTACACGCTGGCCTCCTTCCAAGGGTCGGTGGAGGCGTTGCGGTCGGTCAACACCATCACGCATTTCACCCAATACACCGTCGGGCACGCCCATCTCGGCGCCTACGCCTTCGTGACGCTGGTGATGTTCGGCGCCGCCTATCACATCCTGCCGCGGCTGACCGGGCGCGACTTCGCCCATCCCGGCCTGATCCGTGCGCATTTCTGGCTGGTGGCAGCCGGCTTCGCCATCTATTTCGTCTCGCTTTCGGTGGGCGGGATCCTGCAGGGGCTGGCCATGCTCGACGCCACGCGCCCGTTCTCCGACAGCGTGATCCTGACCAAACCCTATCTGGAGGCCCGGTCGGTCGGCGGTGCGCTGATGACGCTGGGCCATCTCCTGTTCGCGATCAACGTCATCGGCATCGCGCTGCCGCGCCGCGCCGATGCCGTCACTCCGGTGGCCGCCGAATGAACCGCTATCTTCCGCTTTCGATCCTGGCGCTCGGCATCCTCGCCTTCGCCACGCTGATGCTGGTGATCGCGCCGGGCATGCAGATGGCCGCGCATCCGGCCCCCGCCGGGCTGAAGCCCTACACCGCCCAGGAGTTGCGCGGGCGCGACCAGTATGTCGGTCTCGGCTGCGTCTATTGCCACAGCCAACAGCCGCGCTCCCCCGACCAGGGGCCGGACGGCCAGCGGGGATGGGGGCGGCCGTCCGTCGCCGGCGACTACGCCTATGATCGGCCGCACCTGCTCGGCACCATGCGCACCGGCCCCGACCTGCTGAATGTGGGCGTGCGCCTGCCGTCGCAGTCCTGGCACCTGACCCACCTTTTCCAGCCGCGCGCCATCTTCGGCTGGTCGATCATGCCGTCCTACCCCTTCGTGTTCGAGGTGAAGGACCGGGCGGAGAACGGCGACACGGTGGTGCGCCTTCCCCCCGGCTACGCCCCGCCTTCGGGCGTGGTGGTGGCGAAGCCCGAGGCCGTCGACCTGGTGGCCTATCTGCTGTCGCTCGACCGCAGCTATCCGGTTCCGCCGGACGCGCTGCGCGACGAAGGCTATGCCAAGGCGGAGGGCGGCCGATGACCGTGAAGGACAAGGGCTTGCGGCAGCGCACGGCCGAGCATTTCGAACCGTGGGAGATGCATCGGCGCGTTCCGCTTCCGGTGATCTGGGTGGCGGTCGCGCTCGGCATCTGGGGAACCGGCACGCTGTTCCACGGCGCCGGCAGCGAAACGGTCGCCCGTGCGGAAAAGGTGCAGGCCGCGGCCGAGGCGGTGCGGCCGACGGATGCGCCGTCGCCCGGAGCGGCGCTGTTCGCCGCCAACTGCGCCACCTGCCATCAGGCGAACGGGGCCGGCGTGCGCCTTGCCGTGCCGCCGCTGGCCGGGTCGGAATTCCCGGCTTCCGGGCCGGAGACGGTCGCCCGCATCCTGCTGCGCGGCATCGACGGTCCGATCCGCGTCGCCGGGTCCGACTATGACGGCCACATGCCGCGTTTCGCATTCCTGGACGACGAACGCATCGCCATGCTCGCCACCCATGTCGCCGAACGTTTCGGCGGCCGTCCGGATGGGACGGCCGCACCGCTGGCGGCGGCCGACGTGGCGGTGCTGCGCAAGGCTGCGGACGGGCGGCAAAGCTGGGCAGGGGGGGCCGAACTGGCCGGGGCCGTCGCCGGCCTGCCGGACCAGCGGGCCGCCGTGCCGGCATCCTCGCCGTCCGTCGATGCGGCGGTGTCGGGCCTGATCTTCCAAGGCCGGGGGCAGGTGTGGGCCTGCGCGAGCTGCCATGGCGATCTGGGGCAGGGGACCGGCTCCACGCCGCGGCTGGCCGGCCTGCCTGCCTCCTACATCGCCCGCCAGTTGGCCGATTTCCGCGGCGGTCATCGTGCCGGCGAGAACATGCGGGTGGTGGCCTCGGGGCTGAGCGATGGCGAGATCGCCGGTCTGAGCACCTATTACGCCGGCCTGCGGGTGCCGTCGAACGCCGCCCCGGCGCTGGGCGGCGACCTTGCGCGCGGGGAGGAGATCGCGCTGCGCGGCGACTGGCGCAAGGACATTCCAGCCTGCTTCTCCTGTCACGGCCCGTCGGGCTTCGGCGTCGCGCCCGATTTTCCGGCGCTGGCCGCCCAGCACCCGGCCTATGTCGCCGGACAGCTCGCGGCCTGGGCCGGGGGCACGCGCGGCACTGCCCGGCTCGGCCTGATGGACCGGATTTCGGCGGCACTGCCGGACGCCGACCGCCGGGCAATCGCCGACTATCTCGCCTCGCTCGCCGCCGTGCCGGCGGTTGCCACCGTCACCGCCCAGGGAGTTCCGACCAATGGCCAGTGAGCCGCAAAACGCCGGCCCGCAGCATGCCGGCCCCGCATCGCCCAATCGCGGGCGCGTCGCGAAACAGGTGATCTACGCGCTGGGCGGGGGGCTGGCGCTGGCGGCGTTCGGCGCCCTGCTGCTGGAGGCCGGGCTGGTGCCGGGCTGGATCAGCGGGCGCGGGACCGAAGCCGCAGCCCGGCCGGTGACATTCTTCCGGCCGCCGCCGGCCGACCGGCTGCCCGAGGGGCCCTTCGGCGAAGCGGTCGCCCGTGGCCGGGAGATATTCACCAATACCCCGACCAATGCCGGGCAATTCGTCGGCAACGGCCTGTCCTGCTCGAACTGCCACCTCGACGCCGGCCGGCACCCCTATTCCGCGCCGATGTGGGCGGCCTGGACGAGCTATCCCATGTACCGCTCGAAGAACAAGCAGATCAACACCATGGAAGACCGGGTGATGGGCTGCTTCACGTATTCGATGAATGCGCAGCATTCGGTGTCCGGCGGGCCTCCGCCCCACGGTCACGACATCTATCGCGATCTGGAGGCCTATTTCTTCTGGCTGGCGACCGGGGCGCCGACCAACGGCAAGATGCAGGGAGGCGGCTTCGGCAAGGTGGAGAAGGCCGACGGCGGCTACGACCCCGGGCGCGGCGCCGCGGTCTTCGCCGAGAACTGCGCCGTCTGCCATGGAGCCGACGGCCAGGGGCGCACGGACATCAACGGGCGCATCGTCTTCCCGCCGCTGTGGGGACCGGACAGCTACAATTGGGGGGCGGGCATGGCGCGGATCGACACCGCCGCCGCCTTCATCAAGCACAACATGCCGCTGTCGCAGCCGGGCCGGCTGTCCGATCGGGAGGCCTGGGACGTCGCCGCCTTCATCGACAGCCAGGAGCGGCCCAAGGATCCGCGCCAGAAGGCCGGCATGACGGTGGAGGAGGCGGCCAGGCGCTGGCATGGCGGGGCGAGCTTCTACGGCAAGACGGTGGACGGGACGCTGCGCGGGATCGGCACGCCGCCGCCGGCCCATCCGGCCGGTGCCCCCGCCCTTCCCGCCGCCGCCCCCGCCACGGCACCGAACGGAGGCTGAAGCCGGTGCGACGCCTGTTCGGGATCGGCGGACTGGCCTGCGCCGGCTGTGCGCACGGTCTGGAACGCCGCCTGCGGACGCTGCCCGGCGTCCGGTCGGTCGGGGTCCATCATCTCACGGCCTCGGCGCTGATCGACTGGGACGAGAGCCGGCTGTCGCCGGACGATCTGCGGGCGGCGACGCGGTCGGCCGGATACGACATGATCGCCCGCCACCGGCCGGAGGAGATGTCGGCCGCCCTGGGGGCCGAGATCCGCCGCCTCGGCATCCGCCTCGCCGTCGCGGTGGTGGCCGGCATGTGGTCGATGGCGCCGGCGGTCGCGATCTATGCGGCGGATCTGCCGGCATCGGTCGCGTGGTGGCTGGCGCTGGCGTCCGGACTGTTCGCCTTGCCGGTGGTATTCTGGGCAGGGGCGGGGTTCCTGTGGATGGCATGGCGGTCGGTGCGGCTGCGGGCACCGGGCATGGACCTGCTGGTCGCTGTCGGCGCTGTGGCCGCGATGGCGGTATCCGCGGGGGCGTTGGTCCAGGGATCGTCGCGGGTGTGGTTCGACACGGCGACCATGCTGGTCACCCTGCTGCTGCTGGGGCGTCTGGTCGATGCCGTCACCCGCCGCGGCGCGCTGGACGCCTTGACGGCGATGGAGGCGGCTGCCCCGGAAACCGCGCTGGTGCCGGCACCGACATCGATGCCGATGCCGGAGAACGGCGGCTGGGTGCGGGTGCCGTGCTCCATGGTGGAACCCGGCGACATCGTGGCCGTCGATGCCGGGGACGCGGTGAGCATGGACGGGGTGGTCACCTCGGGCAGCGCCTGTGCCTGCGGGTCGATCGCACCTTCGGCGAACGCGAGATCGACCGGATGGGCGGTGCCATCGCCCTGGAGGTCGCGCGACGCGGGATCGCACGATCCCCCGCGGACCGCTGGGCCGGCGGGCTTTCCCTGGCGATTCCGGCGCTCGGCCTCAATGCCGGGCTGATCGCGGTGGCCGGGGGCGCCGATGCCGGCGAGGCTCTGCTGCGCGGCCTGACGGTGCTGGTGGCGGTGTGCCCCTGCGCCCTGTCCATTGCCCTGCCGCTCGCCCGGATGCGCGCGGCGCGGGTGGCGGCCGGGCTGGGGCTGGGGCTGCGCGACCTGGATGCCTTCGCGGCACTCGCATCGGCAAGGTCCATCGTCTTCGACAAGACCGGCACCCTGACCGCCGGGGACCTGCGGGTGACGGCGCTCGATCCGGTCCCCGGCGTCGGCGGGGCGGAATTGCTGGCATTGGCCGCCCGCGCGGAAACCGGCATCGCGCATCCCATCGCGCGGGCGATCGTCGCCGCCCATGGCGGAGATGCGGGGACCGGCGGGCAGCGGCATGCACGGGGTGCGGAGGCGACCGCCGCGGACGGGCGCCGCATCAGGATCGGGGCCGGCCCGGTCCGCGGCGACGGGCGGAGCTGGCTGGCGGTGACGGTCGACGGCGACCCGGCCGGCGCCATCGCGCTGAGCGACACGCCGGCCGGCGAGGCGGGTGACGTGATCGCCGCGCTGCGCAGACGCGGCCTGACGCCGCGCATCGCCACCGGCGACGGACGCGATGCCGCGCTGGCGCTGGCGCGGCGGATCGGGCTGGACGACGGCGCCGTCACCGCCGGCTGCTCCCCTTCCGGCAAGGCGGGGCTGCTGGGCGGCTTGGCCGGCCCGGTGGTCTTCGTCGGTGACGGAGTCAACGATGGTCCGGCGCTGGCGGTGGCGGATTGCGGGATTTCGGTTGCCGGGGCGCATTCGGCGGCGGCCCAGACGGCCGGCGTGGTGGTGACCGAGGGCGGATTGCACCGGGTCGTCGCCGCCATCGACCTGTCGCGGCGGTTCCGTTCGGTGGTCCGGCTCAATCTTGGGTTGGCGCTGGCCTACAACGCGATGATCGTTCCGGCGGCCCTTCTGGGCCTGCTGGAACCGGTGGGAGCGGCGCTGGCGATGGTCGCCAGTTCGCTGTCGGTCATCGCCAACAGCGCGCGCATCGGAACCGCCCCGTCCCCGGAACCCGCCGGGGAAACCGGACACGAAACTGGGCACCGGTCCCCGTCAGGCGCCTTCGTCCGGAGCGGGATGGACGGCTGAGAGCGTCTTGCCGGCACCGGAAGCGGTGGCGGGCAGAACCAGCTCCGCCAGTTCGCCGCCGCCGTCGCGGGGCAACAGGCGCAGGGTGCCCCGCATGCGGTCCATCGCCGCCGCGACGATGGCGAGACCCAGTCCGCTTCCGGCCTCCCGGCTGCCGGCTCCGCGATAGAAGCGCTCGGTCACATGCGGCCGGTCGCGTTCGGAAATGCCGGGTCCGCGGTCGGCGATGCGGAAGACCGCCCGGCCGTCCTCGCAGTGCAGGACGGCGTCCACCGCGGCGCCGGGCGGAGAGGCGGCGATGGCGTTTTCGATCAGGTTGCGCAGCGCCGATGCCAGCAGGGTGCCGCCGGGCGTGGCCCATCGGCAATCGCCCGGATCGATGCGCAGCGCCACCCCGCGCGATACCGCCAGCGCCGACAGGTCGTCGGCGACCTCGGTCAGGACGCGGCCACCCGGTATCGGCGTGCTGCCCGCCGGATCCGGCGCGTTTTCCACCGCCGTCATGTCCAGAAGCTGGCGGACCATCCGGTCGGTCCGGTCCACCCCTCCGGCAAGTTGGGTCAGCGCCCGGCGGCGGGTCGGTTCGTCCGGGGCGATGACGGCGATCTGCGCCTGCGTCTTCAGCCCGGCCAGCGGCGTCTTCAGTTCATGGGCGGCGAAGGCGGTGAAGCTGCGCTCGCGCTCGCGCGCCAGATCGACCCGCCGGAACAGGCCGTTCAGCGCCGCGATCATCGGGCGAAGCTCCTTCGGCGCCGTTTCTTCGTCGAGCGCGCCGAGGTCGTTCGCCGTCCGCCGGGCCAGAGTTTCCGCCATGCGGTCCAGCGGGGCCAGCCCAGCCCCCACCGCCCACCAGATCAGGAAGGCGATGAAGGGCAGGACGAGCAGGGCCGGCGGCAGCAGGCCCAGCGTCACGCCGCTGACCAGCCGGTCGCGCATGGTGCGCGTGTCCCCCACCATCACGCGGATGCCCAGGCCGCGGTCGACCAGGCTGTAGACCCGCCACACCTCGCTGCCGACCGCCTTCTCGCTGAACCCCTCGTCATCGTCCGCCAGGCGGCCGTCCGGCGCGCCCTTGGACCCGCCGATCAGCCGTCCGTCCAGCCCCCAGACCTGACAGGACATCTGCCGGGCGTAATCGTGGCGTCCGGCACCGGGCAAGGCCGGGGCGCTGTCCACCTGTTCGGCCGCGGTCGCCGCCGTGACGCCGGCCTGCCCGATCAGCGAGGCGACCATATGGGCCGATTCCTGCAAGCGACGGTCGAGCACATGCTCGACGTCGTCGCGGGTCCAGGTCTGGATCCAGAGTACGGCGGCGAGCCAGATGGTTCCGATGGCAGCCAGCAGAATGACGAACAGGCGCTTGCGGATCGACATCATGCCCCGGCCGCCAGCCGATAGCCCGCGCCGCGCACCGTCTCGATGTAGCGGGCCCCCAGCTTGGCGCGCAGCTTGTGGACATGGACCTCGATCGTGTTGCTTTCCACATCCTCCTGCCAGCCATAGAGCCGCTCTTCGAGGACGGATTTGGCCAGGATGGCGCCCGGCCGTTCCATCAGGGCCAGCAGAATGGTGAATTCGTTCCTGGAGAACCCCAATTCGCACCCGTTCATCAGGCCGCGCATCCGCGCCGGATCCAGCCGCAGCCCGTTCCATTCCAGCAGATTTTCCGCCCGGCCCCTCGCACGTCTCAGCAGCGCCCGCAGCCGTGCCGCCAACTCGTCAAGTTCGAACGGTTTGCCGAGATGATCGTCCGCCCCGGCATCCAGGCCGTAGACCCGGTCGCCCAGGCTGTCGCGCGCGGTCAGGAGCAGGACGGGCAAGTCGGAGCCTCGCGCCCGCAGATCGCGCAGCAGGTCCATGCCCGATCCATCGGGCAGCATGACGTCGAACACCGCGGCCTCGAAGCCTCCGAGCCCCAGCGCGTGTCCGGCATCGGTGCAGTTGCTCACCGCCTCGGTGGAGAAGCCGGCAATCCGCAATCCGACGGACAGACCGTCGCGCAGCATGTCGTCGTCCTCCACGATCAGGATTCGCATGGTTGTGGTGCTTCCGGCAACTGGTGGGACTATCGATCCCACAGGTCTATATGGCAATGCACCTGTCGATCGCGAGCTGGGATCGCCGGCGGTGGCGGAAGGGAGCCATGCGGGATGCCGAACCGGAAGGACCGTCCATACATGCGGTTCCTTGACCTGAATCAGCGTCGGTGGCCCCGGACTGGGCTATCGCTCGGCCGATGGGACGGCGTGGTGGATCGCAGGCGGGAACCGGGTGGGTGGGTGTGTTCGGTATCGGCATTGGCGGCGGGAAGCGGGGTGGCCTCCGCCCGCCCGGCTTGGCTTTCGGCTTGGTTCCCGGCCCGGTTCTCGGGGCGCTGGGACTGCTGTGCGCGGCGCTCGGCCCGGCGGTGGCCGCCGATCCGCCGATCCGGGTCGGGGTGCTGGCCTATCGGGGCGACGACCATGCCAACGCCGTCTGGGAGCCGACCGTCCGCTATCTGGCCGACCGTTTTCCCGAGCGTGGGGCGGAGATGGTGCCGCTCGACCTTGCCGGCATGGATGCGGCGGTGCGGACGGGGGCGGTCGATTTCGTTCTGACCAACACCGGCAATTATGTGGAGCTCGAGGCGCGCCATGGCGTGACCCGCATCGCGACGTTGCATTCGGCGCGCAGCGGGCCAACGGGCGCGGCCATCGGCTCGACCCTGATCGTGCGCGCCGACCGCGACGACATCCGTGGGGTCGCCGATCTCGCCGGCCATACGGTGATGGCGAGCGACCCGGAAGCGTTCGGCGGCTTTCAAATCGCCTGGGGCCTCATGCAGAAGGCGGGCCTGGATCCCTTCGGCGACCTGCGGGACCTGCGCTTCTCGGGATTTCCGGTCGACCGCCTCGCCTTCGCCGTGCGCGACGGCGAGGCGGACGCCGGGATCCTGCGCGCCTGCGTGCTGGAGGAGCTGGCGGCCGAGGGGCGCATCGATCCCAGCCGATTCCGCATCCTCGCTCCCCGGACGGCGCCGGGCTTCGGCTGCGCGCTGTCCAGCGACCTGTATCCGGACTGGCCGCTGGCGCGGTTGGCCGCGACGCCGGAGGCGCTGGCCAAGGATGTCGTCGTCGCCCTGTTCCAGATGCCGGAGAAGCATCCGGCGGCGCTGGCCGGCGGCTATCTCGGCTGGACGGTGCCGCTGGACTACCAGCCGGTCCACGGCCTGTTCCAGGCCCTGCGCATCGGGCCGTACCGGCATCTGCGGGAGGTGTCGCTGGCCGACCTGCTGTGGCGCTACTGGAAATGGCTGGCCTTCGCCGCCGCCGCCTTGCTGTGGTGGGCGATCCATTCGCTCCGGGTCGAGCATCTGGTCAAGGTGCGCACGGCGGAATTGCGGGCTGCCAACGGCAGCCTCGTCCACGAGATGGCCGAACGCCGACGGGCGGAGGAAAGCGCCCGCGCCCGGCGGCGCGAAATGGACCATGTCGCCCGCCTGTCCATCCTGGGCGAGATGGCGAGCAACCTCGCCCATGAGCTGAACCAGCCGCTGGGCGCCATCGCCAATTACGCCCGCGGCTGTACCCGCCGGCTGGAGATGGGGGCCGGCGATCCGGTGGAGCTGGCCGGTATCACCCGCGCCATCGCCGAACAGGCCGAGCGCGCCGGGCGGATCATCGCGCGCATCCGCGGCTTCGCCCGCGGCCGGACCGGCCAGGGCGGCGGCCACATCGAGCGGGTGGACGTGAACGAGGCGGTACGTGCGGCCATCGTCCTGTGCGAAGCCAACGCGCGGAGCGACGGCATCGCCATCGCCGCAGAGCTGGCCGACGGGCTGCCGCCGGTGCAGGCCGATGCGGTGCAGGTCGAGCAGGTCGTGCTCAATCTGGTCAAGAACGCGCTGGATGCCATGGAGGGGGTGGAACCCGGCGCGGCGCGGGTGACCGTCCGCACGCATATGGAATTGCCGGGGGAAGGTCCGGGGCGGATCGGAATAGCCGTCGCCGATCGGGGCCATGGCCTGTCCGATGCGGCACGGGCGCGACTGTTCGAACCCTTCTTCACCACCAAGCCGGACGGGATGGGGCTGGGCCTGTCGATCTGCCGGACCATCGTCGAAGCGCACGGCGGCCACCTGGAGGCGTCGGACAATCCCGGTGGCGGCACCGTCATGCGCGTGGTCCTGCCCATCGCCGACAACTGCGGACCGGCCGCCGGCCCGGATCATCGGGGAGAGACGTCATCATGACCGCAACCGCCGCCGGGACTGCCGATCACGCCGCCCGCACCGTCTATGTCGTCGACGACGATCCGGCGATGCGCCATTCCCTGGTCTGGCTGATCGGCGCGCTGGGGGTGCCGGTGCTGCCCTTCGCCTCGGGGGAGGAGTTCCTGCGCGCGGTCGGCACCGGCCGGCCGGGATGCCTCGTCACCGACGTGCGGATGCCGGGGATGAGCGGGCTGGAGTTGCAGGACACGCTTGCCCGTGCGGACTCGCCGCTGGCGGTCGTGGTCGTCACCGGCCATGGCGACGTGCCGATGGCGGCGCGCAGCTTCCGTGCCGGCGCGGTGGATTTCATCGAGAAGCCGTTCAACGACCAGATGCTGCTCGACCGCGTGCATGAGGCGCTGGAGAAGTCGGCCGCCCTCTGGCGGGACCGGGCGCGCAAGGCCGAGCTGCACGCCCGGCTGGCCCGCCTGACCGCGCGCGAACGGCAGGTGGCGGAGCTGGTGGTGGCCGGCAAGCCGAACAAGGTCATTGCCGCCGAGATCAATCTCAGCCTGAAGACGGTGGAGGTCCACCGCCACAACGCGATGGAAAAGCTGGAGGTCGCCTCCATCACCGACCTGACCCGCCTGCTGATGGAATCCCGGTAGGGACGGGGAGCAAGCGCCGGAGAAAGTGCCGGAAAATCGTTCCGGTATCCCAACGGACTGCGACAGATCGTCCTTGCGGTAAACCCTAAAAACTCTAGGGGGTACCGCAATGGGCCGGCAGGCCGGTCCCCGGTAGCATCGCGGACAGAACGCCCGATGGGGACACCCATGGGCGGGATTTCCGTGCGAAGGGGCCTGCCATGGACCGATCACGACGCAACTTCTGCCTGGGAGCGGGGGCGGCCGCCATCGGCGCGGCCGCGCTGGCCCCGGCGCCGGCCGCCGCCTCCGACACCGGCCAGGCGCGCAAGGGGGGCGATCCGGCGCATCGCTGGGGCATGGTGGTGGACGTGCGCAAATGCGTCGGCTGTCAGGCCTGCACGGTGTCCTGCATCATGGAGAACGCGGTTCCCGACAACAGCTTCCGCACCATCGTCTCGACCTACGAGGTGACGGAACAGGGGGCGTCCGGCACCTACATGCTGCCGCGCCTGTGCAACCATTGCGAGGATCCACCCTGCATCCCGGTCTGTCCGACCGGCGCCACCTTCCAGCGGCGGGACGGCATCGTGGTGGTGGACAACACGGTGTGCGTCGGCTGCGCCTATTGCGTCCAGGCCTGCCCCTACGATGCGCGCTTCATCAACCACGATACCCAGACCGCCGACAAATGCACCTTCTGCGTCCACCGGGTGGATGCCGGGCTGCTGCCCGCCTGCGTCGAGACCTGTGTCGGCGGCGCCCGCATCTTCGGCGACCTGAACGACCCGAACAGCACTGTGTCGGTGCTGGTGCGCGGCCATGCGTCCGACCATACGTCCGACAGGGCGCCCGACCAGATGCCCAAGGTGCTGAAGCCCGAACAGGGCACCCAGCCGCGCGTCTTCTACATCGGCCTCCAGCCGGCCTTCGCCGGCAAGGTCGACGGAACGCCGACGCTGTGGCGCCCCAGCGACGCGCCGCATGCGCGATCCCACGCAGACAAGGAGTCCGCGTGATGGACACCAACATCGTCGAGGTCATCAACGTGACCCGCGAGGTCGCGTGGCTTCCCTGGGCCGTGCAGTATTTCTTCCTGATCGGCCTGTCGGTCGGCGGCCTGCTGCTGAGCCTGCCCGGCTATGCCTTCGCGCGCGACGCGTGGCGCAGGCTGGGACGCGTGGCGCTGCTGGTGGCGCTGACCTGCGGGCTGACCGCGCCGGTGGCCTTGCTGTCCGACCTGCACCAGCCCGGCCGCTTCTGGCATTTCTACGTGGTGCTGCGCCCCTCCTCCTGGATGTGGTGGGGATCGATCTTCATCCCGGTCTATCTCGGCGGCCTGCTGGCCTATGGCTGGGCCTGCCTGCGCGAGGAGTTGCAGGCGCATGGCCGGGTGGACAGCCGGCTGGCCCCGCTCTACCGGCTGGCCGCGCTGGGCGGCGGGCGGGACGACCGGCTGATCCGCATCACCGGCCTCGTCGCCCTGGCCGGGGCGGCGCTGGTGGCGCTCTACACCGGGTCGGAGGTGATGGTGGTGAAGGCACGGCCACTGTGGCACACGCCCTTGCTGCCGGTGCAGTTCCTGCTGACGGCGCTGGCCGGGGCGGCCGGGCTGGTGCTGGTGCTGAACCGCTTCGCTTCAGGCAACGACCGGGAGGTGGAGGTGCGGGCGAACCGCCTGCTGGCGCTCGTTCTGGGCGGCGTGATGGCCGCCGGCGCGCTGTGGCTGGCGCTCGGCCTCTTCGCGCTCGACCCCTGGCATGCCCGGGCGCTGGCCAGCGTGGCCGGGTCGGAGGCGTGGCGGGTCACGGCTGCCTGGGCGGCGGCGGCGACGCTGGTGCCCCTCGTCATCGCGATCGTCCGTCCGGCGGGCAGCGGGCTGCTGACCGGGCTGATCGCACTGCACAGCGCCTGGATGTTCCGCTGGACCGTGTTCATCGGCGGCCAGACGGTGCCGAAGACCGGGGCCGGTTTCTACGACTACACGCTGCCGGCGGGGCCGGACGGGTTGATGGGCATCCTCGGGTCGGCCGGGCTGTGGCTGTTCCTGCTGATCCTCATCACCGCGGTCCTGCCGACGCCGTCGCGGTCGCGGCCGGCGGACTCCGCTCCCGCCTTCCCCACGCCCGCCGCGGCCGAATGAACGGCCGAGTGACCGGAGACGCATCATGTCGATCAACCGTCGCCTTCTCCTGAAGACCACCGCCGCCGGTGGCGCGCTGGCCGCCTTCGCCGCCGGCTTCTCCGAAACCGGGCGCAAGCTCGCCCGCGGGGCCTGGGCCGGGGACCATCCGGCAAGCGCCCTGTCCGGCAACGCCCTTCCTCCGGAATTCCGCGTCGATCCGGCCAGCGGCGATGTCGTCCCCACGCCCGGCCAGATCGTGGCCTATACCGGCTGCATCGGCTGCACCACGCTCTGCGGCGTGCGGGTGCGGGTGGACACCGCGACCAACCGCGTGCTGCGGGTGGCCGGCAACCCCTACAGCCCGATGTCGACCGATCCCTTCCTGTCCTACGGCACGCCGGTCAAGGAGAGCTTCCGGGCGCTGTCCCGCTTCCACGAGCAGGGGCTGGCCGGGCGCTCGACCGCCTGCGGGCGCGGCAACGCGGTGCTGGAAAACGTGACCTCTCCCTTCCGTGTGACCACGCCGCTGAAGCGGGTGGGGCCGCGCGGGTCGGGCGAATGGCTGCCGATCTCCTTCGAGCAGCTGGTGCAGGAGGTGTGCGAGGGCGGCGACCTGTTCGGCGAGGGGGCGGTGGAGGGGCTGCGCGCCTTGCGCGACCTCAAGACCCCGATCGATCCGGCCGCGCCGGAGCTGGGGCCGAAGGCCAATCAGGTCGCCCTGATCTCCGGCGTGCCGGACGGCCGGGAAGCGCTGGTGCAGCGTTTCCACCAGCAGTCCTACGGCAGCATCAACTATGTCGGCCATGGTTCCTATTGCGGCGGCGCCTATCGGGCTGGGTCCGGCGCGGTGTTCGGCGACACCAAGACCCAGCCGCACGCCAAGGCCGACATCGCGAACGCCGAGTTCGTCGTCTTCATCGGCACCGCCCCGTCCAATGCCGGCAACCCATTCAAGCGGCAGGCGACCCTGCTGTCCAAGGCGCGCACCGACGGCGTGCTGACCTATGTCGTGGTCGATCCGGTCCTGACCAATGCCAAGGCGGCGGCGGCCGGCGACCGCGCCGACTGGATCCCGATCCGGCCGGGCACCGACGGCGCCTTCGCCATGGGCATCGTCCGCTGGATGTTCGAGAACGGGCGGATCGACACAAGCTATCTTGCCCAGCCCAACGGCAAGGCGGCCGAGGCGGCGGGGGAGGCCGGATGGTGCAACGCCACCCATCTGGTGGTGGTCCAGAAGGGCCACCCGCGCGAGGGGCGGATGCTGCGCGCCTCCGACATGGGATGGGGCGCGCTGGCGGAGGCGGACCGCTTTGGCGAGCGCGATGCCTTCGTCGTGCTCGACCCGGCCGGCGGCCAGCCGGCCGCCCATGACGCGCTGGCCGGACCGGCCATCCTGTTCCATGCGGGATCCGTCGCCACCCCCGGCGGCGAGGTGGCGGTGAAGACCGCCCTGACCCTGCTGCGCGAGGAGGCGATGACGCGGGATCTCGCCGCCTGCGCCGGGATCTGCGGGGTGCCGGCCGACGTCATCGCCGGGCTGGCGCGCGAGCTGACCAGCCATGGCAAGAAGGCCGCGGTCAATTCGCATGGCGGCATGATGTCGGGCAGCGGCTTCTACAACGCCTTCGCGGTCGTCACCATCAACACGCTGCTGGGCAACCTGAACTGGAAGGGCGGCACCATCGTCGGCGGCGGGCGCTTCCCGCCGGACGGCGACGGCCCGCGCTACAAGCTCGCCAGCTTCCCCGGCAAGGTCAAGCCGGCGGGCGTGCCGCTCGGCCGCAACGTGCCGTACGAGAAGACGGCGGAGTTCAAGGCCGGCAAGGCGGCCGGCCGGCCCTATCCGGCGGCGGCCCCCTGGTATCCGACCGCCCCCGGGCTGACCACGGAATGGATGTCAGGCGGCATCGCGGAGGGCTATCCCTATCCGGTGAAGGCGCTGCTGCTGTGGAACGCCAACCCGGTCTACGGCATCCCCGGCGGCCACCGCTTCCTGGAACGGCTGGCCGATCCCAAGGCGCTGCCGCTGGTCGTCGCCATCGACCCCTTCATCAACGAGACCTCGGCCTATGCCGACTATATCGTGCCCGACACGGTGCTGTACGAGACCTGGGGCTGGACCTCGGCCTGGGGGGGCGTGCCGACCAGGATGACGACGGCGCGCTGGCCGGTGCTGACCCCGCGCACCGACAGCCTGCCGGACGGCCAGCACATCCAGCTCGAACCCTTCCTGATCGCCGTCGCCAAGCGGCTTGGCCTGCCCGGCTTCGGGCGCGAGGCCATCGAGGACATGGAGGGCAACCGCCATCCGCTGGAAACCGCCGCGGACTGGCATCTGCGGGCGGGTGCCAACATCGCCTGGGCGGGCAAGCAGCCGGTGTCCGACGCCACCGACGAGGACATCGCCCTGTCCGGCGTCGGGCGGCTGCTGTCGGAGTTGCAGGCGACGCTGAAGCCGGAGGAATGGCGCAAGGTCGCCTTCATCCTGGCGCGCGGCGGGCGCTACCAGAACCAGGCGGAGGGCTTCGAGGGCGACCGCGCGACCCATCGCTTCGCCAAGCCGCTTCAGATCTACAACGAGACGGTCGGCACCTCGCGCAGCAGCATCACCGGGCGGTGCTGGCCGGGAACCGCGGCGTGGATGCCGGCGCTGTTCGCCGACGGCACGCCGGTCGCAGAGGTCTACAAGCCGGCGGACTGGCCGTTCCAGCTGGTCAGCTCCAAGTCGGTGCTGATCAGCGCCTACACCATCGCCGCCAGCCGCCTGCGCCACCTGCATCCGGACAACCCGGTCGGCATCAATGCGGAGGATGCCCGCCGCCTGGGCATCGAGACCGGCGACCGCATCCGCCTCGCCACCCCCGGCGGCGAGGCGACGGCCACCGCCATCGTCCGCCATGGCGTCATGCCGGGGGTGCTGGCGGTGGAGCACGGCTTCGGCCACCGCGAATACGGCGCGCGGGCGCACCGCATCGGCGACCGGCACCAGCCGCGCATGGAGGAGATCGGGGCGGGCCTGAACCTGAACGATCTCGGCATCGCCGATCCGACCCGCCCGGGTGGTGCGGTGTGGGTGGACCCGGTCGCCGGAACCGCGGTGCGCCAGGGCATCCCGGCCCGGCTGGAGCGCGCCGCCGCCTCGGCTTGATGCCGCGGGCGCCCAGCCCGGCCCGGGCCGGGGCCCGACCGGCCCGCCGGCCACCGTCACGGAATCGCCGTGGCTGCCCTGCGCAGCTTGGGCCTCCCGCCGCGCCGGCAAATCTGCTATCGCCGCGGGATCGGGCGGGCGGAAGCCGCGCCCTTCCGGGAGGAGTGGGCGTCATGCGGCCCCTGGAACGGTTTCAAGACTGGTTTCGCGGCTGTCTGCCGAACACCCTGCGCGGCAAGCTGCTCCTGGTTTCCCTGGTGGTGGTCGTCCTGCCGATCTCGCTGACCGGCTATCTGCTGGAGCGGGAAGGGCGTCAGGCGCTGGTCCGGGAAAAGACCGAGAAGCTGTTCGGGCTGACCCGGCTCCTGGATGCGCATCTCGGCCCCGGCTTCGATGGGGGTTTCGATGAGCTGGCGGCCGGAACTGGGATCGCGGCCACCGGCCGGGACACCGCGATCCGGGCGCTGTCGGAGCGGCTGACGCCCTTCACCGACCTCGTCGCCGGGGCCAATCCGGGGGTCGGGGTCGGCTATTACAACAAGGCGCTCGACGCCATCATCACCTATGGGCCGAGCCGGGACTACAGCGCCACCGTCGGCACCAGCATCCCGCCCGACCATCCCGGTTGGCGTGTGCTGGAAAGCGGCCGGCAGGCGGTGGAAAGCGGCCGGCAGGTGCGCGGCTTCATCCTCAACGCGATGCTGCCGATCATCCGCGACGGCGGCGTGATCGGCTATATCTGGGCCAACGAGCTGTCCGACGACGTCGAGCGTCAGGCCGCGGCGATGGACCGGGCGGTGCTGACGGTCAGCATTGCCGGCATCCTGCTGGGCCTCCTGCTGACTCATCTGCTGTCGCGCGGGGTCGGCCGGGACATCCGGCGGATCATCGACGGGCTGCTCCGCATGCGGAGCGACCTCGGCCATGCCATCCTGCCGCCGCCGGGCGAGGTCGGCGAGATCGCGGTCGAGGTCAACGGCATGGCCCGCGCCCTGCTGGACGCCCGGTCGCTGACCGAGAACATCCTGCACAGCATCGCCGACGGGGTGATCGCCGTGGATCGGGCTGGGCAGGTCACCGCCGTCAACCCGGCGGCGGCGGCGATGGTCGGGGTGACGGCCGCCGAGGTGATCGGCAAACCGTACGATTCGCTGTTCAAGCCGGATGGGCAGTTCGCCAGCCCGCTGCTGGACACGCTGAAGACCGGGCAGCCGCATGTCGGGGTGACGCTGGACTTTCCCGGCACCCGCCAGACCCTGCATCTCAACGTGTCCAGCAGCCTGCTGCGCAACAGCCGGAGCGAGGCCATCGGCGCCGTGGTGGTGCTGAAGGACCTGACCGAGCAGCGGCGGCTGCGCACGCAGATCATGCGGGCCGACCGGCTGGCGGCGCTGGGCGAGCTGGTCGCCGGCCTCGCCCACGAGGTGCGCAACCCACTGACCTCGATCCGCGGCTTCATGCAGTTCCTGGAGACGTCCGACGACGTCAAGGAATGGCAGCGCTATGCCCCGCTGATCGTGCGGCAGGTCGACAGCCTGAACCGGCTCGTCACCGAACTGCTGGAGTTCGGGCGCCCCCGGCCGCCGACGATCCGGCCGGTGCAGCTGAACGACCTGATCCGCGAGGTGTCGCTGCTGGCCGGGCGCAAGTCGAATGCCAGGATCACGCTCGACCTCGCCGCCGACCTGCCGCAGGTGGAGGCCGATGGCGAGGCGCTGAAGCAGGTCGTGCTCAACCTGATCATCAACGCCATCCAGGCGACGCCGGATACCGGCATCATCGCCATTTCCACCGCCGCCCCGGACGGGCGGGAGGCGGTCATCGCCGTGAGCGACGACGGCGAAGGCATCGCGCCGGAGAATGTCGACAAGGTGTTCGATCCCTTCTTCTCGACCAAGCCCAACGGGACCGGGCTGGGGCTTGCGATGGCGCACCGCATCGTCGATGCCCATCACGGCACCATCGCCATCGCCAGCACGCCCGGTGCCGGCACCGTGGTAACCCTGCGCATCCCCTTTCTTCACAGCCCGGTGGCCGAGACATGACGATCCGACTTCCCGCCGCGACGGCCCTGGTGGTGGATGACGACGAGGGCATCCGCCAGATGCTCGCCGCCGTGCTGTCGCGCGAGGGGCTGGCGGTCGCCACTGCCGCCGACGGGGTCGAGGCGGTCGCCGCCTTCGCCGCGCAGCGGCCGGCCGTGGTGCTGATGGACATCCGCATGCCGCGGATGACCGGCCTGCAGGCGCTGGCGGAGATCCGCAAGCTCGACCGCTCGACCGCGGTGATCCTGATGACCGCCTTCGCCGAGGTGGGAACCGCGGTGCAGGCGATCAGGGACGGCGCCTTCGACTATGTCATCAAGCCCTTCGACATCGCGGAAATCCTGCTGCTGGTCGGGCGGGCGCTGCAGATGCGGACGATGCGCGACGACATCGCCACCCTGCATCGGGAGTTGTCCAGCAGCTACCGCACCGACCGCATCCTCACCGCCAGCCCGCGCATGACCGAGCTGCTGCAGACCATCGCCAAGGTCGCCAAGAGCAACGCGACCGTGCTGGTGACCGGCGAGAGCGGCACCGGCAAGGAGCTGGTGGCGGCGGCCATCCACTACAACAGCCCGCGCAACGCCGGCCCCTTCGTCAAGGTCAACTGCGCCGCCGTCCCGGAAGGGCTGCTGGAAAGCGAATTCTTCGGCCATGAGAAGGGCGCCTTCACCGGCGCGCAGGCCCGCCGCCGCGGCCGGTTCGAACAGGCCGAGCACGGCACCCTGTTCCTCGACGAGATCGGCGACATCTCGCCCGGCCTCCAGGTCAAGCTGTTGCGGGTGCTTCAGGAGCGCGAGTTCGAGCGGGTCGGCGGCACGGATCTGGTGCGCACCGACGTGCGCGTCATCGTCGCCACCAACCGCAACCTGGAAGAGATGGTCCGCCAGGGGCTGTTCCGGCAGGATCTCTATTTCCGCCTCAACGTCGTGACGCTGCGGACGGTGCCGTTGCGCGACCGTCCGGAGGATGTCCGGCTGCTCGCCAGCCATTTCCTGCAACGCTTCGCGGCGGAGAACGGGATCGAGGTCGGGGGCATCGACGAACAGGCGATGGAGCGGCTGCTGGCCTATCGCTGGCCGGGCAACATCCGCGAGCTGTCCAACGCCATGGAGCGGGCGGTGGTGATGAGCACCGGCGCGATGATCGTCGCCGAGGATCTGCCGGAACAGATCGCCGGCCGGCCGGGGGAGGACGAGGAGGCCGTCGGGGCGACCGATGCCCGGCCCATCGCCGGCGGCGGCAGTTTGCGTGAACAGGTCAGCCGGTTCGAGGCCCGCGTGGTGGCCGAGGCGCTGGCCCGCAACGACGGCAACCGGATGCGGACGGCCCAGGAACTCGGCATCAGCCGCCGCTCGCTGCTCTACAAGCTGCAGGAATACGGCATCTCCTGAGCGGGGCGGCAGCGCCCGGGCCGGGCGGCGCCGGCCACTGCGCAAGATCTTGCGCAGCACGCACAAAGTTGCGCACCCGCCAGGGCGAAACAGGCCGACCGGCGGTCTGTTCGTCCGGCTTCCACGGCGGAAACCAAGGCTCCGGGCCACCCTGTCCCGGTGCCGCCCTCTGGCATACCCCTTGCGTATGTGTGGATAGGCCGGCCGGCCCCGACGATCCACCGCGATGGCGTGGATGTCGCGCCCGCTCCGGTCGCAGCGCTACGAAACCAAGGCCACGAAACCAAGAATGAGCGCGAGTGTCCGCCCCACCGGTTCACCGCCGGTTCCGGGCGGGTCCGCGCCCGCGGGGTTGTCGGCGGGCTCCGGCCCGCGGCACCCCGACGTCCAAGGGAGACGTCGAATGAGTAAAGTGCGAAAGCTTGAAGAGACCGTCGCCATGATTCCCGACGGCGCGGTCCTGATGATCGGGGGATTCATGGGGGTCGGCACGCCGCCCCGCCTGATCGACGAGTTGCTCCGCCAGGGCAAGCGCGGCCTGACGGTCATCGCCAACGACACCGCCCGCCCCGCGGTCGGCATCGGCCGGCTGATCGCGGCCAAGGCGGTGCGCAAGGTGATCGCCAGCCACATCGGCACCAATCCCGAAACCCAGCGCCAGATGATCGCCGGCGAGACGGAGGTAGAGCTGGTGCCGCAGGGCACGCTGGCCGAGCGGGTGCGCGCCGGCGGCTTCGGCCTCGGCGGGGTGCTGACGCCCACCGGCGTCGGCACCGTGGTCGAGGAGGGCAAGCAGCGCATCGAGCTGGACGGCACGGTCTATCTGCTGGAAAAGGCGCTGAAGGCCGATTTCGCCCTGATCGCCGCTAAGCGCGCCGACTATCTGGGCAACCTCGAATACGCGCTGACGGCGCGCAACTTCAATCCGCTGATGGCGATGGCCGCCGGATTGGTGATCGTCGAGGCCGAGGACATCGTGCCGGTCGGCGTCATCCCGCCCGACAGCGTCGTCACCCCGAATGTGCTGGTCGACTGCCTGGTCGCCAAGGAGCATCGCCATGGATGAGAAAACCCTGATCGCCAAGCGCGTTGCGCTGGAACTGCGGGCGGGCAACCTGGTGAATCTCGGCATCGGCCTGCCCACCTTGGTCGCCGCCCATCTGCCGGCCGGCGTCAACGTGTTCTTCCAGTCGGAGAACGGCATCGTCGGCATGGCCCCGGTGCCCGAGCCGGGGGCCGAGAACGAGGATCTGAGCGATGCCGGCGGCAGCCCGATCGGTGCCGTCCCCGGGGCCGCGTCCTTCGACAGTGCCATGTCCTTCGGCCTGATCCGCGGCGGCCACCTGGACGTCACCGTGCTCGGCGGTCTCCAGGTCGACGAGGAAGGCCGGCTCGCCAACTGGATGGTGCCCGGCAAGATGGTGCCCGGCATGGGCGGTGCGATGGATCTGGTCTCCGGCGCCAAGCGGGTGATCGTCGCCATGCAGCACAGCGCCAAGGGCACGCCCAAGATCGTCAAGCGCTGCGAGTTGCCGCTGACCTCGGTGCGGCGGGTCGACCTGATCGTCACCGACCTCGCGGTGATCGAGCCGACCGACAAGGGGCTGGTGCTGTTGGAAACCGCTCCCGGCGTCACGGTCGCCGACGTCTTGGCCCAGACCGGCGCCGAGCTGATCGTGCCGTCCGACGTGCAGGTCATGCCCGTCGGCTGAGCCGACCATACTCGCCGTCTGACGTTCCTTTTTGGGCATCGGGGAGGCTGGCCGCCGCGCCGTACGATGGCGCGGACGGGCCTCCCTCCTTGCCGGAGACCTGCCATGAGCGTCACCACTGCTCCCCCGCCGGCACCGGAGGCCGGCGCCCGCTTCAACCCGATCACTCCGATTTCCCGCGCCCTGACCTGGCTGGTCAGCCGCTATCTGCCCGACCCGCTGGTCTTCGCCATCCTGCTGACCGTCCTCACCTTCGCCCTGGCATGGTGGCTGACGCCGAGCGGCCCCGTCGCCCTCGTGCAGATGTGGGGCGGCGGATTCTGGAACCTGCTGGCCTTCTCGATGCAGATGGCGCTGGTCCTGGTCACCGGCCATGCGCTGGCCAGCTCCGAACCGATCCGCAAGGTGCTGGGGCGGGTGGCCTCCATCGCCAAGACGCCGGCCCAGGGTGTCATGCTGGTCTGCTTCGCCGCCGCCGTCACCAACATCGTCAACTGGGGCTTCGGCCTCGTCGTCGGCGCGATGTTCGCCCGCGAGGTGGCCCGCCGCGTGCCGAAATCGGACTACCGGCTGCTGATCGCCTCGGCCTATATCGGCTTCATGACGTGGCATGGCGGCTTCTCCGGCTCGGTGCCGCTGGTCGCCGCGACCAAGGGCAACCCGATGGAGAAGACGGTCGGGCTGATCCCGATCGGCGACACCCTGTTCACCGGCTACAACATCGGCATCACGCTGGCCCTCATCGTCGTCCTGCCGCTGATCTGCTGGATGATGCATCCGAAGGCGAACGAGGTGGTGGCGGTCGACCCGGCGCTGCTGAAGCCGGAGGCGTCGACCCGCCGCATCCTCGGCCCCGACGCCAGCCCGGCCGAGCGCCTGGAGGAAAGCCGCATCCTGGGCTTCGTCGTCGGCGCCTTCGGTCTGGTCTACCTGTTCCTGTATTTCCGGGCCAAGGGCTTCGACCTCAACATCAACACCGTCAACCTGATCATGCTGATCGCCGGCGTCATCCTGCACGGCACGCCGATGGCCTACGCCCGCGCCGTCGCCAACGCGGCACGCGGCACGGCCGGGATCATGATCCAGTTTCCCTTCTATGCCGGCATCCAGATCATGATGGAGCATTCCGGCCTGGGCGGTCTGATCACCAACTGGTTCGTGGACGTCGCCACCAAGGAAACCTTCCCGGTCCTCGCCTTCCTGTCGTCGGGCCTGATCAACTTCGCGGTTCCGTCGGGCGGCGGCCATTGGGTGGTGCAGGGGCCCTTCATCATGCCGGCGGCCCAGCAGCTCGGCGTCGATCTCGGCAAGGCGGCGATGGCCATCGCCTATGGCGAGGAGTGGATGAACATGGCGCAACCCTTCTGGGCGCTGCCGGCACTGGCCATCGCCGGGCTGGGGGTGCGCGACATCATGGGCTACTGCGCCACGGCGCTGATCCTGACGCTGCCCATCTTCCTCATCGGCCTCTACCTGTGACCTTCGATGTCTGACCGGCCGGCCGCCGCGATCCACCGGACGGACGCGGCAGCCCAGCCATCCAACTGCGATCCTTCAAGAAACACCGTTCCGGAGGAGTCCTCCATGACCGAGATCGTCATCGCCAGCGCGGCGCGCACCGCCATCGGCAGCTTCAACGGCGCGCTGGCCGCCGTTCCCGCCCACGAGCTGGGTGCCACGGTGATCCGCGAGGCGCTGTCGCGCGCCCACACCGATGCCGCCGAGGTGACGGAAGTCATCCTGGGCCAGGTGCTGACCGCCGGCCAGGGCCAGAACCCGGCCCGCCAGGCCGCCGTCGCCGCCGGCATCCCGGTCGAGAAGACCGCCTTCGGCATCAATCAGGTCTGCGGCTCCGGCCTGCGCTCGGTCGCGCTCGGCTATCAGGCGATCCGCACCGGCGACGCCGAGGTGATGGTGGTCGGCGGCCAGGAGAACATGAGCCTGTCGCCCCACCTCATGCATCTGCGCAACGGCACCAAGATGGGCACCGCCGAGATGCTGGACAGCATGATCCGCGACGGGCTGTGGGAGGCCTTCCACGGCTACCACATGGGCGTCACCGCCGAGAATGTCGCCCGTGTCTGGACCCTCTCCCGCGAACAGCAGGATCTGTTCGCGCTCGCCTCGCAGCAGAAGGCCGAGGCGGCGCAGACGGCCGGCCGCTTCCGGGCCGAGATCGTTCCCGTCACCATCAAGGGCCGCAAGGGCGACATCGTCGTCGAGGCCGACGAATACCCGAAGCACGGCACCACCATCGAGGCGCTGGCCAAGCTGCGCCCGGCATTCGCCAAGGACGGTACGGTGACCGCCGGCAATGCGTCGGGCCTGAACGACGGCGCCGCCGCGCTGGTGCTGATGACGGCGGAGAACGCCGCCCGCCGCGGCATCGCGCCGCTGGCCCGCATCGCCTCCTGGGCCACCGCCGGCGTCGATCCGGCACTGATGGGCAGCGGGCCGATCCCTGCCTCGCAACTGGCGCTCAAGAAGGCCGGCTGGGGTGTGGACGAACTGGATCTGATCGAGGCGAACGAAGCGTTCGCTGCCCAGGCGCTGGCGGTCAATGCCGGCATGGGCTGGGACGCCGCCAAGGTCAACGTCAATGGCGGCGCCATCGCGCTCGGCCATCCCATCGGGGCGTCGGGCGCCCGCATCCTGGTCAGCCTGTTGCATGAGATGGGCCGGCGCGACGCGAAGAAGGGCCTTGCCACCCTGTGCATCGGCGGCGGCATGGGCGTCGCCCTCTGCGTCGAGCGGACCTGACCGGCAGGCTTGCGGCGCATCCCCCCGACGACATGTCGGGGGGATGCGCCGCGACCATTTGTACCCTTTCGGAGGTTAGTAGTATGGTAGAGGTTATCGATGTGTCCGTCACGCTGCGCATCGCAGTCGCCGATGCGGCGGACGGGCAGGCCGCGGCCCTGCGGGCGGCGGAACAGTTCAGCCATGTCAGCCATGCCCGGATCGCCGCATTCAATGAAGTGAGCCGCGTCCATTCCGCGGACCAGGGAACCGTGGAAGCGGTCACCAGCATCGTGGCCGGTGCGGGCAGCATCCCGTGACGTCCAGCCGGTCCCGACGAGTGGGCCGGGAACAGGGAAGATAGAATCATGCGCCTCTCGGAACTGCCATTACGGTGGCGGATCGGATTTCTCGCGTCGCTGTCGATCATCGCCGCCGGTCTGGTGGCGGCGGTCGGCGGGCACTTCGTCAACCGTGCGCTGGTCGAGCAGCGGATGAACAGCGTCCGCTTCATCGCCGAAAGCGGCGGTGCCATCGCCGCGCGCTTCCACAAGCTGGCGCAGGACGGCGTGATGAGCGAGGAGGACGCGAAGGAGCGCGCGAAGACCGCGATCGGCGCGATGCGCTATGCCGACGGCGAATATCTCTGGATCTGGACCTCGCAGATCATCAGCGTCATGCACGCGAACCCCGCCCTGATCGGCAAGAGCGGCGCCGAGATCCGTGACCGCAACGGCGTCTACGTCATCCGCGAGGCGGTGCGGGGCGCCCTGATGCCGGTGCCGGAGTTCGTGACCTACGAATGGCCGCGGCCCAACGATCCGAAGGGGCCGACCTACGAGAAACTGGCCTATTCCATCCATTACAAGCCATGGGACTGGGTCATCGGCACCGGCGTCTACACCGACGACCTGCGCTCGGCCTTCCTTGGCATGATGACGGTGTTCGGGCTGGTGGTCGCCGGGCTGTCCGCGCTGGCCCTGCTGCTGGGCTGGGCGGTCGCCCGCAGCGTGACGCGGCCGCTGTCGCGCGTCCATGGCGTGATGTTGCGGCTGGCGGAGCAGGACATGGAGGCCGAGGTGCCGGAGCGCGGCCGGCGCGACGAGATCGGCGGCATGGCCCGGACCCTGGAGGTCTTCAAGGCGAGCATCCTGCGCACCCACCAGATGGAGCGGGAGAACCGCGACGCGGCGGAGCGGGCTGCAGCCGACAAGCGCGCCGCGATGCTGGATCTGGCCTCCCGCTTCGAGGCCAGCGTCGGGCGCATCGTCGATCAGGTCAGCGAGTCCGCCACCGGCTTCCAGGCGACGGCGGCCCAGGTGTCCGGCGCGGTCGAGAAGGTGGAGCGCGAATGCGTCGTCGTCGCCTCCGCCTCCGAACAGGCATCGATGAGTGTGCAGACCGTCGCGTCCGCGGCGGAGGAGATGTCGACGGCGATCCACGATCTTTCGGTGCGCGTGGCGCAGGCCGCCCAGCGTTCGAAATCGACCGCCGAACGGGCCGAGCAGGCGCGGACCCACCTGGATGCGCTGTCCTCCGCCATCGAGCAGGTGGACCAGATCGTGGCCTCGATCAACGCGGTGGCGTCGCAGACCAACCTGCTGGCGCTGAACGCCACCATCGAAGCCGCAAGGGCCGGCGAGGCCGGCAAGGGATTTGCCGTCGTGGCGAGCGAGGTCAAGAACCTGGCGAGCCAGACCCATGCGATGACCGAGCAGATCGGCCAGCAGATCGGCACGGTGAAAGCGGCGTCCGGCCGCACCGTGGAGGCGATGCGGGGGATCATCGGGCAGGTCGACCACATCGACCGCTCGACCGCCGAGATGGCCTCCTCGGTCGAGCAGCAGAGCGCCGCCACCGCCGAGATCAGCCGCAACGCCCAGCAGGCGGCGGTCGGCACCAGCGAGGTTTCGCGCAACGTGCTGGACATCCAGCGCGCAGAGCGGGAAACCGGCGATGCGACCCAGCAGGCCAAGCGGTCGGCCGACACGCTCGCGGACCGGGCGACGCTGCTGAAGCGCGAGGTCAGGGCTTTCCTGGAGGAGATCCGCGCCGCCTGACCGGCCTCATCCCACTGCCTGCCGGTCCCAGCTGTCGTTCGTGGCCGCGGACAGGCGGTGCTTCATGATGCGCTGGCTCGGCGTGCGTTCGAACTCCTCGACCAGCGCGATGTAGCGGGGGTTCTGATAGGGGGCGAGCTGGCGGCCGAGCCAATCGGAGAGAGCGGGGACATCCACCGTCGCCCCCGTCTTGGGCTTGACGAACAGCTTGATGTCCTGCTCGCCGATCTCCGCCTTCACGCCGATGACGGCGCAATCCTCGATGGCGGGATGGGTGGCGGCGATGTGCTCGATCTCCCAGGCGGAGACGTTCTCGCCCTTGCAGCGCATGCTGTCGGTCATCCGGCCGTGGAACAGCAGCGTGCCGTCCGGCAGCAGGGAGCCCAGGTCGCCGGTGTGCAGGGCACCGTCGCGCAGCGTCCGCGCCGTCGCCTCCGGATTGCGGAAATAGCCGGCGAACAGGGCGCCGGGCAGGGTGGTGCGCACCACGATCTCGCCGCGGGCGCCGTGGGGAACCGGGGCGCCGCTCCCGTCCAGCAGATCCACGGTGAACCAGGGCATCGGCCGGCCGACCGCGCCGACCGAGCCCTCGTCGTTGCAGGTGGTGATGCTCGATGCCTCGGTCATGCCGTAGCATTCGCGGATCTGCACGCCGAACCGCTCCTCGAACGGTGTCCAGGTCTCCTTCGGGCAGCCGCCGCCCCAGGCGATGCGCACCGGATGGTCATGGTCTTGCGGGCTCGGTGGCTGTTTCAGCAGGATTTGCAGGATGCCGCCCAGGTAATGGATGTGGGTGGCGCCATACGCGCGCACCTGATCCCAGAAGCGGCTGGCGCTGAAGCGGTCGACCATCGCCAGCGACACGTCGCGGATCAGCGGCAGCACGATCATCTGTGCGCCGCCGATGTGATAGAGCGGCTCCCACACGAACAGCACGTCGCCGTCGCGGGCAGTGGACACGCGGGCGACCGCCTCGCCCGCCAGCCGCATCATGCGGTGGGTGACCTGTGCGCCCTTCGGCCGGCCGGTGGTGCCCGACGTGTACATGATGGCGAACAGGTCGTCGGGGCCGGGAAGCGCCCCCTCGAGGCGGGTGCCGCACTCCAGCATCGGCTCCAGCCGCAGGGAGGCTGCGGAGGTGTCGGCGCCGGCCACCACCAGCGGCTTGCCCGACAGGTCGGCGCCGCAGTCGGCGATGACCGGGACGAGGTCGGCGTCGGCCAGCACGGCGGCGGGATCGGAATGCTCCAGGATGTAGCGCAACCCGTCGCCGCGCTGCTGGGCGTTGATCGGGACCCACACCAGCCCGGCCTTGGCGAGGCCGAACAGGGTGGACAGCACCGCCGGGCTGTTGCGCAGCATCAGCGCCACGCGGTCGCCGGGGACCAGCCCCATCCGCCGGAGTTCCGCCGCCATGCTGTCGGACTGGCGGTCGAGCGTGCCGACGGTCAGCGGGGTGCCGTTGTAGCGGGCGAACGGACGCTCGCCGTCGGTCCGCGCGGCCTGGGTCAGCAGGCCGGCGAACCCGGTGTCGAAATCGGACATGGTCGGACAGTCTCGGACAAAGGGAATGGGGGAGGGGAAGCGGGAAGGGGCGGCTCAGCGGCCGGACCGGCGTAGCCGTTCGGCGATCAGCAGGAGCGCCATGACGATGACGAAGACGACGACCGACACCGCGGCCAGGGTCGGGTTCAACTGCAGGATCATGTCGTCCCACATCTGCTTGGGCAGCGTGGTCTTCACCCCACCGCTGACGAAGATGGCCACCGTCAGCTCGTCGAAGGAGGTGATGAAGGCGAACAGGAAGGCGGCCACCAGACCGCCGCGGATCAGCGGCACCGTTACCCGCAGCAGCGTCTGGACCCGGTTGGCGCCGAGCGTCGCCGCCGCCTGGTCCAGGCGCCAGTCATGGCCCTTGACCACGGCGGCGATGGCGACGAAGGCGAAGGGCAGGGCCAGCACCGTATGGCCGATGACGAGGCCGAGGTCGGTGGCGACCAGCCCGATTTGGGCGAACAGGTAGAACAGCCCGACGGCGATGACGATGCGCGGGACGATCATCGGCGCCAGGAACAGGGCGAAGATGGTGCCGCGCCAGCGCGAGGTGGACCGGGCCAGCGCCAGGGCGGCCAGTCCAGCGACCAGCGTCGCCACGACGGCGGTGGCGAAGGCGACGCCGAAGGAGCGCAGCGTGGCCCCCAGCCACAGGTCCGAGCCGAAATAGACCTCGAACCATTTCAGGCTGTAGCCCGGCGGCGGGAAATCGAGGAAGGGCGAACTGGTGAAGGCGATCGGCACCACCACGATGGCCGGCGCCACCAGGAAGACCAGCACCAGCGCCGAATAGAGCGCCGGCAGCCGGTCGCGGCCCCGCTCGCCCAGCACCGGCGCCGTCGCCCGCGCCGCCGCGGCGGTCAGTGCCGCCATCGCCGACAGGATGCGCTGGCCGGCCCTGCGCATGGCGCCGCCGCCCTTGCCGCGCCGCGCCCCCTCGCCCGACAGGGTCGACAGGCCGAAGATGCGGTCGTAGACCCAGCAGGTGACCAGCGCCGCCGCCAGCATGAAGGTGGCGAGCGCCCCGGCGAAGGCCCAGTTCAGCATCTCCTGGATCTGGGTGATGATGAGCTGGGCCAGCATGGTCTGCTGCGGCCCGCCCAGCAGGGCCGGAACGATGAAGAAGCCTAGCGACGAGATGAAGGTCAGCAGCCCCGCCGCGGCGACGCCGGGCAGCGACAGCTGGAAATAGACCAGCCAGAAGGCATGCCCGGGGGCGGCCCCCAGCGTTTCCGCCGCCTGCACCAGCCGGCGGTCGATGCCGGTCATCACCGGCAGCATGGTCAGCACCGCCAGCGGCAGCATGGCGTGGACCATGCCGACCATCACGCCGAACTCGTTGTGCAGCATCTCCGGCGCCGGCAGGCCGCCGGCCGACAGGATGCCGCCGATGACGCCGGTGCGCCCCAGGATCACCATCCAGGCGAAGGTCTTCACCAGATAGCTGGTCCAGAACGGCACCATCACCGCCAGGATCATGGTGCCGCGCCGGCGCTCCGGCAACTGCGCCAGCCAGTAGGCGAGCGGATAGCCCAGCAGCAGGGAGAACAGCGCCGTCAGCCCGGCGATGCGGAAGGTGCCCATCAGCACGCGGAAATAGACGCCGGTGTCGACGATGCGGGCGTAATGCTCCCCCGTCCACGCGCCGGTGTCGGCATCCTGGATGCTGAGCCCCAGCAGCCGCAGGACCGGATAGAGGAAGAAGATGGCGAGGAAGGCGATGCCGGGCGCCGCCAGCCACAGCGGGCCGAAGCGCAGCCGCTGCCTTAGGCCGCCCTCGGCGGAGCCGTGCAGGAGGACGGCGCTCATGACACCAATACCCCGGCCTCGCTGCGCCAGCGCACGGCGACCCGGTCGCCCAGCGGCGGCGGGGACATGCCGCGCCGCAGCCGCACGGTGATGGTGGACCGGTCGCCCAGCGTCACCAGCACGCGGGTTTCCGACCCGGCATAGACGGTGTCGACCACCTCGCCCGACACCTCGTTGTCGCCCTCGCCCTCCAGGTCGAGCTGTTCCGGGCGGACGATCAGCGACACCTCGGCGTTGCCGGTCATCACGGCGTTGGCGGCGGGATCGGATGCGGCGGACAGGCGGAAACGGCCGCCGCCGGTCACCAGGATCGGCGCCCCGCCCTCGTCCCGCTGGACGCGGCCGCGGAAGATGTTCGACACGCCGATGAAGTCGGCGGCGAAGGCGGTCTTCGGCCGGGCGTAGATGTCGTGCGGCGTGCCGATCTGCTCGATGCGGGCATGGTTCATCAGGCAGATGCGGTCGGACATCGCCAGCGCCTCTTCCTGGTCATGGGTGACGTAGATGATGGTGGCGCCGGTCTCGCGGTGCAGCCGCTTGATCTCGTACTGCATGTGCTCGCGCAGCTTCTTGTCCAGCGCCCCCAGCGGTTCGTCCATCAGGATGACCGAGGGCTGGTAGACGAAGCAGCGCGCCAGCGCCACGCGCTGCTGCTGGCCGCCCGACAGCTCCTTGGGGAAGCGGTCGCCGAGATGGCCGAGATGCACCATGTCGAGCGCGTCGCGCACCCGGCGGTCGAGGTCGGATGCGGCGACCCCCCGCATGCGCAGGGGGAAACCGATATTCTCCGCCACCGTCAGGTGGGGGAACAGGGCGTAATGCTGGAACACCAGCCCGATGTCGCGCTTGTGCACCGGCGTCCGCGTCTCGTCGCGGCCGTCGATCAGGATGCGTCCGCCGCTCGGCTCCACCAGCCCGCAGATCATCTGCAGCAGCGTGGTCTTGCCCGAGCCGGAGGGGCCGAGCAGCGTCAGGAACTCGCCCGCCGGAACCTCCAGGCGGGTGGGTTGCAGGGCGACGACCGATCCGTAGCTCTTGGTGAGGCCGTCGACCAGCAGCTTGCAGGCGGGAGGGGCCGTTCCTTGGGAGAGGGACATGGCGGCGGGTCTCCTGTGATGAACGTCAGCCGAGGATCCAGGCGTTGAACCGCTCGCTCATCTTGGAGCGGTTGGCACCCCACCAATCCTCCCGCGCGATGGTCATGCCCTTCAGGTTGCCCGGGAAAGTCGGTAGCGCCGGGGCGCGCTCCTTAGGAATGCTGTCATAGGCCTTGAGGTTGGTCGGGCCGTAGGCCAACACCTCGGTGAAGATCGCCTGGCGCTGCGGGTCGGCGCAGAACTTGATGAACTTTCGGGCGGCGTCGGCGCGCGGGTTGCCGCGCGGGATGCCCCAGCCCTCGATCGAATAGAGGCCCTGGTTCCACGAGATCTTCACCGGCGCCCCGCCGTCGATGGCGGCCTGGGCGCGGGCGTTCCACAGGGCGATCATGTCGACCTCGCCGCTCTGGATCAGTTGGGTCGACTGGGCGCCGCCGGTCCACCAGGCGGCGATGTGCGGGCGGATGCGCTCCAGGCTCTTGTAGGCGCGCTCGACATCGAGCGGATACAGCGCCTCCAGCGGCACGCCGTCGGCCAGCAGCGCCTGTTCCAGCGTGTCGATCGGGTTCTTGCGCAGCGACCGGCGGCCGGGGAACTTCTCGACGTTCCAGAAATCGGCCCAGCTCTGCGGCGGGTTGGACGGGAACTTGTCGGTGCGGTAGGCGAGGATGGTCGAATAGACGTCGGTGCCCATCCACTGGCCGGTCAGCGCCTCCGGCATCAGGCCGGGCGCGTCGGCGGCGGCGAAGTCCAGCGGCTCCAGCAGATTCTGGCGGGCCAGGATGTCGCGGGCCGACAGGGTCAGCGTGCAGACGTCCCAGCTGTAGGACTTGGTCTCGACGATCGCCTTGAACTGGGCGGTCGGCTCGGCCTCGCGGGCGACGTTGACGACCTTGATGCCGGTCGCCTTCTCGAACGGATCGTAGAACGCCTTGCGGAAGGCCGGGCTGTAGGGGCCGCCCGGATCGGCCACGGTGATCTGCGTCGTCTGCGCCATCGCCGGCCGGCTCGTCCCGGCGGTCAGCGCGGCCGGCAGGGCGGCGGCCAGCGCGGTGCCGGCGGCGCCCGTCAGCGTGGTGGCGAGCAGGCTGCGGCGGTCGATGGCGAAATCGTCGGTCTTTCCCATGGTCTTAACCCCTGTTCGCTGGCCGGGTCTTGCGGTCGCCCGGCTTGGAAGGTTTCGTCGGTGGGGGAGGGGACGGCCGGAAGCCGTCCCTGCTTTTCAAGGGCCGGTCAGGCCGCCGTCTTGCGCGCGGCGCGCTTGGCCAGAAACTCCTCCATCATCCGCGCCGGTTCGCCCGACGCGTAGGCCTCGCGCTGGATGCGCACGCCGGCGGCCAGACAGTCGCGGAACCCGGCCTCGGTCATCTCGCGGAAGCGCTGCTTGTCGAGGCGCATGGCGACCGGCGGCTTGGCGGCCAGCTCGCCGGCCAGCTCGAGCGCCTCTTCCATCACGCGGTCCTGCGGGACGAGGCGGTTGATCAGGCCGACGGCGCGGCATTCCTCGGCCTCCATCAGCCGGCCGGTCAGGGTCAGGTCGATGGTGCGGGCCAGCCCGATCATCTCCTTCATGATCCATGGGCCGGTGGTGCTGGCGATGCCGGAATTGATCTCCGGCTGGCCCATGCGCACGCCGGGATGGCCGACGCGCAGGTCGCCCAGCAGCGCCACCTGGAAGGCCGAGCCGGCGGCGATGCCGTTCAGCGCCACCACCAGTGGCTTCGACAGGCTGCGCATGCGGTGATAGAGCCGCTCCCACTCCGCCACCCATTCCTCGGCGCGGTCGGCATCGAAGCTCTTGGTTTCGTTGAGATCCTGCCCGGCGCCGAAGGCACGGTCGCCGGCACCCGTCAGGATGAGGGCGCGGATGGAGGGATCGGCCTCCAGCCGGTCGAAGGCGACGACCAGATCGTCGCGCATCGCCTTGTTCCAGGCGTTCAGCACCTCCGGACGGTTCAGCGTGATGACGCCGACCGGTCCGCGGGTTTCGATGAGGATGAAGTCGGTCACGGGATGCGCTCCTGTCGAACGGCAGGGGAAACCGGCCCGGCGGGACGCCGCCCATGGCCGGAATGCCCCGTCGCAAAGAGGGGGTCGAAGAGGTGTCGGAAGGTAATGTATTGAATAGCAATATCTTGTATTGAATAGCTTGGCTTGCTTTGGGTACTCTGTCAACGGTATCTCTCACCGCGCACTTTCAGGACCGACCGACATGGCACCGCGCCGCTCCACCGCCTCCGCGTCCAAGGCCGGGCTTCCGGCCGACACCGCCGCCGCTGTCGAAAACGCATCGGCCGACACCGCTGGCGCCGAAGGCCGGGCTACCGACCCGCTGATGGTGATGTCGGTGGACAAGGCGTTCCGCGTGCTGCACGCCTTCGATTCCTCCCGCCCGTCCATGAGCCTGACCCAGGTCGCCGCCGCCGTCGGCATGGACAAGAGCGCGGCGCAGCGCTTCACCTACACGTTGGAGAAGCTGGGCTACCTGC